>CAZHUW010000203.1:0-1186 GCA_964535295.1 uncultured Bacteroidota bacterium
GCGGAGATCAAGGTCAATCGCGAAGGGAAAACATACGCGCCGAATTATAAAGTGACGCAGCTTCAAAAAGCCATGAATGCGCGGCCCGGATCGAGGGTTCTCCGCAAGAGCTCGGCCGCCCTTCCATGGATCGAACGCGGTCCCGGAAATGTCAGCGGGCGCGTGCGAGATATTTTAATCGATCCGGACCATCCGACAACGCACTGGTACATTGCCTCGGTCGGCGGTGGGATCTGGAAAACCACAGATGCCGGGGCCACATGGCAGAATAAGACCCCGCAACTGACCACGCTGTCAACCATGACGATAGGTATGGCGGCATCCAATCCCAATATTATGTACGCAGGAACCGGCATGGGTTTTGGCCGGCTAGTTGATCTGGCGGGCAGCGGCGTCTGGAAATCCACGGACCGAGGGGAAAATTGGTTTCAGTTGACAAGCACAGCGAACGGAGAAGTTTTACGCGCGATCAACCGGCTTGTAGTCGATCCAAACGATCCGAACACGGTGGTGTTGTGCAGTAACGACGATTATACATCATTTGGCCCCAACGGCGGGCAACGCGTATCCGGTATTTTCAAAACAACCGATGGCGGGACAACCTGGTACCAGACTTACGATCCGGATGTCGCGCTCGGGACAACGACAGATAACCGTGTTCAGCAGATCGTCGCCAATCCTTTAAATTTTAATACGCTTTATGCAACGGTGAATGAGGTTGGCGTGATCAAATCGGTGGATGCCGGCGAAACGTGGTTCATATCTGCAAATAATTTTGCCGATCCTAATGATATCGGATTTGGAGAAGGAACGTATCAAGGAATCAGCACCCGTGTCGAAATGGCGATCGCGCCAAGCGATACGACACGCCTTTATGCAGCCGTTGAGCGCCGCCGTGGAACGGCTAAGCTTTTCATGAGTACTAATTCCGGCGCGACCTGGCAGGAGGTCATTGATACCGGATCCAATCCCAATTGGTTTACCGGCGGAGGCGCTTCGGGTTCCACCGGCGCCTATACCGCGGGATGGTTTGACAATACGATCGCTGTAAATCCCTTCAATGCCAATTCTCTTCTGGTTGGAGGGGTTGAAATTTATGGGATCACGGTCAATCCGACGAACTTTACAAGAACGACGGTCCGTGTGGCCAGTACAAGTCAGGTGCATGCGGATCACCACGATCTTG
>CAZHUW010000203.1:1286-5934 GCA_964535295.1 uncultured Bacteroidota bacterium
TGGACACGGGCATTGGGAGGAGATGGTGTAGAAGTTGCGTGGAACTACCGCGATCCCGACCTGATGCTTGGCGGATCGCAATACGGCGTATATAGCCGTTCTACGGATGGTGGCGCTACTTGGTATGCGATTCCGCAGGCAACGGCCGGAGCGAGTCCGTTTGTCAGCAAGATCGCATCGTCCAAATCCGATCCGGATCTTGTTTTTACAGTTGGACAGGCAGGGGTCAATCGCTCGGATGATTTTGGCGCAACATGGAATCTGACACCGATCACCGGTAACTGGCTTGGATTCCGGGCATTTGATAACGTGGACATATCTATCGCCGATCCGCAGATTGTCTGGGCGACGTCACGGCTTGATGTGGCGCCTTTCATCGGCTCAAAAGGAGGCATCCATGTTTCAACCGACGGCGGTCTTAGTTTTACCGAAATATCGGATAATTTTCCAGACAACTTAACGGAGTCATCCGGGTTTGCAACACATCCAACCGATCGCAATACAGCCTTCGCTTTATTTTCAGCTGCCGGAACCCCAAAAGTTATGCGGACGACAAACCTGGGTCAGACATGGGAAGACATTTCTCAGTTCGATGAAATCACCGGTCAAAGCCAAAACGGTTTTCCGGACGTGGCGACATTTTCTTTACTTGTCATGCCTTACAATACGAATATCATTTGGGCCGGAACTGAAATTGGCTTGTTTATTTCTAATGACGGAGGTTCCACATGGTCGATCGCGGACAACGGTATTTCTAACGTCGGGATTTTTCAAATGTCGATTGTGGATGACGAGATTGCAGTGGCAACCTATGGCCGCGGAATATGGACTGTAAAACCGCCGGAACTTTCCGGCCACACTCCGCCGGTGGTCACGCTGTCGCCACGTCTTATGACATTTGCACAACAGCCCTCCGGGAATGTCAAAATCGAAATTGATTTACGTTCTTCTTACGATTCGACCGTCGTATTCTTTGGTGATGCAATTCTCATGCGTTTACCCGGCAACGATGTTGCCGCGGACACGAGCGTGTTTTATCCGGTAACGGTTTCCCAGACGATCACAGCATCGGTACGGTCTTACAAAAACGGGTTGGTTTACTCCACACCGACAAAAACCCTTCAGGTCTTTGCGGCGACGGCACAGAATTCCTATTCAAATAATTTCAATTCGATCTCATCGGATTTTATTGGAAACGGTTTCACCATTTCAAATGCGTCAGGGTTTTCAAATGGTGCGGTTCATTCGCCGCATCCCTACCTGGACAATACCCAATATATTTATCAACTCAAGATCCCGATAATCGTCCGGGAAGGGAATTCAACACTGCAATACGATGACGTAGCGCTGGTTGAAGAAGGATTGCCGGGAACGGTCTGGACCGATCCGAATTTTTTTGATTATGTAGTTGTAGAAGCAACAAAGGACGGATCGAATTGGATCGCTTTGGCGGACGGTTATGATGCGCGCTATAATGCAGCCTGGTCGGCTGCATATAATTCCGGAATATCGGGTCAAAACAGTACGTCGTCCGGAAACGCATCCATGTATGTTCATCATGCTTTAAATCTGCTGAATCATTTTGAACCGGGTGAGGCGGTTTATGTTAGGTTCCGGCTTCAGACCGATCCCGCGGCATGGGCCTGGGGTTGGGCGATCGACAACGTTCTTATTAACGGCGACGTGACCCCACCGGTGCTTACGCTCGGCGCGCTTTCGTCGCCTGTGGTCAATCTGGTCCGTTTTGGCGTTGGGGCTAATGAGATGTTGGGCAGCGCATCCGTTACCGTTAATTCGCAACCTCTCTCAATGACAAAGCAAGGGCGGCTCTTTTTTGGAGACTATCAGATCCAAAGCCCCGCTATACTTAATGTAACTGCAAACGGCGCAGATTCTAGCTCAAATCCGGGTTCTGCGATCAATCGTTCTTATACGCTGTCTCCCCTTGCAAAGCCGATAGTTTTAGGTTCGTACCGCATAGAGTCTGCCGGAAACGGGTTTCTGGTTGCAGGCTTGTCCGATGTTGGCACCACACCGTCCGGCTGGTCACGCGTAGGATCGGCGATCGATGTTATAGCAACCGGAACGCCGGCTTCAGAAATACAAGTAACACTTATGTCCGGTCCCGCCATAGATCAGTCTAAGATCGGACTGTATTTGTGGAGCAATGAACAATGGACGCGTTTGCCAATGCAAAGAAATAACGGCCAGTGGTCCGCATCGATTTCCGGAGGAACAGTTGCCGCATTTTACAATTCGGAATTTAGTGCTGTACCATCGGATTTTAAACTTCACCGGAATTATCCAAATCCATTCAATCCGTCAACGACCATTTCCTACGAGTTACCTGCCGAAGGAAAGGTCGTGGTCAAAATTTACAACACACTCGGCCAGGAGATCCGTACGCTGATCAATGAAGTAAAACCTGCAGGGTTTCATAACCTGGTTTGGGATGGCCGTAATAGCGGCGGGCAAATTGTTGCCAGTGGAATATATATCTACCGGATGCAAGCAGGGCAATATGTGAAATCACAAAAAATGATGATGGTCAAGTAAAGACCCAAACACTCCTTTCTAATTTGGAGACACGATGAAAAAATTTATTCTGTTATTCGCAATGCTTAGTCTCGAATGTTCCGGTAGTGGAGACGATAAACTTAATCTTGACAAAGCAAACATGGCGTTTCAGGCGGGCGATTACGAAGATGCTTTGTCGGCATATGCCGGACTTATTCCAACTGAAGGTTCGGTGGCCAGGGTCGGCGCAGGCTGGTGTGAGTTGCAGTTGAACGATTACGTTTCTGCTTCGGATTATTTTTCAGAGGCATCGGATGATTCTCTAGTGGATGGCTATGCAGGATGGGCATTCTCCCTGTGGGCACAGAATAATCCGGGAGAAGTTATTGCAAAAATCGATTGGGTGCTGGCGCGTGCACCGCAATACGTGTTTACTTTGGATGAACGGATCGGAGCGAATCAATTGATCTGGATACAGGCGAGCTGTTATCTTCAGCTTGGCAATCATGTTCAATGCCTGCTCTGGATTCAGAAATTAGATCCGGCATTCAGCATTGATGTCAATGATGTACAAAATTCACCAAACCTGCTTTTATTAAAACTGCAGTCGTTGGGGAACGCGGTTAGTTTATAATGTAACCATGAATAAGTTAATTTCTTCAATCATCCGTCATGTTGTAATGTGTGCCGGAGGCTTCCAGATCAGCTGTGGATATACTGTTTCGAAAACAGGGCCTGCCTCTGTGAATACACAATACGAAACGATCCGCGAAGTCAATATAACCGCACATCCAGCAAACGATCGACATCCGTCATGGTCGCCTGACGGCGCGCAGCTGGTTTTCGAGTCTGACCGGAATGGGAAATGGAGTGTTTATGTGATAAATAAGGACGGAACGGCATGCCGTGCTTTGGTAAGCAATGAATTCAACAACCGAATGCCTTCTTTTCATCCCGATGGAGAAAGTGTTTTATTCGAATCCGATAAAACCGGAAAATTTGAGCTTTACCAATATCATATGCGATCCGAAAAAATCACCAAAGTTCTGTTGGAAAATGAATTCCGCGGGCCTCAAACATTCGGCGTATTTTCTCCGGACTCCAATTATCTTGCGTTTTGTTCGGAATCGGAAAATAGAAAAGATAATTACAATATTTATACTTTGAAGTTAAAAGGCAGACAGATCTTTCAATTGACTTATGATACCACACGTTCTTTGTACCCTTCCTGGTCGCCCAATTCAAAAGAGATCGTGTTTTTTTCAAGAAGAGACCCCGGCGGAAAGGACGACGAGTTATACCGTTTAAATATCCAAAATGGAAACATGGAGAGGTTAACTGACGATCTACACCATAATTTCTGTCCAACGTGGACAGCCGGCGGCTTTATTGTATATTCACAGGCCATAGAAAAGACCAGGCCGGAACTTTTTATGATGCATAGCGTTACAAAAGCAACTGTCAGATTGACTTTAAACGACGAAACCGATACGGAACCGTCCGTATCTCCGGATGGCAAAAATATCGCATGGACTGGCTATCGAGACGGAAATTTTGAGATCATAGTTGCGGAGCTTCCAATATCCGATAAGTAAATTGGACCAATGTCCGATTATTAACACATTCATTTAATGAAATGGATCACGCGCGAACGTCCCAAGATAGATCGTATTGCCTGTCCGTGGCTAATCAAACGATTTGTTGACAAAGAAGCAGAATTTATCTACGTGCCATTTGAAGAGGTTCTTGAAAAGGCAAAAGAAGTTGACGCAATTCCTTTTGACATTCCCGAGGTTGAATATTCGCATTATGGAGACCGCTGCACGTTCGACTATATTATTGAAAAACACAAACTCAACGATCCGGCACTATTGGTCATGGCAGCCATTGTCAGAGGCGCGGATACGGATCGCCATGATATCGCAAACCAGTCATCGGGTTTGTGGGCCATATCCGCGGGCCTTTCATACAATTACGAGAATGACAAGGAGTTGCTTGAAAAAGGAATGCTGATCTACGATGCGTTATACAGCTGGGCAAAGCACCTTCAATGTGAAAAACATACGCAGAATCCGATTGATAATTTGTTGCTGGAGGTCTATAAGAAATTTATAAAACAAAAAAAAGGTAA
>CAZHUW010000204.1:0-5918 GCA_964535295.1 uncultured Bacteroidota bacterium
ACAGGCGTCGGCGGTATCCTTCGGGATATATTCACCATGGGCGCACGGCCCGTCGCATCGCTCAATTCACTGAGATTCGGAAACCTGGACAATCCCCGCGTTAAATATTTATTTGCCAATGTGGTGAAAGGTATCGGCGATTACGGTAACTGTTTCGGAGTACCCACCGTTGCGGGAGAAGTTTATTTCGAAGAATGTTATACCGACAATCCTTTGGTGAACGCAATGGCTGTGGGTATCGTTAATCACCATCAAACGGCAAGCGCGATCGCCAAAGGTGAGGGAAATCCCGTGATGATCGTCGGATCCTCTACCGGTCGTGACGGCATTCACGGCGCCACATTCGCATCAGAGGAAATTTCCGAAGCGTCCGAATCCAAACGGCCAAATGTTCAGATCGGCGACCCGTTCACCGAGAAACTTCTTCTTGAAGCAACGTTGGAGGCCATTCAGTCAGGACATCTTGTAGGAATTCAGGACATGGGCGCAGCAGGACTTACGTGCTCCAGTGCGGAAACGAGCGCCAAAGGCGAATGCGGCATCGAGATCGAATTATCGCATGTCCCGCTACGCGAGGATCACATGACACCGTACGAGATCATGCTATCCGAAAGTCAAGAACGTATGCTTCTCATCGTAAAAAAAGGGTTTGAAAAACAAATTCAGGACATCTTTGAGAAATGGGATCTACATGCCGTGACCATCGGACGGGTTACCAACGACCGTATGCTGCGCGTTAAATATCAGGGAAAGGTCTTTGCGGAAATCCCTTCCGACACTTTGGTTCTTGGGGGCGGCGCGCCGGTTTATCATCGGGAAACGGCACGGCCGGCCTATCTGGATACTGTGCATGCGTTCAAACCGGAAAACGTCCATGAACCTAAGAACTATACGGAGATTTTGAAAAAACTTCTTAGTTCGCCCAATATTGCCAGCAAAGAATGGGTGTATGAACAATACGATTCAATGGTACGGACCAATACGGTAACGCTTCCGGGCAGTGATTCCGCAGTGATCCGCATTAAAGGAACGAATAAAGCGCTTGCGATGAAAACGGACTGCAACGGGCGCTATGTTTATTTGAACCCGCGCCGGGGAGGACAGATCGCGGTTGCGGAATGCGCACGCAATGTGGTCTGTTCAGGTGCAAAACCCGCCGCGATCACAAATTGTCTAAATTTTGGAAACCCTTATAAGCCGGAGAATTACTGGCAATTCAAAGAAGCCGTTGGCGGGATGAGCGATGCGTGCAGAATATTTGAAACGCCGGTCACCGGTGGCAATGTCAGCTTTTATAATGAAAGCCCGACTGCGGCCGTGTATCCGACGCCGACGATCGGTATGCTCGGGATCATTGAAGACCTCGCTCATGTGACTACTTCTTGGTTCAAAGAGCCTGGAGACATTATTTTTTTGATCGGCAAGAATTTAGGAGAGATCGGCGGAAGTGAATACCTGAAAACGATCCATGGATTGGTTAGCGGCGATGCACCGCAGATCGATCTAAATTATGAGAAAGCTGTGATGGATCTAACTTATGAAGCCATCACCAACGGCTTGGTAAATTCGGCGCACGACGTTTCGGACGGCGGACTGGCTGTGGCTCTGGCAGAATGCTGTTTACAGGGAAAGAAAAGCCACGTTATCGGTGCAACGGTTAATTTGGACGATAAAATCCGTACGGATTTCCTGTTATTCGGTGAAACACAGTCAAGGATCATTATTTCAATGTCTAAGCCGAACGCCGAATCTTTTCGCACTATGGCTAAAAAATCAAAAGTTGATATTGCCGAGATTGGAACCGTCGGAGGAAATGCTCTTAAGATCAACGACTGGATCCATGTCCCCGTTTCTGAATTAGAAGAAGTTTACCGCTCTTCGATAAAGAGGATCATGAGTTGATCAAGATTTATCCTCGTTTTCCTTCCAATTCAATGACCGGCATGATCATCTCTTCCATTGAGATACCGCCATGCTGGAATGTATCTTTGTAATAATTCAGGTAGTGGTGGTAATTCGTCGGATATACAAAATAAAAATCCTCTTTGGCAATGATATAATGTGTATTCACGCCGCGGGACGGCAATTTCAATTCAGCCGGACTCTTGACAAACAACGCATGTTTCGGATTCGCTTTGATATTCTTTCCGTATTTGTACCGCAAGCTTGTGGATGTTTCTTTGTCGCCGATCACCTGTGTGCCGTGTAAACTACGGATACTGCCGTGATCCGATGTAATGATAACGGAACAATCCAGCCTGGACAAAGTTTTCAATATCTCATACATCGGCGAATGGATGAACCATGAATTACTGAGTGACCGGTAAGCAGGTTCGTTCGGCGCGATTTCCTTGATCACCGTGGAATCACTGCGGCTGTGCGCAAGGATGTCGAGGAAATTCAGAACAATTGCCGTCAAATGTGTGGATTCCACGTAACTGGCGATATTACCTTCCAGATTCTTTGTCGCTTCTATATTCAACAGCTTGATGTACTTGGCATCGGTCTCCAGCGGTACTCGGTTGATCTTAAGCTGATAATCCAAAAGCTCCTTCTCGAACCGATTACGGCTGGAATCGTCTTCCTCCCCTTTCGACCATATTTCGGGAAATTTATTTTCAATTTCCGAAGGAAACATCCCGCTGAAAATCGCATTACGCGAATACGGCGTGGCGGTAGGTAAGATAGAATAGTAATAGTGCTTGGTAATATTAAAAAATTCCTGAAGCATCGGTTCGAATCCGAGCCATTGATCCAGGCGCAGGCAATCGATCACAATAAAGACGACGCGTTTTTTTGCGGCAATTTTCGGGAAAACGTAATTGCGGATAATATCGGTAGATAGAACGGGAGAGTTTTCGTTGCGTTCGTGGATCCATTTTTGGTAATGACGTTCTATAAATTTACCGAATTCGATATTGCACGCCTGTTTTTGATCGTTCAGCGTCTGGCGTAATCCGAGATCGGCATATTCATCCATTTCGCGATCCCACTGGCACAATGACAAATTGATATCATACCAATCGCTGAACGAGAGTTCCGTCATCAACTGCTGGGAGATTTTGTTAAATTCCTGTATATAGTCCCTGGATATCTTCTGTTCCGTGATCTTGCGGGTATCAAAGATCTGTTTGCAGGCCAGAAGGATCTGGCTCGGATTCACCGGTTTGGTCAGATATTGGTCGATCTTGCGGCCGATCGCGTCATCCATCAGTTTTTCTTCTTCACTTTTGGTGATCATGATCACCGGCAACGCGGGGTGCATTTCCTTGATCTCCTCGAGAGTGGTCAGGCCGTCCTTGCCGGCCATCATTTCGTCCAGCAATACCAGGTCGTAGCGGCCTTTTTCAATATGGCGAATAGCATCTTCGCCGTTGGTCACGGGCGTTACGTCATACCCCCGCTGCTGAAGGAATAACATGTGCGGTTTTAATAATTCGATCTCATCGTCCGCCCAAATGATCTTTTTTCTCTGCATACTGTCACCTCAATTTGATTGGTAAAAATTCATCGTAGCAATGACGATACGCACCTCTTTCGATTTGAATGATGAATTTTACACATCCACAATATCCGATAATATTTCGGCATTTTCCCTGACCTTGTCATAATGTTTGCGCACATTCGCCAATTCGTCGCCAAAACGTTCAAATTGTTTTTTCATATCCTCCTCATTCGGGCTTCGAAGGAAAATATCGATCAGCTGCTGTTCAAACGTTCTTTCGGTCTCAACGTCGCCCAGGATCATATCCAGTTCGCCGATCACCAGTTCGAACATGCGGATCTTATTGCTCAGCAGTTCGAGGATCCGGGCTTCAATGGTTTCCTGTACGGAAAGATTGAAGACAAAGACTTCCCGGTCCTGCCCTAACCTGTGTACGCGTCCGATACGCTGTTCCACCCGCATCGGGTTCCATGGAAGATCATAATTGATGATCTGCCGGCAAAACTGCAGATTGAGGCCTTCGCCGCCGGCCTGCGTGCTGATGAGGATCTGTTTGTTCTTCTTGAATTGTTCGATCGCTTCTTTACGCGCCTGAGTGCCTGCCAAACCGCCGTGAAACAGCTCGACCGAAAAGCCCTCCCGCTCAAGCTCCATTTTCAGATGTTTCATCGTATCGATGAACTCGACAAAAATGATCGTCTTCTCCGGAAATTTTTTGAGTATCTCTATTGTCGCAGCGCTTTTTCGGCTGACGGGTATAGAATCACACAACTGAACGAAATACTGAAGTTTTTCTTTGGTTTTCTCCGGATAGTTCCGCTTAAGAAAATTCTGCAATGTATGTTTTGTTGACTGAGGGCTGCTGCAGACCTCGCGTTGGAGAGTGATCAGAGAGAGAATATGAACTTCAAAGGCCGTTTCTTTCCTGAATTCTTCCCGGACGTAATTGGTCACTTCATTATACAATTCTCTCTCCGTTTCTGACAATTCCAAATAATACACTGCGGCCCGCCGTGGAGGTAAACTGATTCCCACTTTATCCCGCCGGTTACGGATCATGACCTCATTCAAAATATGCTTGAGCTGGTCTTCGTTGTTGGGAAGGCGCGGATCCTCTTTCATCATGAATTTTCTTTTGAAGGAACGTATCGTTCCGAACAGACCGGGCTTTAGAATGGTGACGAGGCTGTAGAGTTCCGTCAGATCGTTGTGCACGGGCGTTGCCGTCAAAAGCAGCACGTATTTCTTTTTGATCTTATTAACGAATTTGAAACCGATGGTTCCGCGGTGTTTTAGCCGGTGCGCTTCATCCACAATAAGCAGATCATAATCGCGGGATAAAACGATATTAGCCGCTTCGTTCCTTTTCGCCAGATCGATCGACGCGATGATCTTCGGTTCCCGCCAATCGTCCGTTTTTTCAGGTACGGTGAAGTGCTCTCCGAATTTAACCAGCATCTCGTCCTGCCATTGCCCTACTAACGAAGCGGGCGTCAGGATCAGAATAGTTTTCGCAAGATTTCTTTCAATGAGTTCTTTAGCGATCAAACCCGCTTCAATCGTCTTTCCAAGTCCTACCTCATCGGCAAGTAAAACCTGCCCACGCATGCGGCGCAGTGACTCCAAAGCGGTATTGATCTGATAATCATAATGGGTGATGTTGGCATCATTTACCGAGATTAACCGGTCAAAACCTGAAATGAGATTCAGTTTTTCCGCTACCAGCCGCAGATTATAATCGTCGAGTGTGTCGTATTGCTTTTGAGCAAAAAGATTCTGAAACGACATGTCCACTTTGATCTCAATAGGCGGTAGTTCGATATTCTCATTTTTGAAGAAATCCAAATGCATCTCGTTGGTATCGAAATCGTAGCCGCAGCGGAAACATTCATGTACCGAAGCCTGATCCAGCCATCCGCAACGGGGACATCGTTTCGATTTGACGGCTTTAGCCTCTTGCTTGAAACGTTTGGTAAATTGTTTAGGCTGTTCGATCTCGATCCACTCAAACCGCTCTCGGGTTCTGCCGGCCTTCCCCGCAACCGATGCCGGTTCGTTGGTTTTTTCGGATCTCTCGACCGGGATCTCTATCGTATCGAATATGGTTTTTTCTGTTTTTTCCATTGGCTCTTAAAAAAATTAAAAAACCAGCCGTTCAATCATGAATAAACGCTGGTTCTTAATACGGTACCGTTGTAACAAAGTTATCAGATCGTTTTCCTTATTATTTACGACGGTATGAAGCTAACCTAAACAGCCTTTAAAATCAAGATATAACTGCTCATTTCACCCTTACATACCTGTGGGTGTACCCGTCAAAAGCGTTATCTTTAAGTTCTAAAGTATCTTTGCCGATCAATGCGATCATTTGCGTCTTCTGCATACCTGCGATCCGGAAGACAGGGCGGAACGATTCAGAAAAAACGGTTTTTCCCGACTGGATCTGATAATTCTTACGTAGCGTCAACGAGTC
>CAZHUW010000205.1:0-5917 GCA_964535295.1 uncultured Bacteroidota bacterium
GGCAGAGATCAGCTATGACCGGATGGTGGAACTTTTCAAACAAGGTTCCCGTAATTATGCCAAACGCCAGCTTACATGGTTTCGCCGGGATGAACGAATAGAGTGGTTTGATGTTTCCTTAACAACCATTGATGAAGTATCGAATAAGATCACTGATCTCTTACGATAGTGTTTTTCGCGTCAGACAATAATAATTATCATAACTAAATAAAGCGGAGTTGAATGAAAAGCATCATAGTTTTTCTTGGATTATTGTTTTCGACAGCACAAGCTCAGGATATTGCCATACGGGGTTATGATCCTGTTTCCTATTTTTTGCAAAATAAAGCCGTCAAGGGATCCGATTCGATTTCGTTCAAATTTTCCGGAGCGGTATGGTTTTTCTCGTCTCACGAAAACCTAAAAATGTTCAGCGAATCGCCTGAAAAGTTCATGCCCCAATTTAACGGATACTGTGCCTACGCGGCGGCCAATAACTACCTGTACGATGCCGATCCCGAGGTCTGGACCATCGTGAACGGAAAACTCTATTTGAATTACTCAAGTAAGGTTCGCGCCTTATGGACAGCTCAACGAGACAGCATGATCATTGCAGGTCATAAAAACTGGCCAGGGCTTAAGAATCAAAAGAAGTAGCCAAATAGACTCGCCAAATCTCCGGATATGAGGTTCATTTGCCGAAAGGAAAAACATGAGCCGACCAACGTATATTGCAGGCGGAACGGCCGTCTTAATATTCATTCTAAGCCAGATATTCCAGCAATGGGTATTTGCCAATTATCCGCTTGGCATTGACTCAGTATCGCAATTATCCACGCTCGGACAGAGTTCTCATATTGCAAGATCGACAGCGGTCCTCCTATCAATAATCAGTCTCATGTTTCCATTTACGGTCATTTCGTTTCAGGCCAAAGATCAAATCGTGCGAACCCTCATTATCGTTTTTTTTTCATTTTTCATTTTGCTGGAGGTAAGTTACCGTTCCGTCGAACTTTTCGTTGTACAGCTAAGTTGGTCGCAACAGGCGGGAGACCCGTCCGTTGTAGATCGATTTGATCTCTTCCAGGAAGTAAAATCGGCCGTTTATTTTCCATTATTGATGAGCCACGGAATCGCCAGCGCTCTGGCTGCGTGGACGATCCCATTTCGAGGAGCCGACCGATGGCTCAAATTTGCCCTTGGAATGAATGCGATCCGTTTAGTTTTGCGAACGCTGGGTATGTTCGTTGGTATCGGATGGATGAATTGGCTCACCGGCACGAATTATTTCTGGTTCATGCTGATCGTTTTTCTTCCGCTCATGACATGGTTTTTCCTTAGATCGCGAAGTTACGTATATCCAATATCTGAGTCGGCGAATACCTGAATCCTCCGGCTCAATATCAGCCAAAAAATGAACATTAATTACGGAGAAAAAGAATATGAAAAACCAATTCGACTATGTGACCAAACTGGATGTCAAATTCGATCACCTGCAGCGTATGGACATTCCGCAAATGGTCAGAGAATGCAAGGACAAGTGGTTCAATCAAACTCTGACGAAGGCAAATGAGAGCGTTGTCCGGCTCGGGATCGTCGAAGGGGAATATCATTGGCACAAGCATGACCATGACGACGAATTCTTTTTTGTGCTGGAGGGTCAGCTTTTGATTGATCTGGAAGGACAAACGATCGAACTGAATCCCGATCAGGGCGTGACCATTTCCAAAGGCGTGATGCACCGGCCGCGCGCGCCTAAAAAGACGGTCATGCTTATGGTTGAGACCGGCGCCATCCAGCCGACCGGAGACTAACAGAGTCAAAACACAAAATCGAGGTAATAAATGAAATTTCTATTGATCCTGGTTGCGATTATTATCTTCGGATCTGATCGATACGTAGAGAATAACACAATCATTTCGAATGATACGCCTAAGATCATGATACAGGTAGTTCCGGAGCTGACATATATCGGGCAATTTGATTTTACCATCAAAGCGATCTCTGATGAGTATCCGGAAAATATGCGAGGTCAGGTCATTGCCGCCGGCGAAAGATTTGTTTTTGCGCGATATTCCGAAGCCAAAAAGATCGAGGCGCAATTCATTGTTCAGTTTGAAGGATTTCTGCCTGCCAACGATCTGATCTATCGCTACCGATTTGACGAGGCGATGACCATGGGGAATAATCGCTACAGGAATAATTCTTGGTTCTACAGCGAGAAACAATTGGCCAAAGAAAATCCGGAGAACGAGTCGGCCTTAACCCGTAAATTCCTTGAGGCCAAAGGCCTTATTCCCGCCGATCATGTGATGATGACGCGATTTGTCGGCCTTGCCGATTCTACGCGAAAGAACGAGATCATCATTTTTTATATTGAGAATCTGGACCACTCCGGTTATTCGCTTAAGGAACTGACCGGGGAAAATTCAGACACGCTCAAGATCAATAAAGCAGGATCCGAGCTGTTTGACAGGGCAATGAAAAGTTTTAAGATCATAGACGGTTAATATGTTTTCATCGAGAATGATCTCATTTCTACAGCACATCGAAAGAGCCTTAGAACATTGAAAAACATGTAACGATATGTTTCAATCAATCTATCTCACTATTCTTTTATTTACTCTTCTCCCATTGACTTTATCCGCCCAGATCCCTGTTTCTTTTTTTTCCGAGACGCCGGTCATTGACGGACTTCCCAATATAAATATCAAAGTCAGTGAATTTACCGTCATAACCAAAAGCGTTGAATCGAATCCCGACATCCGTGCCGGGTATTACCTGGCCTATGATGAAAAAGCGCTTTACATCTATATCGAAGCCGAAGCCGACAGTTTGACCATCCGGGACCGCGGTTATCAGAACGGGGACGGTTTTCATCTCGTGATCGGGAAAGCGCAGGAAAACGAGGTGCCTACACGTGAATTCTACGTTCTCGGCTTTTCGCCGGAGATTACCTGGCGTAGAAAAATGATATGGTATTATAACGTTGATCTGAAAATGGCGGAACTCGGAAAGGATGTGAAATTTGAGACCGGTGTAAAGAATGGAAAAATATTTTTCGAGACCTTGATCCCGTGGAAAACGGTGTATCCTTATCATCCGTGGCTCTCCGACCGCGTCGGATTCAATCTGTGTTTTGTAAAAGCGGTCAAAGATAAAGAGAAAAATTATTATTTTATAAAAACGGACCGGAGAATGCAAAGCGAACAGTCCGCGCGGGAATATGCGGTTCTGCAGTTTGAAAAGCCGGTAAAGGCCGGATCCCGTTTTGCTTCGGCGCTTGTGAGAAATCACCTGACTGAAAAAGAAACGCCGGCCGTAAGGATCGCCGGCCATTCTGCTGAAGAAATAAAAAAGAATTTCTCCGTATCGGCTATCTCAGAAGATCATTCCGTTGTTATGCGGAAAGAAGCACCCCTTGTTATTTCTGCTGGAGTAACGGAAAAACAAACTCCCATCAACGGCCCAAAACCCGGCAATTATACCGTGAAGGTCTATTGCGATGCAGAATTGATAGGGGAACATCTCCTGTCCGTTTTTCCGGAGATCGATACGGAAAGTTTGCGCTCATCCATCGGGTCGTATCGGCCGGAGATCCCTACCGGAACTTATCATACATTAATGTTCTATGTGAATGACCTGGACAGTTCGCTCCGAAAACTAAAAAGCTATGAAGCGTCCCCTGAGATCCTGAAAAAGATCGAAGAGACCGGACGGTATATGGACCAACTTAAAACGGGAAAAGATCCGGTCGCTTCGAAAAGAGGCGTTTACCGCAGGGCATACGGCGCAAACCCTTATTCCGTCTATGTTCCCGCCGAATATGATCCCGCTAAAAAATTCCCTTTATTGGTTTATCTGCACGGCAGCGGGGACGATGACCGCGTTCTGCAAAAGACGGCCGTGCCGGACGGTTTTATTGTTCTCGCACCCAACGGCCGTGGAACGTCGAACTGTTTCGCCGGGGCGGAACCGCAAGCGGATATTGCAGAGTCCATTGCCGATGTGATCCGGCATTTCAATATTGACACGACGAAGATCATTCTCAGCGGATTCTCCATGGGCGGGTATGGCGTTTACCGCACGTATTACGAGCAGCCGCAGAGGTTCAAAGCCATTGCGATCATCTCCGGCCATCCCGACCTGGCGCGAAAATGGGTCGATGAGCAGGAACTGAATTTCCTCGACGAGCGGAATCTGTCACAATTTAAACACGTTCCGGTCTATATCTTTCATGGCAGGAAGGATTTGAATTGCCCTTTTGAGTTGACAGAACAACTGGCCGCAAAACTAAGAGCTATGGGGTGCGATCTCGTATTTGAAATTGACGAGGCGGGTCACGGGAATATGAAACCGGAGATACGGGAGAGATATTTTGAATGGCTGAGGGAAAAGGTGAAATAGCTTGTAGGTATTTCAGTATTTGTAATCCCGCTCCTGCGATATTTTCTCAGATGTACTTTCCTCACTTTCTTTTGCTGGCCCAAAAAAAGAAGGGCTTAGATGGTTCTTCTCTTCAGTTACGTTGAGTTGTATATGACAAACACATATCCGCTTTCTTTTTAAAAAAGAAAGCTCCAAAGAAAACTTTGGCTGTGAAAAAAATGCCTAAACGCTCGTTCGCAGTCGTGTTGCGAAAAACGATTCTCAAACATCACGATTATTCGAACTTGAGCGGTCAAGAAAGCCGTTTTTCGCAATTATAATTCTGCAAACTCGGGTTTCTACGGCATTTTTTTCAAGGCCATAGAATACAAATACAATTAGTAGACAATTTCGTTCCATATCAATCCCTGCTGAAGATGATCCTCCAGGAGAAGATCAAAGAAGGAATGGTCTGAAAGGACAAAAACATGACCAAAGTCATTGACAAAAATAAGCCGAGTTAGTAACTTCCCATCGTCTGATCGTAGTTCTTTCTTATCGTTGCTATTTCGTAATACTCAAAATGATTATTCAGTTACAGCCGTGTGTGAGAAAATCATGACGGGTCTTCCTGATCGCCAACATAGGATGGTTCTACGCAAGTGCTTATGGCACTTAAGGCTATAACGGTTTTTATATTAAACAGATAAGGAACCTGCTTTTATGAACAAGACACATCTTTTTTTATTAGGTGCGCTGCTCCTGATCGGCTGCAGCCCCAGCGTCACGGTCAAAGAATACAAAACCGGCGCTTATCCGGCGCTATCGGCAACCGCTCCTGTGGACGTGCTGAATGTTTCGGATAATGTCCCTTCACCATGGATCCGGCTTGGGGAGGGTGACTTCGGAGATACCGGATTCACGATGGGCTGCGATCTGGAGAAGATGACCGGGCTGGCGAGGCGCAGCGCGCGCGCGATGGGCGCGGATGCTCTCAAGATCATCGAACACAAAACGCCCGATCTGCTCAGTTCCTGCCACCGCATCAAAGTTGTTTATTACCGGAAAGCGGGATCGGAATCAGGCGCTGTAGCAGAACAAGAAGGCTCCGCGGCGGGACAATCTCAGGAGAAAACATCGGCTGTTACCGGGCAATCGGAAATACCTGTAACGAAGCCTAAAAACACCACGGCCGTCGGCTATCAGATCGGCGGAACGACGCTGGTCGGCATCGATCATGAAATAAGGATTGCGGATCAATTCGGCGTGCATTTCGGCAGCGGCCTTGCCGGTTTCGGCGGCGGATTTCGGCTTCATACCGGCCCGGAAACCCATAGCGGGTATTTTGATGTCAATTACAAGGACGGAGGATTCGGCCTCTTCGAAACTTTGGCTTTTCAATACGGCGGATTCGTCAAAATGGGAAGTTCGAGCGGTCTTCGTTATGAGATCGGGATACAAAAGATCTTATTCATCGAAGAGAAATTCGAGGACAAATTATTCAATGACAAAAAGGCTCCGCCTTTTATATTTGCCCTCGGTTTAGGCTGGGCGTGGTGAAGATCATCTA
>CAZHUW010000206.1:0-4985 GCA_964535295.1 uncultured Bacteroidota bacterium
GTCATATCATTGCGATCATTTCTGTTCTTTTTGATTCGGTCTTTTGGGTTATCATCCACTCTCACAAACGATGCACTATAGGTGTCATCTTCTTCATCGCGTCGGGATTCATCTTCATCTTCAACGGCATAATTGTATTGATAATCGTATCGGCTCTTTTCAGCCATTTTCTCGTTCCAAGTTTTCATTTTGGCATTAAATTTGGCCATTTTTTTGTTAAAAGCCTCCATTTCACGATTGAACCGTTCCATCTCTCTTTCGTAGGATTCTTTTGCAGCCCAATCGTTATTGAATTTTGGAGGAGTAGGTGCTTTCGGAGCTGATACAAAACCGTCAAAATCGGCTTCTTCGTCATCCATATTTATTTTGTCATCATCATTCAAGGTTGCAGAATTACCTGGAATTGAACTTTCATGGTTTTCATCCCCCAATACAACTTTGCCGTTGACCGCGATAGCATCTTTAATGATGCGGCCGCTGTTTTTTAATATAATATCACCGTTGGTCACAACAGCGCGTCCGTTCAATTCCCCGTAAACAACCAGATCGCCATTGATTACGAGTATATCACCGTCAACTTTTTGATTGGAGGCAAGTTGATGGCCGCCTCTGAATATGGTCAATGATTTGGAGTTAGGCAGGTATTTTTCTTTGATCTGGTCGATATATTCATTGCCTTTGTTATCCTTTGTTTCCTCGTCATCCGGATCCTCCTGCGCCCAAAGACCGTGGGTTGAGAATATAAACAATCCGCATAAGATAAAACGTGCTAAATTTTTCATGACTAGGTGCCTCATTTATATATTGAAAGATATTTAAAATACGACGCTGCGTTCAAAAGGTTTCATTGATATCGTAACATTAGGTCTTGTAAATTAGACAAATGAGTGTTCGATATGTTTCACAAAACTCATCATGGATTTAAAGTCTTGAACAATTTCAAGATGGTATGTGTCAGCAATTATTTTAAAGGGAAGTTACGATTTATTTTAATTTTATGTACTTGCGAACCTGCCCACTTTTGTATTATATTCTCCAAAACTATCCATACACGTCTCCGTAACAGTTTTCCTAATTTTAACCGAGAATAAGGGATGTCAATGCGTATGACAAGGCTGATGAGGGTTTTCGTTTTCGGTTTTTGCTTGTGCGGGATATTTCCCTATACCATTGTAGCGCAGAAGACGGTTGCCAATTCATTTGAACTGAGTCAGTACGAATTTCAAGCCGACGCATCAGAGCAGGTTGACCTTAGTTTGTCTGTGATCTTGGCTCAAGCAAATACGGTTGTCATTGATAATCCTTTCCAATACGCCGTCATTGCCGTTGAGTTGGTAAAAAAGATTGAGTCGGCCAAATCAACTGATTATTGGCTTACCGCTGATTCGCTCCTGTTTCTGAAAGATCTTCCGCAAACCGCATGGGTTAAAACACACGGGAAAACCGTAATCATACGGACTGCCACTTCTTTAAAAAGCGGCGATCAACTGATTGTACGTCTCAGGGTGTCAATACCTGGAAATGAGCGCGCAGAAGAAGCCAATGATCCAGAGGGAAAGCGTATGACGGTTTCTGTTTCACACTCTTCTACACCGGGAACAACTCTAAAGTATGAATCGATAAAACCGATTTTGATGAAACGTCGAGGTCCTGAGAAATAATGAGAATATCAGTAAAGAAAATATTCTTCTCATTTGCGTTGAGCACTTTTTTGTTGTCCTTTGCTGGGAAGACCGCATGGGCCGATCAGGACAGCATCGGTGTGTACCGATGGACCGATTCGAAGAGTCCTTCGCCTCAGATTTCATATAATTGGTTAGACGCAACGGACGGAACCGCTTTGCAGCTTGCCGACGATGATACGAGTGGGTTCATCGACATTGGATTTAATTTTAATTTTTACGATACGACCGTTTCTCGACTTGTTATTAGTTCAAACGGTTTTATTAGTTTTGATTCACTGGCATCTTCCTATCCGTCCCATGTGACCATTCCAACGACCGGGTCACCGGATCGTATGATCGCCGCGTATTGGGGTGATTTATTACCTACGGGTTCTTTATCCAGAGTTTATTATAAGACGATTGGAACCGCACCGCATCGCAAGTTTATTGTCACTTGGCTCAATTATGATCTGGCCGTGGTCAATCCACAATCGGTGACCTTTCAGATCGTACTTTTTGAAACCAGTAACCACATACTTCTACAATATCAAACGCTTTTAGGATCAGGCTCTAACGGAGGAAATTGTACAGTAGGTATTGAAGACTCTGCCGGAGCTTCTGGGCTTCTGTATTCCTTTGACAATGTCGGGGGATTAAGTAACAGCTTGGCGATATTATTCCATAGTAATAATTCGTCGACTGCCGATGCATTTCTTTCTCCCGTGTCTGTTATCGCAAACTCGGCTCTGCAGCAATTCACTTATACAATCAGGTCAACGTCCCCTCCTGATTCGATGGCACGTTTTGATTCTGTTCTGGTTTATAACCCCTTCACAAGCAAGGCTATTACAGTAACGGGTATCAGCATAGACGGCGTCAGTCAATTTATACAAAACTCCACAACACGGCCTTCCGAGAACGGATTTGCCGTGTGGAATTATAATGCATCAACGGATAGTCTGTCTATTGTTACCGCGTTCATGGCCGTTAAAGACTCCATGACGATTACCTTTTTACTCGATATTCCAAATTCTCTTGGCAACTATTCGTTTCCATCAAATATCAAATCTTCGCTTGTTAGTGATGATCGGATTTTGACCGGAGGCGTTCAACAGGTTCAGGTTATATCGGACTCGGTTTCTTATATTAAAATTAAATGGTTACCACAATTTTATGCTAACGATGCAGGCGATACGACCTTAACCTCGGATGATTCGGTAAAGGCTTATGCCTACGGTTATGACAAGAACGGTAATTTTTTACGTCCGGTGAAAGTTAATTGGAGGTTAAGTGGATCTAACGGTTTTCTTACCTCGGACTCGCTCAATATTGATAGTATTACTTTTCATGCTAGTTTGATTGGAACTGGATTTATTTCGGCGGACACTTCTGGTTTCAGCGATCAGACGGGTTTGATCAGTGTAGGCGTAGGTGTGCGGGATACGGTTATATTGAGGAATGCGCCGATGGGCGGTGGAGTAGCGTATACACAGGCACAGACGGTGAAGAGCGATACGCTGCTTCGGCTTTATGCGGCGGGGTATGATGGGGATGGTAATTATATAAAAGATGTTAGAGCGAGCTGGAGTCTGAGCGGAGCCTTGAGCGGGAGTTTGAGCGCGGTGCAGGCGGATAGTTCTGTGGTATTTGATCCTTCGCTTTTGAGCGTAGGGAAGATCAAAGCGGACGGCGGTTTCACGTCGGATTCGACGGGCACCTTAACGGTGATTTCAGGGGCTGCGACGGGTGTGTATGTGGAGACGGCAAGGAACGGCAGCGGGGTGGTGTTGCCCGAGCTTTATACGACGTCGGATAGCGCTATTACGGTGTATGCGGTATTGAGGGACTTGGCAGGGAACTTTGTTGGATTGCAGTCGAGTAACTGGAGTGTATCGGGCGGCATAGGGACGCTGAACACGGTCACATCGGACAGCGTGATATTGACGCTTCAGGCAACGGGCTCGGGCCAGATCACAGCCGGCGGAGCGTTCAACGCCTCCAGCGGAATCGTTCATGTATTGCCGGGGGTTTTGGCGAGTGTGCGCTTGAGGACCGATACTTTGAATCAGGGTGTGGAGCTTGGGGCCTTGACGATGTCGGTAGGGGACAGCGTAAGGCTGTATACGGCAGGGTATGATGCGGATCAAAACTTTATCAGTAATAAAGCGGCCAGATACGGGGTGACGGGAAGTTCATCGATCCTGGCGAGTTGGTTAACGGTAAGTAGTGACAGCACGAGCGTGTTATTGAAGCCCACGATGGCCTCAAGCGGCTCGGTCACAGACACGAGTAATGTGGGCAGCTTCACGGACACGACGGGGAGCATTACGGTGACGAACACGGCCAGTGTGGCGAGTGTTCGGATCAACTCTTTGCCGAATAACGGGTCACCCACCGGGGCGATCACGTTAAGGACGGACCGGGACACGACGTTCTATTTAGGGGGGTATGATGCGTTCGGTAATTATATCGGGGAAGTATTAGGGACGTGGTTTACGTCGGGGACTCTGGACAGCACGAAACTTTCGCCGAAGACGGGCAGCGCCAGTGTATTGAACGGGAAGGCGGCAGGAGAGTCAGGGAGAGTGTATGCGCGGTATAACGGCCTGCTGGATTCCACCAACGGAGATGTTACGCTTGTTACCGGCGAAGTGAGTTTTGTGCAGGTGCAGTCCAGGAGGACGGGGATAACGAATACCTTTACCTCGCAGAGTTTAACGAACGATCAGAGGGATACGCTGTATGCGGCGGGCTATGATATTGACAGTAATTATGTCCGGGGGGTTTTAACCACTTGGAGCGTGCTGGGAGGTATCGGGGGCGTCGTGCCTTTGACGGCAAGTGACAGTGTGATCTTTGATCCCAACAGAACGGGCCAGGGGCAGTTGAAGGCGGACACGACGGGCTTTAGTGCGACGAGCGGATTATTTTATATTACGGCAGGGGATACGAGTTTCATTGTGATCAGGACGAGTGCCAACAATGGCGGGGCGCGGTATGACACGCTCTCGATCACGATGAGCAGTGACAGCGTATTGAACCTGTATGCGGCAGGGTATGATCAGGACAGTAATTATGTCGGGGATGTGGAAGTATTCTGGGATACGCTGGGAGCAGCAGGAGGGTTAACTAATTTTAACGACAGTGTAAGTCAGAGTATACAATATAGTCCGGCACAGACGGGCAGTGACCAGATCGAGGCGGTGTATACGAGTTTCAGGGATACGACGGGTGTGATCACGGTCGTATCGGGCAGCGCCTCATCGGTGTATGTGGAGACGGCAAGGAACGGCAGCGGGGTGGTGTTGCCCGAGCTTTATA
>CAZHUW010000206.1:5085-5915 GCA_964535295.1 uncultured Bacteroidota bacterium
CACAGACGGGCAGTGACCAGATCGAGGCGGTGTATACGAGTTTCAGGGATACGACCAATACGATCACAGTGATAGTCGGATCCCCTGCAAGATTAGCCATAGAGAATCAACGGAACGGCGCCGTTGAAATTGGTTCTTTAAACTTAAGCACCGATGATTCATTGAAACTGTTTACTGCTATCTATGATGCAAAAAACAATTTTATTGCGAATGTCAATGTAAACTGGACGCTCAACGGCAGCATCGGTTCACTTACCCAAACAGCCGGTTCTGACAGCACTATATTATATCCAACTACAACGGGCTCAGGAACCATTTCGGCAACGCACGTTGCAACCGGCTTGACAGATCTTACCGGCTTAATTATTATCAACGCAGGTGTAGCTGATTCCCTCAGAAAACTATCCGTCACTCCGGACACACTCTCACCGGCTCAGTTCACTGAATTAAGAGTTCAACTGATCGATAGTCTGAAAAATGCAATTGAGGACAGCGTTATTCATTTTGCGATCAATTCAGGAAATGGCAGTTTAAATTCATTCATCGATACCACCGATGGATTAGGCGTTGCTTCTGTTCGTTTTACTGCGCCTACCACAGCCGGTACAACACTAATTGATGTTTATCTGGCGACATTGAATGACACAGCCAAATTCACAATCGTTACGATTCCGGGACCTTTGGCTAACTATACAATTTTGCCGTCTACATTATCTGACACAGCCGGTGCGATCATTACGACAACAGTGACCGCATTGGATGTGTATGGTAATGTCGTGGACGACGATACAACGCAGACACGGGTCGACCTCATTGGAAGCGTCACCGGA
>CAZHUW010000207.1:0-5907 GCA_964535295.1 uncultured Bacteroidota bacterium
CCCGGCGTGGCGCTCGGCCTGACAGAGACTTCATCGGACAATCCGCTCACGTTGCCGGCCGGATCAATCGCATAGACCCTGAAATAATAAATCACTTCATTCTCAAGCCCGGTTACAATTTTGGAAGTATCGGCCGCTCCGCCTGTTGCAGCGTCTACACTGTCGGTCAAACCGGGTTCCATACCGCCTACTATCACATACCTATCAACACTGGACTTCAGCGACCTGTCCCATGTCAGTGTGACGGAATTCACTCCTGCCGATACACGGATATTGCTCGGAACCGTTGGCGGACCGTCGATCGTAAAGAATAACTCGGACTGGAATTTGGAATTCCGATACACCTGATCAATGGCTTCAACGCTCCAATAATACGTTCCGTCGCTGAGATCTTTGATCTGCCAAACATTGTTATGTCCTACATTGCCCATTTGCTGAATCAGACGGAACCCTCCGGCATTGCCACTGCCTACAACTTTGGCCATTGGCGCCATGATTTCTATTCCCGCCGGAGTAGTGCCAACACGGAGATTATAAGTAAGAGCATTTTGCGGCGTTTCGGCGTCAGTGGACCTATTCCACACTAATACAGCCGTGCTTCCGTCTAAAACGGCAGACAGCCCGGTCGGATCCGAGGGTGGAGTATTAAATACCGTACCCTGATTCTCATACAAACGTGTGACCGGTTTTAAGGACGGATCCATACCTTCAACCATGATATCCAGATCACCGTCCCTGTCAAAATCGACAAATGCCGATGAAGGCAAATGCGGCACGTAACCGTTCATCTTAGCGCCTTGAATTCCCGGGATTCCGATATTCATTTGCGTAAATACGTCGCTGCCGTCATTCCGGTACAAATAAGAAACACCGTTGGTATAATCCGCATCCGGATCCCCTGAAAAGAAGAAATCCAGATCGCCGTCGTTATCATAATCTCCCGATGACACCGTCGAGCGGGCAACTCCAGTAAATTCTGCATTGATATCCGTAAACCAATCGCCGCCGTCATTCCTGTAAATGCCGGCAAAACGACCGCCTTCACCGTAGGCTCCGCAGTAAACGACATCCAAGAGTCCGTCGTTGTTATAATCAGCCCAAATGGCCTGGCCGCGGTTCACACCCTGGAATAACGGCCCCTCGCCGGTCAATGGAGTAAATGTGTCATAGTTGTCGTTTCTGTAAACATTCACCGACCCGTTTCCGAGAATGAGTAAGTCGAGATCTCGATCATTATCATAGTCTCCCCATGCAACAGAACCACCGGTTATTGAAGAGAATGTCACCTCAACATAAGTGAACAATCCATTTCCGTCGTTTCTGTACAGATGAGAATTATCAGAACCACCGTCATTTCCGCCTACTATGACATCCTGATCTCCGTCGTTATCATAATCCCCCCATGCCATGGAGCCGAATGCCTGACCGGCAATATTTGTAGTTATATCCGTAAAGGTTCCATCCCCGTTATTCTTGTATAATTTGAATGCCCTGCCGGGACTGTAACCGCCATCCGGAGAACCTGAACTTCCCATATAGGCAAGATCTAAATAGCCATCATTATTATAATCGCACCACGAAGCCGATGTCCTGTGAATTTCCTGTTGCAGCCCTGCATTCACTTCGGTAAACGTACCGCCGTCGTTTCGATACAGACGCGCTATGCCCAGTTCATTGGGCGAATTATTATATTCACCTTCGATCGAGCCGCTTATGAAAACATCATAGTCTCCGTCATTGTCGTAATCGCCCCATAGGAACGGCCCGTTGTAAGCCTGTACGAAAGGAAGATTCGGCACTTCAACAAAGGTTGACGGCGTGGCTCGTACTTCATTGGAATATCCGCTTTCACCACTGGTATCATCAGCGATGGTCACGCGATAAAAATAATTTGTAAAATTGGTCAGACCCGTAACTGTTTTTGTCGTGTCGTTAATGCCGCCTGAATTATATGCGATCAGCGTAGTGGGATTGGGCTCCGTTCCTCCGTAAATATTATATTGAATGTTTCCTTCTCCGATACCCGGCGACCAACTTAATTGGATCTGAGTATTTCCTCCCTTGGCGATCAACTTGCTTGGCGCAGCCTGGCGCATGGATCCGGGCCACACATACGTCACGCCGTTCATCAGCGCGCCGCCGAAGTTATTGGGTGTTGCATCATACGCTACGGCGCCCTCGGCTTCATCAAAATGCCAGGCGGCCAGAAGGCCTGTCTCCGAACCTGCAACTGCTGTATACATGCCTCCTTTGATCTGGTTTTCATCCTTGGCATAATTCCAAACCCTGACTTCATCAATCTCACCATCAAAAAATCCAGATGGCGCATTGACATTCAATGCTGCGCCAATGAGTACAGGCGTATTAGTGCTATACGGGTTGGTGTATGGAAAATAAACTCCACCGGCATTTGTTCCATTGATATAAAGGTAAAGTGTGCCGCCACCATACATATATGGAACATATGTCGCGCAAACGTGATTGTACACGTCAAATTGCACCGGCACGGAAGAAACGGCCTCCCACGGGTCCACATTTCTGTAGGAATGAACGTATCCTGACGGATCAATGGTCAGTGTGAACCCGGCTTCAACTCCTCCGTTAAATTTTGTTATTACAGCTCCGCCGTTGCCGCCCTGGCGCGGCTTCACCCATGCTTCAAGTGTATAGGGCAGAAAACCGTAGAAATCCATCTGAGGAATTAAGCCGACCTGTACATAATCGTCCACACCGTCAAACAGCAAAGCGTGTCTCACGGCCGCCGCAGGTTTTGCCAAAAAGGATTTTCGTCCAACATAAACAGGGCTGTGCGTTCCATCGTACTGAAGCATTCCGGTCAGCAGATTCTGGCTGTTGACGACCATCCCAACCGGCGCATTATTGATACCGTCGGATTCGCTGACCAATTCACGCGGCGAATAAATGGTTCCGTACGGATTGATCTTCATGTAATAGGTTTCAATGGAAGCGCCATTCCACTCGTACCAACTCAGATGCAAATTACCGTCGCCATCCACAGGCATGGGCGAGACGGCATTGCCATACACCAAACCGTTTCCAACTAATGTTGTGATACCGCTCCATGATGCACCATAATCCGAACTGGTCCGGTAAACAAGATTGTGATTTCTTACATACGTAATGTAAAGCATGTTGCCGACGGCAATCAGATTCGGCTTTTCTTCGACATCCGTATTACCATAAACCGGATTGTCAATCAGGCTGCGCTGGCTCCAGTTGACCCCGTTATCGGTACTATATTGCAGATACAGATCGCTGGAATTCCAGCCGTTGCGGTTATCACTGTAAATGGCATAGAGATAATTATTGCTTCCGCCGGATGCGAAAAATTTATAATCTTCGTCATTGTCCGTTTCGTTATCAAACATGAGACTGTGGTTACCAACCCAGGTAGCGCCCCCGTCCGTTGAAGAATTGTGATGACCCACGGCTCCGTTGTTTCCGCTCGTCCAATCACCGCACCATGTTACGTGAATATTCAATTGACTATTGTAATTATTCAGAGCGATATAAGCTTCTCCCATTCCACCGGGCCAGTTGGATTGAAGGTCGCTCCAAATAGTAGTTGGAGTTGGTGTGGTAATATGATCAAATTTGACAAATTGTACACGGTAACTTGTTCCGTTCCGATCGATCCATACAGCATAGATATTTCCGGCATCGTCCATGACCGCGCCGCCTCCGGGCATGATCTGCACTACACCGGGCAGTGTAAAGGCTTGGGTAATGGCGCCCCATGTCGCGCCGTAATCAAAACTCTCACGGTAGTAACCCGCGAAACCGGCAGAGCTGTCGATCCACACAGCCGCTGCATAGGCGGGGTTGTAATTATCATTCCTGACCAGTGTCACCCCTTTTGTGGCGCTTGAATCAATGGTCAATTTGGTCACGTTGCTCCATTGGGCATATAAATCACCTGAAAATATCATGCCCCATAGGATGGCTGCGGTATAGATCATTATAGTACGAGAAAAATGTATCATGGAATTCATAAGACACCTCGGGAAGTTAATTGTTGAATCGTATTTTTTGGCGTGATTTTCAAATAAAATTGCGGCAAGTAGCTATGGGAAGAAGACCTACGCATGGAACATGCCTTAAGTAGAAAGCGTAAAGGTCAATTGGAAATTTATATAGTAGCCTTTATGAGAGTTAGTTAAATTTATCTCAAAATGGATATCATGTCAAGAATTATATGGTATATTTTTCACAATTAGCGGTTACCATACGGACTGGTTATAAATCTTATTGGTTTTACCGGAACCCCTCTTTATATTTAACGAATTCTACTGCAATGCCGATATGAATCGACCAAAATTGATCTTATTTCTGTTGTGCATATCATTCTACACTGTAATTCAGTATGGAGGAATACGTGCGCCCGATGCCGAAGTGGTGTTCAGGGTAGGCGAGAATCTTGCCGATGGAAACGGCTTTGGGGTATCTTCGGATCTGGAGAATTGGAAGGGCTTTGGAGTTGCCTACGGAAGGGACAGCGTTCTATATTCAGTGTACCCGCCCGGAGAATCGATTGCGCTGGTCCCGTTCATCTTAACTGCGCGGTGGATCAATCAAACCGGATGGTATGAAAATATTTCTATTCCGTTGAGTCATTATATAAACGATGGTTTTCGGAAAACCTTTTATCGAAAAGCCGAGCTGCAATTAGAGCCGCACGCGCTTCGTTTTTTATGCACCGTATTTAATATCCTTGCCGCATCAATTGGGGTTCTGATCTTCTTCAGTGCCTTATTTGTCATAACACATTCCCGGTTAGCGTCTTTATTTGTTTCGATCCTATACGCACTTGGAACGATAACCTGGAGCTACGCGGGTACATTCTTCAGCGAACCGCTCACACTTGTTTGGGTTTTATCCTCTTTCTATTTCCTGGTCAGAACCGATCCGCAATTCATCGGCGCCTTGAGTATTTCAATAAGCAAATATCTTCTTTTTTCAGGCGTCATGCTGGGTTTAGCGTTGGTCACACACACGAATTCTGTGATGATCATGCCTTTTTTTACATTTTACGCGTGGCAACTAAGTAAAAAACAATGGAAGTCCTTTTCATTTTTTATTTTTGCTTTTTTGCTATTTGCTCTTCTGTTGGGATATTATAATTTGTTCCGGTTTGGAAGTTTTCTTGAAACCGGGCGTAATCTTTCGATCCACAATCCGGTTGATTTTGTATTTCTAACTTCGTCATTATTCTGGAAGAATTTATTTGGGCTTATCATCGGTTACGGTAAAGGCTTATTCCTGTTTTGTCCGGCCGTTCTCCTTGGCATATTATCGTGGAATATTTTTCATAAGAAACATCGTTCTCTATCCATGCTTTTGTTGACAATGATCGGTTTTGTCACACTGATGGCTGCCTCCTATCAGTACTGGCATGGCGGGTTTTGCCTCGGACCGCGTTATCTGATGATTGTCATACCGTTTATGCTGATCCCCGCAGCATTTTGGATCAAAGAAAATATTGAAATCAAACGGAATGGGCTTGCAATGAAATTTTATCTTGGGGTGTTGTGTTTAGCAGCGGCTCAACAGTTGTATTTTTGTATCGGAGAACTTTTCTCTTTTTATCATATTCAGAAGTGGACGTACATCGCCAAAGGAGTCGATATATTTGTAAATGACCGGATCTATATGGATTGGAAATTTTCCCCACTCCATCAACTTTTGTCATTTGAACGCGGCCCTTTTATTCTCAAATCACTACCGCTGTCAAATCACGCGCTGTGGATCTGTCTCTCTTTTTTAACCGCAGTAATATTAGCTAGCATAACCTATTTCTACTACAAAAAAACTTTTTCACACCCGCTGCAAAAAAAAACGCCCCGTTCACGGTAATGAACGAGGCGTCGATAATTAAGACTTAGACCG
>CAZHUW010000208.1:0-5892 GCA_964535295.1 uncultured Bacteroidota bacterium
CACCTAATTGGCAGGTAGGCTATGCGGCAAGATATGATATTCTGAATGACGAGCATGTCAGCCAAAGTTTGACCTTTGCCAGAGATCTCCATTGTTGGCAGATGCGGTTCGATTGGACACCCACAGGCCCGGCCGCAGGCTATTTCTTCGTCATTCAGGTCAAATCGGCGACATTGCAGGATGTAAAGTTGCAGAGAACAGATTATGGAAGCAGGATATTCCAGTAATCTCGTGCCATGTTTTTATTGCATTGTTGAACACAATCACAGCTCTCCTCCCCTTTCAAATTCTAAACCCATATTCTACAACATTGTTTTCCCGTTTAATTTTGGCATGATTCTTTCAACAACATGGATGAATTCATACATATGTCTAACCCTATCATCTACTGAAAAATCATGAAAACAATATTAATGCTCCTGCTTTTGCTGACCTCGTTAACTGTAAACGCTCAAGATCATACTCGGTCAATAGTATTAAGACCCGTTTCCCAATTACAAAATTTAACCCCGGAATTACCTGAAGAGAAAAAGAGACTTCAGGGTTTTTGGGTCGATCTTGGGCTGGCAACTTCTACTCTGCCGAAAGATGCGATTGGCGTAGGCACAGGTTTATCTTTTCAACACGCTTTCCATTTGGTTTCTTTCCGGTTTATGACTCTTGAAGAATTCGACATTGATATTTTTGGGAGCGATAACATCACTGAAAGTGCAATTGAAATAACGGCTATGTACGGCCTTTCTGCAAAAGGCAGGTTCGGTTACGTTGCAGCATCAACCGGGCTTTCGTACACAGATGCAACTCTTCAAGGAAAATATTTGTATTCAATATCTGAGGATGACTGCGATTGGTTTTGCTTTGAGGACGCTGTTTATGCCGAGAAACACTTTAGCACATGGGGTATTCCCATCCAATTAGAAGCAGGTTTTACGCCCTTTCCTATGCTGGGTATTTCCGTCAAAACTTTTGTTAATTTGAACCCGAAAAAAAATTATCACGGCACTTTTTTAAGTATTCAGATAGGCAATCTGGGTTTTGCAGATTCAAAATGACCTCTCTCTTAATGATTGAGGTGTTTTTTTAAATATTGGCCCGTATACGAGTTCTTGATCTCAACTATCTCTTCCGGCGTCCCTTTTCCTACGATGTAACCGCCCTTATCGCCGCCTTCGGGACCCAGATCAATAATATGGTCGGCACATTTGATTACATCCAGATTATGTTCGATGACCAGGATTGAATTACCCGATTCGATCAGCTTATTGAAACTGGTTAAAAGTTTATTTATATCCTCAAAATGAAGACCGGTGGTTGGTTCATCCATCACGTACAACGTGTGGCCGTCCTTTTTTTCAGCCAAATGAGCGGCCAATTTAACGCGCTGTGCCTCGCCGCCGGAAAGCGTTGTTCCCGACTGTCCCAGCTTCAGATATCCCAAACCCACATCGTCCAAGACTTGGAGTTTTTTGATAATGCGCGGATAGGCAGCGAAAAATGTCAGCCCTTCGGATACGGACATCTCAAGAATATCATGAATGTTTTTATCATGATAATGAATTTCCAACACTTCTTTTTTATAACGTTTGCCTTTGCATTCCTCGCATTCAAGATACACATCGGCAAGGAACTGCATTTCCACCAGGATCTGTCCCGCGCCTTCACACACTTCACAGCGACCGCCGGCCACGTTAAATGAGAAAGTGCCTGACTGGTAGCCGCGCATCTTGGAAGTCGGTACGCTCGCGTACACATCACGGATCATATCAAACACTTTGATATACGTCGCGGGATTGCTGCGCGGCGTGCGGCCGATCGGCTGCTGGTCCACCATTTCAATCGCGTTAATATGCTCTATTCCGGCAATATCCTGATGCGCTCCGATCTTTCCCGGCCATAAACCGAATTTACGCATCACGCCGGCGTACAACACATCATGCACGAGCGTACTTTTGCCCGATCCGCTGACCCCTGTTATGCAGACAAACATTCCAAGAGGAATTTGGACATCTATATTTTTTAAATTATTTTCTCGGGCTTTTTTAATTTCAACAGATTTTTTGTTCCCCGTTCGGCGCTTGTTAGGAACTGAGATATATTTCGTTCCCGCAAGATACTGGCCCGTCAGCGATCTTTTATCGCGGATGATCGCCGCATGATCGCCTTGAAATATAACCTCCCCGCCGTAAATGCCGGCCAGCGGACCCATATCCACAATTTCGTCACATTTCTCCATGATCTCTTTATCATGTTCCACCACAATGACCGTATTCCCGATGCTCTGGAGATTACGCAGTATTGTTATCAGCTTATCATTATCCCGTGAATGAAGACCAATACTGGGTTCGTCCAAAATATACAATGACCCGACAAGCGATGAGCCCAGTGAAGTGGCAAGACTTATGCGCTGCGCTTCACCGCCTGATAGCGTCCCTGCAAGACGGCTGCACGTAAGGTATTCAAGCCCGACGTTTTTCAGATAATTGAGCCTCTTAACGATCTCTTCAAGTGCACGGCGCCCAATATCAAAATCGTATTCAGACAACTGAAGCGTAGTAAAAAATTGATGTGCTTCGCTGATCGTCATATTATGAACGTCATCGATCGTTTTTCCGGAAATTTTGATGCACGTGGCTTCCGGCCTCAACCGCGATCCTCCGCAGTCGGAACACGTCACATACCCTCGATATTTGCTGAGTAGAACGCGCACATGCATTTTATAGGTCTTTGTGTCGAGCCACGCAAAATATTCCTTTATACCGTCAAAACCGTCTCCTCCGTTCAACACCTTTTGATATTGCTCTTTGATTAATTCCGACACAGGTATATCCAGAGGTATCCCGTTCTTTTTTGCGTTTTTTTCAAGTCGGTCCTGAAAGTCAGAATAGCCGTCGGTTGTCCATGGCCTAATGGCTCCCTGTTTCAGCGTTTTCGATTTATCCGGAATAACCAGATCCATATCGATCTCAATCTTATTTCCAAATCCCTGACAGTGCGAACAGGCACCGTAAGGATTATTAAAAGAGAACAATTTGGGGTCCGGTTCAGGATATACAGTTCCGCAAGTATTACATTCGAATTTATTAGAAAAACGCAAATCTTTTCCGTCCAGCAAACGGATCGTCATTTTTCCGTCGCCGATCCGGAACGCCGTTTCAACCGAATCCGCCAGCCGTGTTTTATTTTCAGTTGAAACTGTCAGACGATCGACAAGAATTTCTACTTCTTTCTTTTTAAAGATTTTTTTAATTACGGATTCATCGCCTAATTCAGTTATCTCACCGTTCAAGATGACCCGGTTGAAACCCTGTTCGTGCAGTAGCAGTATATTCTGTTCGTTGACTTTTAAAGAAAATAGAACAAAAAACTTTGTTTCCCCGGGATAAGCCAATACGGTTTGAACCACGCTGGATACTGTGTCTTTGCGAACCAGAGTATTACATTTGGCACAATAGGTCTTCCCTATCCGACCAAAAATGAGACGAAGGTAATCATATATTTCAGTGACCGTTCCAACCGTGGACCGTGGATTTTTTGCCAAAGTACGCTGTTCTATAGCAAGCGCGGGGCTTATACCTTTGATATGATCGACATCGGGTTTATCCATACGTTCGAGGAACTGCCGAGCATAAGCTGACAAGGATTCCACGTAACGTCTTTGTCCTTCGGCATATAGCGTATCGAATGCCAGCGATGATTTGCCCGATCCGCTGACGCCGGTAATGACGATGAATTTGTTGCGGGGAATTCTCAGGCTGATGTTTTTGAGGTTGTGAACCCGTGCACCTTTTATTTCGATAAAATGATCCATGTTACTATACGGGTATCCCTTTTAGGCCGTGTTCACTTTGCAGTAAAGTATTTATAACTTTTTCTACCGTCACGTTATTTACTTCTTTGCCGTTTCTGATAACCGTATGTTTGAACCCGTATGGACCGATATGCCGTTCATCCTTTGGTCCGAAAATCGCAAATACCGGAACATCAACAGCCGTGGCTAGATGCATGATACCTGAATCATTAGATACAAAGAAACGGCAATGCTTTATCAAAGCAGCGGTTTCAAAAAGATCGGCCTGTCCGACGAAGTTAAAAGCGGTTCTCGTTAACAATAATTCAATTTTTCTTACATCTTCCTTTTCATCTTTTCCGCCAACGAGCAATATCTGCGCATGCCATTCATCAAACAAATACTTCATTAATTGTGCGTAATTTTCCGGTGCCCAGCGTTTGAAAGCAGCCTTCGGATTGCAGCCCGGATGAAATCCAATGGTGAGCTTTTTGTCGTCGAATCCTTTTTTTTGTAACATCTGTTTTGCATGTTGTATGGATTCATCAGACACATGAATTTGCGGTTTTATTTCCGCCTGGATATTTGTAATCCCAACATACTTTAAAAGATCCAGATTGCACACCATCCGGTGGCGCCCCTCGGGAATGGGCTCGATCCGATGGAACAGGAAGTCATAATTTTGCGAGCCGGCATGCGGCGATCGATGCTTGAGCCGAAAAGGAATTCCGGCTATAATTGGAATAAAAACCTGGGACAGAGTATTACTGGGAATGGCACCGATGTAAAGGCTGTACCGGCGTTTATGGATCTGCAGGATTAAACTGATAATCCTATAAAAACTGAGCTTTAAAATAAATATGTGATCAACCCATGAATTATTTTGAAATAATGCTGCCGTCGGTTCACTCGCTAACATTCCAACCTTCATATCCGGTTTTGCCATCTTTAAAGCTCTCACCAAGGGTTCAGCCATTAAAGCATCCCCAATACCGGAAGATACGCCTATAAGAATATTGTGTCCTATTTCAATCGAAGAGCAGTGACGCCCCCTCAATCGGAATAGATGTGTGAATAAGTGAAAGGTGAAAAAATGTATTATTTTTTTATACAATCGGCGATTCCGTTTTCATATAACCGCAAAATAATTAAGAAACTATTGAGCTAACTTTATAAATAGTTTTGCGTATTCTTTCGCTGTGTTATGAACATCAAAGTTTTTAATGACGAACTCTCTGCCTTGTTTACAGATGTTTTGGAATAATTCTGGATTTTTATAGAGCGACAAAATTAGATCCGATAATTCCTTGATATCCTTTACAACATAACCTGTAGACCGGTCTTTTATCACTTCAAGGACGCCACCTCCATCTTGAAAAACGACGGTAGGACATCCCAAATATACGGATTCAACTATGGCAAGCCCCATCCCCTCACTATCAGAAGGAAGAACAAACACGTCCAAGGCGTTTATATAATTGTAGATATCATCCCTAAACCCGGGAAACAGGATTTTATTTTCGATATGATGGGAGGCAACTTGCAGATCTAACATGCTTTTTATTACCGAATCACCGCCGCCGTAAATCACAGCCTTTATTTTATCGTATTCATTCAATTCTACAATCGCATCGATTAATCGATCCAGTCTTTTTCTTGGGTCATAACGAGCGGCAACCCCGACTAAAAAAATATCCGGCGTCAAACCTAATTCCTGCCGAATGGATTCTTTTGATCTGGTGACTTTTATCGATTCAAAATTGACCGCGTTCGTGATGACTTTTATTTGCTCAGGTCTTAATCCGTAATAAGAAACACAAAAATCACTAAGATACTTTGATGGCGTAATAACAATAGAACACCGCCGAAGCGAATGGATAAGGAACCATTTCTTTAAAAAACGGATCAGCCTGTTTTTCCATACTCCGTGGATAGTTGTTTTTTCCGTTGTTAATGAGATAGCAGACTCTTTACTGTTTTTGATTAATTTTTCAGGAAATATATCGCGTATCCTTTTTCGCATCACTCCGCGTGCACCCTGCAGACTGAACATCAGAATGGTTCCGCTGAGCGTTCCCGCCAGATAAGCCTGCCAATTAATACCC
>CAZHUW010000209.1:0-5860 GCA_964535295.1 uncultured Bacteroidota bacterium
AGCGGTTGTCAGAGGCGCGGATACGGATCGCCATGATATCGCAAACCAGTCATCCGGTTTGTGGGCCATTTCTGCGGGACTTTCATATAATATCGGTAATGATAAAGAATTACTTGAAAAAGGTATGATGATCTATGACGCGCTGTACAGTTGGTCAAAGCATCTTCAAAATGAAAAACATACACAGAATCCGATTGAGAACCTGTTACTTGATGTTTATAAAAAATTCCTGAAACAGAAAAAAGGAAAAGTTCCGGGCTGGGCCAGGGAGTTGAAAGATATTATTCAAGATCAGATCGATACGAATCTAACGCTCAGTTTAAAAGAGATATCTCAAAGCCTGAACGTCCATCCCTCTTATCTGTCGAGGGAGTTCTCAAAATATTTCGACAATTTATCATTTGGCGACTACATTCGAAAACTTCGCATTGAAAAAGCGTTACAGCTTCTTAATAACCCCAATTATTCCCTTGCAGAAATTGCCTACCTCACCGGGTTCTCCGACCAAAGCCATTTTAACAGGATCTTCAAGAAGCACCTTGGCATTAATCCTTCCGAATACAGGAAGAAAGTCTTAAAAAGGTAAACTGCATACAAATTGTAAACCTCATTCTATCTTTCTTCGAACGGGTTATATAGTTTGAATATAATCAAATCATACAAACTCAGTTTATCCATGAAATGGATCACTCGCGAGCGGCCTAAGATCGATCGCATTGCATGTCCGTGGCTTATACTTAACTTTGTTGACAACAAGGCCGAGTTCATATTCGTTCCTGCAGAACAAGTGTTTGCCAAAGCGAAGGAACTTGATGCTATTCCGTATGATATACCCGGCGCGGAGTATTCACATGAGGGAGCCTTTTGTACTTTTGACTATATCATCAGGAAACACCATATCACGGACCCCGTTATTCATCAAATTGCTCAGATCGTTCGCGGTGCGGATACGAATCGCTTCGAATTAGCGCCGCAGGCCGCCGGTCTTTGGGCGATATCTGCGGGGCTTTCCTGTAATTTTAAAGATGATCAAGCGCAACTCGTTCTGGGCATGCACATCTATGACGCTCTGTATAGCTGGGCAAAATATGCACCGGATGAGATACACAACTGGAATCCTAAACTATAATCGCAATAGGAAAACTATGACTAAGATGCGTTTTTTATTCGATATTTTTCTCAGATTCAGCTCGGTTTATTTGACCGTCATCAAAATAGTTTTTCAATTCGTAACGGCCACCAGCCTCATATCCTCATGTTCATCAACAAATGAAAGCAGCGCCTTAGACCTGAAAGTACATAGTTGGTACGTCAGATCGCATATAGCCTATTTGGCCGATGACAAACTTAAAGGAAGAATGCCGGGAACACTTGAATATCAAATGGCCATAGATTATGTGATAAAACAGTTTAAGTCGATAGGGATCGAATCTGCCGGCGAAAACTCAAGCTATTTGCAGGCAGTAAAAATCAGAACGGGTGTCATTGATGAAACATCTTCAAAGCTGACTGTCATCGAGGGATCTGATAAGCGGGACCTTGTTGCAGGGAATGACTATATTTTTTTTGGCGACCTTAACACACCGAGGGGTCATGCAGCGGCAAGCGTGGTATTCGTCGGCTACGGGATCGACGCGCCCCATTTGGAATACAATGATTATAAGGGTATAGATGTGCAAGGTAAGATCATTATGGCCATGACGGGGGCTCCGAAATCGTTTCCGTCGACCGAACTGGCTCATTTCAGTTCGTATTCAACAAAATTTGAGACTGCGATCGATCACGGAGCTGTGGGAATCATCTTAGTTTCTCCCGATGAAGAATACCATCGCATCATAAAAGGATACCGTTTCAAGGGTAATCACGGTATGGTTACGCCAAATGGAGAATCATTCGGAAGAACCGCTTTCGGGCGAGGATTACGTTTTGCCGCTATCATGAATAAGACCGCTGCTGCAAAAATATTTCTGCAGGATACGGATCAGTTTTGGAGTGAATTCAAAAACAAGACCGTTTCCGGATTATTGAAGGTCTCCATTTCTGCATTGACAGTCACTTCATACACCGAATTCACAAGCTACAACGTTCTAGGGCGTTTGGATGGCAGTGATGCTAAATTGAAAAATGAATATCTCATCTATAGTGCGCATTTGGATCACCTTGGAATCGGCGAACCGGTCAAAGCCGATTCCATTTATAACGGCGCCCATGACAATGCATCCGGAGTATCGTGTGTTTTGGAAATTGCCAGATTATTTTCTCAATTAAAAGTTAGACCCAAAAGAACGGTTGTATTTCTCATGACAACAGGCGAAGAAATGGGGCTCCTTGGGTCGGATTATTTTACAAGATATCCTACCGTGCCAATTGAGAACATAGTGGCAAACATAAATATTGATATGCCGACGTTCATCTCGCCGCTTATGTCCATAGAACCTGTTGGGGCGGAGCATTCGAGCCTTATCAACAATGTCAGAGAGGCTGCAGGCCGGTTGAATCTGGAAATCAGGCCTGATCATGCGCCAGAGTTAGTTCGGTTTATTCGAAGCGATCAATATAATTTCGTTCGAGCGGGGATACCGGCTATACACGTAAAATACGGACTCAAAGGGCAGGATTCATTGTTTCAGTTAGCTTCATCATTCCATGATTTTATGACCAAAGTATATCATAAACCGAACGATGAGTTAAACGATCACTTTGATTTTCGTGCCGCAGAGGTGTATGTCAAACTCAATTTCCTGATAGGATACTCAGTTTCCCGGGATGTCCAAAGACCCTATTGGAATAAAGACGATTTCTTTGAAAAACAGCTCCGGAAAAAAAAGTAAGTTGAAGTGCAACAGGGACATTAGCACCTGTCTGCTAAGTAGTCGAAGCGGAAAGAGGAAAGTAAAAAATACTGGACTTCCTTTAAAAGAAGAATTAACATAGGGCAATCCAATCTATAATCTATTTACAAACTAAGGAGGGTCTATGTCTATTCGTTCCGCTTTTATCCTATCTTTGGCTCTGATTCTCAATACCGGTTATTTTGTCTATGCTCAGGAAAAAAGCCCAGATGACGCAAGCAAATACATATCCGAATTAGAGACAATGATCGCGGGAAAAGAGGAAGAGCCCTCTGAAAATGTTTTCAAAAATATCCAGGTGATGAAAGGCATTCCGGCCGGCCGCCTTCTTAAAATAATGCAAAGGGGATTCACTAAAGCCCTGGGCGTCGGTTGCATGCATTGTCATAATCCCCAAAACTGGGCCAGCGATGAAAAGGATAAAAAAGAAACCGCCCGAAAGATGTGGACCTTCACCGATAAAATAAAAAAAGAACTTCCGGAAGTTACCAATAAAAAACGATCCACGGTGAATTGTAATACCTGTCACCGGGGAGAAACGGAGCCCGGGTTGTGAGGGATCGTCAAATAGAAGCGATCCCTTTATGACGTTTAGTTGTTTTTGTTAACTCTTAAAATCCCGATATTTCATCGGGATTTTTTGTTATATTGTTTCGAAGCAAAACAGCAAATGGCATGACCATGAACCTAATGGAAAAAACAGGGCAACTGATTATTCCCCGTCTTGATCTTAACGAGCCGAAAGCCGACCTGTCATATGCGGAATACCTGATCAAAGAATTTCACATCGGCAGTTTTATTGTTTTTGGAGGCGAAGTTGCTCGCATTGTTGACACGCTGAATCATCTTCAGAGCATCAGCAAAGATCCGATACTGTTCTCCGCCGACCTGGAAAGGGGGTTGGGCCAGCAGGTTAAGAGCGCAACGGACTTTCCGTATTTCATGGGTCTTGCCGAGGCTGCAAAAGGCAGCTCTGCTGATCTTATCTATGATGTTGCCAGGATAACGGCCATTGAATCGCGTGCGGTTGGGATCCATCAGAACTTCAGTCCCGTTCTGGACATCAATAATAACCGGGAAAACCCGATCATCAATATCCGCTCGTTCGGTGACAATACTGATACGGTGGTGTCATGCGGATCGATGTATATAAAAGGACTGCAGGAAAATGGGATGCTGGCAACGGCAAAGCATTTTCCAGGCCATGGGGATATCAAAGTTGATTCCCATGAGGATCTGCCGGTGCTGCCGCATTCATCTGAAAGACTGAAAGAAATCGAATTTCAGCCTTTCCGGCATGCAATTAATGGAGGCGTTGACGCGATCATGGCCGGGCATATCGCCGTCCCTTCGCTGGAGCCGTCGGGTTTGCCGGCAAGCATGTCGAAAAAGGTTTTGACCGATCTGATACGAACGCAATGGAAATACGAGGGACTTATTGTAACCGATGCGATGATGATGGGCGCGATCGCAAACCGGTTTTCTGAAAAAGAAGCGATAACTAAAGTTTTTGAAGCGGGCGCCGATCAGATCCTGATACCGTTCAATACCGACACGGCCTTCCGGATCATCTACGATCTCGTGAAAAATAAATCTGAAGCATCGGCAAAACTAGATAAGTCCTTTGAACGCATATTAAAAGCAAAAAGAAAATTGGGTTTGTTTGAGAAGCGGTTTACCGAGCCCCAAATTGCAGTCAAGATCGCAGGGTGCGATGAACACAGGGAATTTGCTAAGAAAGTTACGAAACAATGTTTTATCACACGAAAAGGCAAATGGCCAGATACCTTTTCGATGAAAAACACGTCTGTATGGCTCATCAAATCCGAGCGAAACAGTTTGAGTCATTTGAAAGAGCGTCTGAAAGATTTCAGAGTATTTGAAACTGAATTAGCCGATGAGAATGTGTTCATTCCCGATATGTCAGAGTTGGGGAACCTGGCAGTTATCACCGACCTGAAGCCGATGGCATGGCAGAAAAAATATTTATTCCCTTATGCGGTCAAAAACGCGATAGAACACCGGTTTCAAAACAAAGAGCATCTCCTTATCTCGTGCGGAAACCCTTATATCGGCGACGATGTGAAACATCTGAAGAATTTTGTTTGTACTTTTAATTCAGGAATCATGGCGCAGGAAGAAATAGTGAGGCGCCTTACCGAATGAAAACAGATTTTAATGATAGTACTTTTCCACCACCGATTCCGCCTTCTTGCCGCGAATGTGAAATGATTTGTCGCTGCTTCGCCTTGTGGAATTTGCGCTTTCCCATTTCCACCAGAAGAATCCCTTGAACCAGGGCTGTTGTGAAAATTCTTCGAACAAAACAGTATAACCCAAGGTCTGGGTCTCATCCGATCTTTTTTGTGAAAAGTCTTCCTGATGAGGATTCATCAGCGCATTTTCGATACTTGGGAATCCGGCTTCGGTAAAAACGATCGGGCGATCCCATTGTTTTGAAAAAGCCGAAAGCCGAAGGGATAGGTCCTTAGCATGGGCGTAAAAGTCAGAAGCCGTCTCTTCTTTTGAGCGGCTCAGCGGAAAGTACGTCTGAATGCCGATGAAATCGAGATCATCCCAGAATTTTATTCCGTCGTATTCATCCATCCAGTTGGCGCCGTACGTCAACGGCCCGCTGAATGCGATCCGCGCGCACCGAATGATCCTCCGCCACATGCCGGTATGACGGAACATGCGCGGCAGTTCTACGGCTACGCAGAGGCTCTGCATCCCAGAAAGTTCCGCGATCAGGCCGTGATAGGTGATGAACTGGCTGTATGCATTCTCCCATTTTTTTAATTCATTGGAATCGGTGATCGCGATCTCGCCGCACCATTTCCCGTTTCCCAGCCAGATATGCGGTTTCATCATGACATGCATTTCCAAAGCCTGCGCGTCTTCATTTGCCTTGAAAAGTCCGCCCAAAGTTTCGTCCCAGGTGTTATCCAATACAAAATACACGGTGCTTTCAGTTTCATTTTTGGCATAACCGAAAGGAGTCAGCGAAA
>CAZHUW010000210.1:0-5856 GCA_964535295.1 uncultured Bacteroidota bacterium
CTGTCAAGTGTGCACCGTGGCATGTGGAAGACAAGGCCGCACTGCTTGGAGACGCGGCGCATGCGATTGTGCCTTTCTTCGGGCAGGGGATGAATTGTGCCTTCGAAGATTGCAGTTATCTCAACGAGTGCATAGATAAATTCGGACCGAATTGGGAATCGGTTTTCCGGGCGTATGAAAGCCTGCGCAAGGCCAATGCCGATGCCATTGCCGATATGGCGGTGGAAAATTTTTACGAAATGCGCGATCGTGTGGCCGATCCGGTTTTTCTTTTAAAGAAGAAGATCGAACATACGCTCGCAGAAAAATTTTCCGACCGGTTCATTCCAAAATACACCATGGTTTCATTTATGCGCGTACCTTACGCCACGGCGCTTCAGCGGGGGCTTGTGCAGGATTTCATTTTGAATGAATTAGCGGCTGGAATCGATAAACCCGAAGACGTGGATTGGACTAAAGCTGAAGATCTGATCCGGGAGCATTTAAGTCCGCTATGATCATTTGATCGTTGCTATAACTTTCATCTCGATCGCGATCGGCGTCGGCAAAGCAGTGACTTCGACGGTAGTGCGGCAAGGTTTATTGGTAGTGAAATATTCCGTATAGATCCGATTGTAAGTTGCAAAATCTGCTTTCATATTTGTCAAAAATACGGTGACATCCACCATCTGATTCCAGCCTGATCCCGCATCTTCGAGGATACTCCGCACATTTTTGAATACCGAGTGACACTGCGCTTCGATGTCGTAAGAGATGATATTCCCAAAAGCATCTAATACAACACCTGGGATTTCTTTCTTACCTTTTTCTCTGGGACCGACGCCTGACAGAAAGAGTAAGTTACCAACTCTGCGTGCATGAGGGTAAGGACCAACAGGCTCCGGAGCTCTGGTGGAATTGACGATTGACGATTTTCGATTAACGATTTTTGGTTTGGTTTTTATGTTTTTATTTCGTTTTGTTTTCATGGCGTCTGAATAGTTTTATTTGTATTTGAATCGTCAACAGTAAATCCGGCAACCGTCAGTCACTTCAGTTTCACACACACATTTTTCGGCTCTGTAAAAAATCTAAGGGCTTCAAACCCGCCTTCTCTGCCTACTCCAGAATCTTTCATTCCGCCAAAAGGCGTTCTCAGGTCACGAAGGAGCCAGCAATTGATCCAGACAATACCGGTATTCAATTCTCCCGCCAAACGATGCGCGCGGGTAAGGTTTTCTGTCCAGATGACAGAAGCAAGACCGTACGGTGTTGCGTTTGCATAATGCATCACTTCTTCTTCTGAATCAAAAGGCGCAATGGTCACAACAGGTCCAAAGATCTCTTCCTGATTAGTTCTGCAGTCAAAAGGCAATCCTTCGATCACCGCGGGTTGAATGAACCATCCGTCCTTACAACGTCCGGCCAATTTGACCGCGTTCCCGCCGCAGAGCAATTGTCCGCCTTCTTTTTTTGCCAGATCAATATAGGACAGGATCTTTTCAAAGTGCTGTTTGGAAACGATAGCGCCCTGATCGCTGTCCGGCAGTAACGGATCGCCGGCTTTCAGCTTGCTCACGCGAGCAATGAAATCTTTCTTAAAGCGATCGTACAGCAGCCGCTCAATATAAATGCGCGAGCCGCACAAACAAATCTCACCTTGATTTGAAAATGAAGAGCGTATCGTTGCGTTTAACATCTCCTCGTAATTGCAATCGGCAAAAATTATCGTTGGATTCTTACCGCCCAGTTCGAGCGATAATTTCTTGAACATTGGCGCGGCCACGCGGGCTATTTCGGCGCCGGTTTTGGTTCCGCCGGTAAATGAAACGGCTGTAATCTTTGGGTGTGATGAAATGGCGGCGCCTACTTTTGGTCCGAGGCCGTGAACGATATTCAAAACTCCGGCAGGCAAGTCTGCTTCCATACATATTTCCGACAGCATGAACGCCGTCATCGGTGTGATCTCGGAAGGTTTGGCAACCACACAATTTCCAGCCGCAAGCGCCGGTGCGATCTTCCATGTGAAAAGATACAATGGCAAATTCCATGGTGAGATGCACCCGACAACACCGAGCGGATCCCGCAAAGTATAATTGACCGCAGTTTGCTCCATCGAATGTGATTCACTCGCGAACTGCATGATGGCCGTCGCGAAATAATAAAAATTGCTTGAGGCACGCGGAATATCCAGATCGGTAGCCAATTTAACTGTCTTGCCATTGTCGATCGATTCCGCCAAAGCGAGTCTTTCTAAATTTTGATCGATCAAATCTGAAATGCGCAGCAGGATACGGGAACGTTTTTCTTTTGGTGTTGCTGACCATAATGAAAAAGCCTTTCCGGCTGCATCAACGGCGGAAGAAACATCCCGTTCATCAGAATCCGGGCAGTAGGAATAAACAGAGCCGATCGATGGATCATAATTATCCAGATATTTTCCCGAAAAGGGATCGACTAGTCTACCGTCTATATAGTTTTTTATTTTGGTCATAGATTAAGGCCTGTTACTAAATATGTCGATACGTGACTGAAATAACCGATCCAGCATAACGTTGACTCCGAAAGTTACTGCTTCCCGGCCTTCTTCATCGGTCAACGGAACGATATTCAATATTTTGATCGTCTCGCCGTTCCAATCGATCTTATCCCAACCGTCTTTTACAAAGGTTGGATGAAACAGAATGTTTGAACACTTCGAAAAAACGGGAATGTCCAGATCTTTAATAATATGCCAGTGGTCCAGCGTTATATTTTTTGTGAAAGGGTATTCGGCTAATTTGGACAGGAAATACGAACACGATGAAATATCTTTTTCAGCTAACGTTCCTCGAATGGTCCAGTGAATCTCACAGCGATGAGCGGCGTCTTTCATGACAAGGTCGGCCATCCCCGCCGTAGAAAAAGTCGTCATCGGAATATGGTTTGTTGCCTGCCAGACAAAAATGTCAAGACGGTGAAACAGTTTATGTTCACCGGGACCGAATTCATACTGAAGATCAGGATCGCCGTAATTGGTAACGTGAGCGTCAAAAATATGGAGCATGCGCTCCGACGGTTCAACAGCGTGATGGATCATATTTAATTATCAGAGTAATTACAAATCCCTGTAACTCACAAGCATCCGGTTCTTCCGCCGTCTACCGGAACATTGATCCCGGTAATATAACCGGCAGAAACAGAGCAGAGGAACGCAACCGCATAGGCTATTTCTTCCGCGCCGGCAAATCGTTTCATCGGTATTTCGTAGATCATTTCATCCGAAAGTTCTTGTACGGATTTGCCGGTTGCTTTTGATTTGGCTTCAAGCAGAGAACTGAGCCTGTCTGTTTTGGTGGCCCCCGGGAGAACATTATTCACCGTGATCCCGAAAGGAGCTACTTCACCGGCAAGTGTCTTGGCCCAATTGGCCACCGCAGCACGAATCGTATTGGAGACGCCAAGTCCTTTGATTGGCTGTTTGACCGAGGTGGAAATGATATTGACGATACGGCCGAATTTTTCTTTTTTCATTCCCGGCAATACGGCCTGTGCAAGTGTGTGATTGTTGATCAAGTGTTGAGCAAACGTTTGTTCAAACGCTTGAGGCGCTGCGTCGGTGATTGGGCCTCCGGCCGGTCCGCCGGTGTTATTGACCAAGATGTGAACGGGCGGGTTATTTTTAACAAAATTCATGATTCGCTGTTTCACTTCCTCCGGCTCTGAAAAATCTGCGCAGATAAATTGATGTTTTTGACCTTCTGAACGGTCCAAATCGCCGAGCGTGGCTTTCAACAATTTCTCGTTTCGAGCTATCAGGATTACATTCGCTCCGAGTGAAGCTAATTCTACAGCAACGGCTTTTCCGATTCCTTGCGTACTGCCGCATACGATGGCAGATTTGCTGTTTAGATTGAAATCCATATATTTTTGATTGACCTATTTGTCGAAAAAAAACAAAATGACACAATGAATAAATGAATCAACGACTCTATTCCTACACCACTTCGGTTAGCAATTCCGGCCTCGGTCCGGGAATAACAACCTTATTTACAAGCAGTCCTTTTGCTGCCACGACAGCCGCTCCTGCATCCACGGCCGCCCTCACCGCCGCTACTTCGCCGGTCATGGTGAGAAATGCTTTTCCGCCCAGCGCCATCGCAAGACGGATCTCCAGCAATTTGACATTCGCTGCTTTTACGGCAGCATCCGCGCCTTCGATTAATGAAGCCACGGAAAAAGACTCGATGATTCCGAGCGATTCGCGCATCTCTGTTTTCCCTGTTCCTGCGATAGCCGGAAAAACGTCGGGATGAACGTGAGGTATGACGAAGGTATCAACAACCGATCCGCGCCCGATGGCCGTTCCAGAATCTACGGCGGCCTGCACTGCGGCAACTTCCCCGCCGATCATTACGATATATTTGCCGGAACAGATCGAGCGTGCAAGCAAAATGTTCACGTTAGCAGCTTTCAGCATGGCGTCGGCCGTTTCAAACCCCGCGGCGATACTGCCCAATTCGATCAGCCCGATGGCATTCATGGTCATGGCTTTTATCTCCGTATAATTCGTGGCAGAAAATCATTTTTTCTCGATCTCGATCCCGTGTTCCGTCACCCGTACATCGCCTTCGATGCTCGCATGAATATGTGCCCCCATTTCACCTTCTTTCATTTCTGCGATGGTGTGGCCGTTCTTGACGCTGTCGCCGGTACTGACAATCGGTTCGGCCTTGGTCCCAACATGCTGCTGCAACGGGATAGATACCGAGCGGACGTCATGGACAATACGATCCACATACGGTATGTGAATATCATATTCCGTTATGCCGAGCCGCTTCACGAGCATCTTGAGCGGTGTACGGCGTCCCTCATACATGGGATGCGGCTGTATGTCCGTATTGCCGCTCCATTTGATACCTTCCGTTTTCATTACGCGTTTGCTCTGATCGCAGGCTTCTTTCGGGAAAAGGCTTTCCGGGCAGGCATATAACGTGCAGAGGCCGCAAGCACAACAAAGCGATGCAAATTGATTCCAATAGGCTTCGCCGGTCTTGGTGAATCCTAAACTTCGCATGACCTTGTGCGGTTGAATATCGTAACCTAAAATATATCTCGGACATAATTCCGTGCAGTAACTGCATTGGTCGCATGCGGATTTCCCGATGCTGTGCATTGCCGGCTCCGGAAGGGATTTACGTCGGATCAATTTGTGTTCTTTCGGCAATACAACAAGGCCGGCACAGGTTTTGGTAATGGTTTTATGCAGGTTGACTTCCAAGCTGCCCATCATTATGCCGCTTACAAATATGCCAAAGTCCGGGACTGTGCACCCGCCTGCGTATTCGAGGACGTCTTTGAATTTCATTCCGATCGGAACGATTCCAGTAAAAGGTTTTTTGACGGCGCCGGCAACGGTGATGAATTTTTCCGTAACCGGTTTTCCGTCCATCGCAAGGGAAACGTTATAAAAAGTTTCAACGTTATTGACCACAATGCCAACCTGCAGAGGAATGCCCTGCGGTGGAATAAGGCGCTTAGTGGTCTCGTAAACCAGTACGTATTCGTCGCCCGAAGGATAAAAATCACCCAAAAGATGGATACGTATACCGGGTTCCAGATGTTTTTTGATCGCGGCAATAGCGTCCTGGTTCTTTTCTTTTATTCCGATGATGCCTTGTTTAGCCCCGGTGGATTCCATCACATGTTTCAGACCCCGGACAACATGTTGCGGGTAGTTCACCATCACTTCATAATCTTTATGAAGGAGCGGTTCGCATTCAGCTCCGTTGGCAATTACGGTATCTACTTTGGATCCGGCTTTAATGTGAGTCGGAAATCCTGCTCCGCCGGCGCCAACAACTCCGGCCTTTTTTATTTTTTCAACAACGGTCATAG
>CAZHUW010000211.1:0-5833 GCA_964535295.1 uncultured Bacteroidota bacterium
CCCGTCACCTCGTTCAATAATTTATTGACCGCTTCTTCTTGCGAGTATTTCAAAAACTCCTGGAGTTCCGTACTCATACATCAACCTTTGATTTAGGGAAGGATCGGTTATAAAAACTATTTTGATAAACTTTTTGCCGCAGTGAAAGCTGCCGCCGCAAATACACATTTAATAAAATCGCCGGCAATGAAAGGGACGAAACCCAGCTTGAAAGCCTCCGCCAGATTTCCGCTGGTGAGGATATTCAGTTGCAATGAACCGATCAACAGGATCGGGAGGCTGCCGATGATGCAAGCGCCTAAATTCCAATAAAACCCCTTTTCACGCGATACGAGCAATCCAGTGATAAAAGCCGCGATTGGAAAACCGATAAGATAACCCCCGGAAGGACCCAGCAACTGAGCCATGGTGCTGGCGCCGCCGGCAAATACCGGTAATCCGCATATGCCGTAAAAAAGGTACACAACTTGCGACATAGCGCCGCGTTTTGCTCCCAGCCAGGCGCCGGCCATGGTAACAAACATGGTCTGCAATGTGATCGGGACCGGGGTGAATGGGAGCGGTATTTCGATCCAGGCCCCTACGGCCGTGAGAAGCGAAAAAATGATTATGCCGGTAAATTGTTTGACGGCGGTGTTATCGATACTGACACTACGGACTTTTGAAACGTTCATACAATACTCCTGAAGTTGAGCCGAATTGCTCTGGGATTGAATAAGATAATGGTGAAGACCTCGTTAATTTAGCCTAAAACGTTTAAAATATGCAAGTTTTTTTTGACGCTTCCGGTTACATCGTACTGCCGGAATCACCCGCAAAATCTTCTTCTACTTTGTTTTCATCAACAGTTGCAACGGCGCTGTTGGTATACCGCACAACACGCCGTTCACGGATGACCACCACTTTGATTTGTCCTGGATACTGCATTTCATTTTGGATCTTGGCGGCAACTTCGGAGCTCAACATGGCGGCGCGGGCATCGTCGATCTTATCCGCTTCTACCACGATCCGGATCTCACGCCCGGCATAAATGGCGTACACCTTGGAAACGCCTTCGAACTGGGTTGCGATCTGTTCCAGTTTCTCGATACGAGCGCCGTACGCTTCGAGCGGTTCGCGACGTGCCCCGGGTCTTGATCCGCTGATAATATCGGCGGCCGTTACCAACTGGGATATCGGATGAATGGGCTCCGCTTCATCGTGATGCGCCAGAACGGAATTGATGACCACTTCGTGTTCTTTACAACGTGTCGTTACTTCCACTCCGATCGTGACGTGACTGCCTTCCGTTTCGTTGCTTACCGCTTTGCCTATATCGTGGAATAATCCTGCCCGTCGCGCAAGTTGAACGTCGTAGCCAAGTTCGGCAGCCATCGTTCCGGCAAGTAATGCGACCTCTTTGGAGTGCTGCAGTACATTCTGGCCGTAGCTGGTACGGTATTTTAAACGGCCCAGAAGGGACTTCATCTCCGGAGCAACATTCTTGATATTCAGCGAGTTAAGAATTTCATCGGAAGCTTTATTCATTGTGATCTCAACCTGCTTTCGGGCTTTTTCAACAATGTCTTCGATTTGCTCCGGTTGAATATTGGGATTTTCCACCATGCGGGTCATGGCCACGCGTGCGATCTCTCGCTTCACCGGATCGAACCCGGACATTAAAACAACCTCCGGCGTATCGTCAATGATGACCTTTATGCCCGTGGCTTGTTCAAACGCTTTGATGTTCCGGCCTTCACGGCCGATGATAGCGCCTTTGATTCTCTCGTTTGGCAGATCCACAGTCGTTAAAGTGCTTTCAGCCGTATGGTCCGAAGCAAGCCGCTGGATCGCATCGGACAGCACCCATTTTGCTTCGTGGGTCGCTTTCTGCTGAGCTTCCGTTTTGATCTGAAGCATAAGTTCCGCGGCCTCTTTTTGAGCGCGTTTCGAAACAGACTCTAAAAATTGTTTTTTGGCTTCTTCAAAAGAAAGGCCGGTGACCTTTTCGAGCTTTTCTGTTTGTTGTTGAGCAAGCTGATCAATTTGTTGCAGCTTGGCATTAAGCTGTTCCTGCTGCGCGGCGAGTGCTTTTTCAGTTTGCGCGTTCTTTTGTTCTTTTTCCAGATGCGAGTTCATTTTCTGACGCAGATCGCGCTCACGGTTTGACAGCCGCCCTTCATATTGTTTCAGCCGCTTCTCTCGTTCGTCAAATTCTCCGCTGATCTTCATTTTGATCTGATGCAGACGCTCTTTCGCTTTGACCTGAGCATCTTTTTTTATAGACTCAGCTTCCCGATGGGCTTCACGAAGCGTGTTTTCTGCGATTTTTTTTATCTCGGACACCTTATTGCGGCCGGCGAATTTCGCCAAAATCCAGCCGGTCACGAACATCACAACACCAGTCAATATCATGATGATAATGCTAATGGATTCCATATCTATTTCCTTTTATACCTGATATCTAATTCGTTAAAAAATAAACGCGTACGTGACTTTAATAATACTATCAATTCATTATAATTGCAAGTTTTTTCCTATCTGTTTCCTATAAGAAATCCTCATATTATTTGATTTTTTACACCTTGTGTGTTACATTAGGGCATACTATCAGAAAGTTTCATCATGAAAATCTTAGGTGATTTCGAATTCTTTTCAATCGAGACACTCTTATTTTTTATCGTTGGATTATTTGTTGTGTTGCTGGTATTGCAAATCCTGTTTTTGGTCAAGATGCGCAAGTCCATGTTCCAAATCGGACAGTTTATGCGGCTGATGAACCTGATATTCAAAGAGATGTCCAATATTCAGTCCGTTACTATCTCCACGGCCAAATCCAATCAAGAATCGCTCAAGAATTTGAATAAAAATCCTATCAAGACAAATAAAAAAGATTCATGCCAGTTCTGTAAACACCGGCTTTCGTTCATTAAAATGGAGGCGGATCAGCTTTCATTCCGCTACCATTGCGGATTGACTAAAGATGAGATTTCTTTGCAGTTTTACTGCGGAAAATTCGAGGCCGATGTAGAATCCGCTTCCCGCAAATCCTAATCATAACCTGCAAATATCAAAGATCCTGCAATCCCTGCATTTGTCGAGATCCCTTTTTTTCGGGCACATTTTTAATATCCCAAGCCGGCAAATCGCAAAATCGTATTTGACCGGGTCGTTTGGATCCAATTCTTTCAACCGTTGTGTAATTTCAAAAGCCGTTTTCCATGAAAGATCGGTACGATCCGTCAAACCGATATTGTAAGCTATTCTACGCACATGCGTGTCCAAAGGAATTATCAGTTTATCCGCAGGCAATTTATCCCAAAGCCCAAGATCGATACCATCTTTTCTGACCATCCAGCGAAGTAGTAAATTAGAACGTTTGCAAGCGCTTTTATTGGACGGGTTGGGCAGTAAATGATTAAAACCTATTCCTTTCGATTTTCGCCATTTCCAGTTAACCGAATCCCTTACTTTCATGTCTTGAACGCATCTTCCCCAAGCCAGACCTAAGTGCTCATCATCATTGTGATAATGGCTGCTAATCCAATTTCCCAGAGTTCCGAAATCCTGCAGTATTAATTTCAAAACATGAAACAACCGAAGTATATCGGTGTGTTTTATCATACGATAATAAAATTTGTTCCATCTTTTGATCTCGTTTGAAGGATCAAATGACGCGACAAACCGCCGCGGGGAATTCTGCATTAGTTCCAGAGCTGATTCACCGGCCTTTATAATCTGAGAAACCTGTCCGAATGCTAATGCGGAAATCATGACGGCAACGACCTCCTGGTCACCGGGTTGTTCAAATCTATTGACCAACTGTATCGGATCGGAAGAAATGAAGCTTCGATCAAATGTTTCGTAGAGTTGATCTAAATATTTTTTATGATCGGTTGGCAAGGGCGGCTACTTTGCGGGGGCATTATAACTGAAGAAATTATCCCAAACGTAATCGATAAGCGCGTTAGCTTCCTCCAAAGAAAGAACTTCGTATTTCTCCTGTGAATTAATACGTATGAGGCTTTTTTTATTCTGCGCTCTTAAGTTCTCCATGTTCTTAACCGCTTTATTAATATCAAAATCGATCGCCGCGCCGAGTTTTTCTTCCATCCATTTCTCGATCCGGTCGTCCAGTTCATCTTTAGTCAATCGGTTATGGGTCAATAAAAAATAATAAACCAAGATGATCTCTTTGCATTCCTCTTCTTCCGCCTCATCGATCAGCCGGTGAAAGACCCCGGCATTACAATCCAGGTTCTTGAAAAAAAGTGTGTCGGTAACGTTCTTAAGGAATTTCAGCCGTTTGTTCTTATAATTCATATACTGCTTTACGGCATAACCGCCCAGCATAAACCCCATCGAAAGAATTGCGGTGAGTATCGGAAAGATGTTATTAACCGTTTCCTCTTTTGCTCCCCATTTTTCAGCGGCTGAAGGGCCTACGGTCAGAAATAATATGACCCCGATTATGAGAAGAATATTGGGCAGTGTTTTAATAAGGATCGGGACCAGCGCGCCGATCGCCGGAACGCCGAATTTCAGCATATCCTTCCAGTTCATGCTCACATCAACATTGGGAAAAAGAATATCGAGATCGAATTTCGGGATCTTTTTATAATAGTAAATATACATTTTACCCGGAGAGAAATTCATCGTTTCAAATTTCTTCTTTTTTTTCGAAAAATGATCCTGCCCCTTGAACTTGATCAGCATAACGACACGCTCAAAGGCGTCAAAAGAAAAATCCTTTGTCTTAAAAAACCATTTTCTGAACTGAACGGTTTCGCGGCTTTGTCCACGATGATAGAAGATCACTCTACCGTCTTCAAAATCGTTGAAATCGACATCGGTGTTCAGTGGAATAAGCGATTCCTGTTGAAACGCTTTTTTAAGGTCTCCCTCGCTCAGGCTTTCATAATTGGCACTTTTGAGTACAGATACAAAATCACTGACCAATTTATTTTCAACATCCGCCGATTCGATGGCAGATAAAGAATTTAATGGCTTGGTGTCCGCATCCGGGTCGAACGGCGCAAAATGATTCTTCAGGTTTTCCAGTGTTATGTGGTATTGGAAATGATAATACGCAGACAGGATCTCGCAGAAATGACGAAAAGAGCCGGCTTCAGTTAAAGATAATTTTCCATCTTTAATGCACAGCTCGATCAGGTCTTTCCGGCGGTAAGGTATGAAGGATTGCCTATCCTGGTACTCTGCCATAGAGCCGTTGGGTTAATTATATTCCTCGGAGCAGGTTTTGGATTAGATCATTCAGAGAAAATGTCATTCTGAAAGAATCTTTTAAACTACTGGTTTTGAAGAAAAAAATTCCGCCAGAATGACAATCTAAACTAGTTTACTTGACTTAAGGTTACCGTCTTTTTGTGATCTTCTTTTTGGCTGTTTTCTTTACAGTCCTTTTTGGTTTTTTAACAGCCTTTTTTTTCTTTGCGGGTTTTGCAGTGCTCTTTTTTGTTTTCTTTACTTTCTGTATCGGTTTTTTGACTTTTGATTTTTGAGTCTTCCCTTTCTTCTTTCCTTTTCCCCCGATTAGATTCAGTGCGCTACCGGCTATGAACCAGCCGATCTGGCTATGATTGTATGAATGATTGAGTTCGCATTCATCTTTTGAGCCGTCTTTATGTTCCATAATCAACTTCAATGTTTTACCCGGCGCAAAGTCCTTTAATCCAACGATCGACAAAGCATCGTCTTCGCGGATCAGATCGTAGTCCATCGGGTTTTTGAAGGTCAATGCAAGCATGCCTTGTTTTTTCAGGTTCGTTTCATGGATACGGGCAAAGCTTTTTACGATAATAGCCTTGCCTCCGAGAAAACGGGGTTCCATCGC
>CAZHUW010000212.1:0-5784 GCA_964535295.1 uncultured Bacteroidota bacterium
ACCTGATTAATTCTGGTTTGGTACATAGTATATTTCCTTCCCTGGGCATCGGGGGAAATTAAGAGTTGAATTTCTTCCGTGCATTGTCTATTATTGCACGTAAAATCGTGAAACATAATGGTGACGTTTCACAGTGTGTAAAAACCGGGGAGTTTTTAGTTGGGTAGAATTATCTCAATAGCCAATCAAAAAGGCGGGGTAGGTAAGACAACAACGGCCATAAATCTCGCTTCGAGCTTGGCGCACGCCGGTAAGAAGACGCTGATTATTGACATGGATCCGCAAGCTAACTCTACGACCGGACTTGGATTCGATCTTGAGACGGTTTCCAAAAGCACTTACGAAATGCTTATCCATAATATGGGGATTGAAGAAGCGATCTTAAAGACCATGATGCCCCATATGGATCTGATACCGGCGCATATTCGGTTGGTCGGCGCCGAAGTGGAATTGGTCAATCTTGAGGACCGCGAACAAATGTTCCTGCATGCCGTAAAGCCGATCCGCGACAAGTATGAATTCGTTCTGATCGATTGTCCGCCGTCCTTAGGTCTTCTGACACTTAATTCGCTGACCGGCTCGGATTCGGTGCTCATTCCTATTCAGTGTGAATATTATGCGTTGGAGGGATTGCGCCAATTACTCAATACTATCCGCTTGGTTCAACGCCATTTGAATACCGCATTGACGATCGAAGGTGTGTTGTTGACCATGTTCGACAGCCGTCTTAATTTATCCAATCAGGTCGTATCGGAAGTCAAAGAGTATTTTAAGGAAAAGGTTTTTAAGAATGTGATACATCGAAACATCAAACTCGGTGAAGCACCGAGTTACGGTAAACCGATCATCCTATACGATCCTGCTTCCGTTGGCGCTCAGGACTACATGGGGTTAGCCAAGGAAGTCATCCATAATGTTCTGACCCCACATCCAGTTTGATTCCGGTATCCGCAAAAAATGATCGGTTCGAAATCCTGTTTAACTCACTTTAACGAAATCGCATGTCACAGAATTTTTCAAATAAAAAAAATACCGGTCTGGGTAAAGGCCTGAGCGCTTTGATCCCGGTAGCTAATTTACGTCCGGACGGAACTCTCAAATCAACGGAGAACGTTTCCGTTAATGAGATTCCCATTTACATGATACGTCCCAATCCCTTTCAGCCGCGTAAGGAATTTGAACCGCAGGCCCTTGAAGAATTGAAAAATTCGATTCTTGAGAATGGCATCATCCAGCCGATCACGGTTCGTAAGACCGCGCACGGGTTTGAACTGATAGCAGGTGAGCGTCGTTTCCGCGCATCCAAGATGGCCAATCTTGAGACGTTACCTGCTTACGTACGCGAAGATGTGACCGACTCGGAAATGCTGGAATTAGCCATTATCGAGAATGTGCAGCGTGAAAAACTGAATCCGATTGAACTGGCTGTCGGATACCAACAGCTTATTGATGTGTGTAAACTGACCCAGGATGAAGTAGCAAAGAAGATCGGGAAGGACAGGACAACCATTACCAATATCATTCGTTTGTTAAAACTGCCGCCGGAGATCCAGGACAGTTTACGCAAAGAAGAGATCACTATTGGCCACGGAAGAGCGCTCGCCGCTTTGCCCAACTCGACTATCCAGATTAAAGTATGGAAGCAGGTTGTCGGCGGATATTATTCGGTTCGGAAGACGGAAGAAGCCGTTAAACATGCATTGGAAGCTGAAAAGAGCCGATCCGGTAAGGCACCGGCTAAGTTTGAGATCGAACAGGTCACTGAACCAGATCCGCATGTGGCCGATGTTGAGAATCGTTTGAGATTAAAACTCGGGACCAAGGTTAAACTCAGGCACCGTGAAAAAGGTGGAACCATGGAGATCGACTATTATTCCAATGACGATCTGGAGAGATTACTTGAATTATTCGATACAATAAAATCGTAGCCTTACCGATCCCACACCTCTTCAACTAAATTCTTTTTCCTCAATAATCCCGTCGCAATTTCCATATCGTGACTTGTGACACGGTCTTTGTCCAGAGTCGGAACATGTTCACGTAAAAGATCATGCGCCCGTTTCGTACGAGGGGCAAATTCGATCGGGCTTCTGAAATCACCTGCCTGCGCGGCGCATAACCATTCGATGGCCAGGATCGTTTCCACATTTTCAATTATTTGAAGACATTTCCGTGCGCCGATCGTTCCCATACTTACATGATCTTCCTTGTTGGCAGAGGTGGGAATAGAATCTACACTTGCCGGATGGCATAAACTTTTATTTTCGGAAGCCAAGGCCGCCGCGGCATACTGCGCGATCATGTAACCGGAATTTAAGCCGCCGTCTTTAGCGAGAAATGCCGGGAGCCCGTCGCTTAGATTGGAATCCATCATCCAGGCAATGCGTCGTTCGGAGATATTACCTATCTCGCTCATCGCTATGGCCAGAAAATCCATTACAATTGCCACAGGCTGTCCATGAAAATTTCCACCGGACAGAACCTCACCGTTTTCTACAAATATAAGGGGATTGTCCGTAGCCGCATTTATCTCACGCTCCACCACGTGTTTCACATGATGAACGGCATCGCGGCTCGCACCATGAACCTGCGGCATACATCGGATGCTGTAAGCATCCTGAACTTTTTTGCAATCGACATGAGAATGGATCAACGGGCTGTCTTTGAGAAGCGTACGAAGATTTTCCGCAGAGATCATCTGACCGTCCTGGTTGCGCGCCTTGTGAATACGTTCGTCAAAGGCGGTATTGGTACACAGCAGAACTTCCGTGCTCATGGCGCCAAGAATATCCGCACACTCAAGAATGTTGAATGCCCTGAGAAGATTGACGCAGGCGACGGAGGTCATAGTTTGGGTGCCGTTGAGTATAGCTAATCCTTCTTTTGAACGCAGTTTCAAAACCGGGATTCCAGCACGCTTCATTGCTTCGGCGCCATGAATTCTTTGGCCATTATAAAAAGCTTCACCTTGTCCGATCATGACCAAAGCCAGATGCGCAAGCGGCGCCAGATCACCGCTGGAACCCACAGATCCTTTTTCCGGTATCACAGGAATGACGCCTTGATTGAACATCTGGATCAGTGTATTAACAACCTCAAGCCTCACTCCGGAATAACCTTTGGCTAACCCGTTGGCTTTGAGCAGCAGCATCGTACGAACCACTTCTTCTGAGAACGGGTTTCCAATACCTGCGGCGTGGCTCCGGACGAGGTTTTCCTGCAGTACGTCGATCTTGTCCTCGGAGATCCTGACGTCGCTGAATTTACCAAATCCTGTGTTAACGCCGTATACCACATTGCCCGATTGAATAATATGTTCGATGATGTCACGTGACTTTTTGATCTGCGCGGCCGCCAGGTCGCTGAGTTTTATAGTCAAATTGTCTTGGAAGATATCTTCGATCAGGTCAAGCGTAAGATTGTTTCCGTTGATCTCAATTTGCGTCATAGATTTATCATGTTAAAATTTAGGAAGGACAAAAAAAGAGACGGCTATTTTGCCGTCTCTTTTTTAATATCGGTTAGCTCATCTTTGCGAGTTCATCATAGAATACGGCCACACTCAAAATGCCGCGATGGAAATTATCAAGTTTAAACCTTTCATTAGGCGAGTGGATCGCATCCGTGTCCAATCCGAAACCCATGAGAATGGATTTAAGACCAAGAAGACGCTCAAAAGAAGCGATAACGGGAATCGATCCGCCTTCACGTGCAAATAACGGCTTTTTCTTGAATACTTTATGCAGCGCATTGCTGGCCGCAACGATCTCCTTGGTAGTGATATCCGTGATTGCGGGATATCCGCCATGGAGTTCCGTTACTTTGATCTGCATCGTTTTCGGACATAATTTCTTTACATAACGCTCGAACAATTTGGCAATTTGCTCCGGAGTTTGATTCGGAACCAGTCTCATGCTGATCTTTGCGCTCGCTTTGGCCGGCAGAACGGTCTTGGCGCCTTCACCCTGGAAACCTCCCCAAATGCCGTTGCAGTCAAGACAAGGACGGCCGCTGACCTGTTCCAAGATGGAGTAACCTTTTTCTCCGAAAGTCTCTTTAATGCCAAGATCTTTAAAATATTCTTTTTTACTGAAAGGCAATTTCTTGTAAGCATCGCGTTCTTTCTTCGTGAGCGCTCTCACTTTATTATAAAAACCGGGTATGGTGATCTTACCGTTCTTGTCTTTGAGTTTGGATATGATGTTGGCTAATTCGTTGATAGGGTTTCCAACCGCACCGCCGTAGACACCCGAATGCAGGTCGCGATTAGGCCCGGTCAGATCAATCTGCATATAACAAAGGCCGCGAAGCCCGTATGCAATCGAAGGCATTTCATCCGCAAAGAACGAAGTATCCGATACCAATACCACATCGGCTTTTAGCAGATCTTTGTGGTTGGATATGAAATTTTCAAGGTTCACACTGCCGATCTCTTCTTCGCCTTCAATCATGAATTTGACATTAACGGGTAATTTCCCGTTGACCTTCATGTGTGCTTCAACGCTTTTCAGATTGAGGAAAACCTGCCCTTTGTCGTCGGAAGAACCGCGGGCGTAGATATAACCGTCTTTAATAGTTGGCTCGAATGGTCCGCTGGACCACAGATTCACAGGATCCACCGGCTGCACATCGTAATGTCCGTAATAGAGAACCGTTGGTTTGCCGGGTGCACCGAGCCATTCCCCGTAAACGACCGGATGACCTGCCGTCGGAAATATTTGGACGTTCTGTAACCCGGCATTGTTCATCTGATCAGAGACGTATTGGGCACAGCGGGCAACATCTTCTTTGTTGGCTGCGTTAGTGCTGATACTCGGGATTTTCAGAAAATCCTTTAGTTCATCTACATATTTGTCTTTGTTTGAATTGATGAAGGAGATGACATTTTCCATGTTTCGCCTCAAGATTTAGGTTGGTGTTAAATGATCCGGTATTATGTACGGCTTTTTGGCGACATATTCAATAAGGTTTTCTTTGCATTTACACTTTGAAAAAATTATATTTAAAAACAATTCGATACGTAAAAACCAGATAGATACTCTTCTTTACACAAATTGGCTTTGAATAAACAGATCAAAACCACATCGTCACGCCATTCTTTCTTGTTTTTTGAAATGGTAAATTGGGTTAGCGGTAATTTTTACTTCAATTTTGCCGTTTTTGCTTTTCTTTGCATCACATCTTCATTTTCTCTCAATTCCCAACAGCTTTATTTCAAGTATTACACGATCAATGAAGGTTTTCCCCATGCGCAGGTGTGGGATATTTTTCAGGATCGGCAGGGCTATGTCTGGTTTGCGACCGCAGGCGGAGTTTCCAAATATAACGGAATAGAATTCACCGTGTACACTAAAGATGACGGCATGGTGAGTAACGTGGTCCGAAGTATCTTTCAGGATGATGACGGGAAAATATGGTTATGCACCGACGACGGCGTATCGGTATTTGACGGTAAATCATTTGTTAACTATACAACTAAGGACGGGTTGGCGCCGGGCGCTATTTTTGAGATGGTCAAGGACCTCAAAGGGAATTTCTGGTTCGTTACCAGTTACGGCGGAATATCGCGTTTTGATGGCAAGAAGTTTCAGACTTTTTCAACGAAGGAAGGGCTTACCGGCGGCGAATATCGGAACGCCTTCAAAGATAAGGATGGTAATTTATGGTTTTCCGGCAAAAGCAGGCTTTGGGTTCTACCTTATAACGGTCAAACCTATGCGGATGCCTTTAGTTCTTTTCAAATAACAAATGCTCAGGATCTGACGGACATCGAAGAGGATCCTT
>CAZHUW010000213.1:0-5737 GCA_964535295.1 uncultured Bacteroidota bacterium
TTTTGATTTGACGATAGAGAGATTGTGGGCGTCGCTCGCCAGTAGCTCGCTCACGATTTGAGTATGTTCTTAATTAACTATAATTTTCCTCGCGTAGCGAGCTACCGCGGGTAGCCGCCGAGCGTTATTTGATAAAGCGCCGAATATTGTTCCAAACTAAAACAAGGAGGAAGTATGAAAATGAAATCTTTGCTTATCGCGGGCTTTACGGCTTTGATCCTCATTGTCGTCGGTTTCACTTTTCTCGTTGATCAATCTACATTGCCAGAAAATTGGATGGCCGCTGGAAGTAAACCAAAAGATTACGATATGGGAAAAGACTCGAAAATCGTCCATTCCGGATCAAACAGCGCATTCATCCGTTCCAATCAACCATCTATCCAGGGTTTTGGAACTATGATGCAGACATTTAAAGCTGATATGTATTTTGGAAAACGTGTTCGTATGACCGGGTTCATCAAAACAGAAGATGTCAAGACATGGTCGTCCATGTGGATGAGAGTGGATGACAAGGCAAACCCAACCCAATCATTAGCGTTTGACAATATGGCCAATCGTCCCATTAAAGGAACGACCGATTGGACAAAATATGAAATTGTATTAGACGTACCGGCAAATGCAAGCAATATTGCTTTTGGTTTTTTGCTGGACGGTACCGGTAAGATCTGGTTTGATGATATCAAATTTGAAGTTGTTGATCAGAGTGTTCCGACTACGGATTCGAAGAATCCGGCCAATCATCTAGCAACATCTCCAATGAATTTAGATTTTGAAAAATAGTAACACTGCCGTCCGAGTTCACGTGCTTATTTAGGAATTGTAGGAATTCAGCTTATCTCGTACATTCACTCTAACGGAAGAGAATGGCCATATGACAACTGTTGGATCGATAGAAAGCTTGTGGCGTTATCCCGTCAAAAGTATGGGCGGCGAACTTCGAAAAAGTGTTTTTCTCGGGTTCGCAGGAATCTATGGCGACCGATGTTTCGCTTTTAAGAATTCAGCCGCACGTAAAGGGAGTCCTTATTTAACGGCCTCAACGCAATCACAAATGCTGCGTTACTTTCCTCAATTTCGTTATCCCGAACGGGCAGCTGAACCGCAAAATTTGGCCGAAGCCATGAGCATTGAACCCGGCCTAACCTATGCAAATGGGGACAGCGGCGACCTGATAGTGGATGTGACAACTCCTTCAGGCTCCGTTGTTTCAATTGATGATCCAAGGCTTGCCCAAATGCTCAAAGACGGACTTGGCGAACAGAACCAACTCACGCTGGTGCGATCGGATCGTGCATTAACCGACTGCCGTCCGGTTTCACTGATAAGTTTGCAAACGATCAGGCAGTGCGAAGCGGAAATGGAGATCCCGCTTGATAAACGGCGCTTTCGGGCAAATATATACGTTGACCTTTTGTCAAGCCATGGTTTTGCCGAAGATAAATTCGTCGGGTGTAAGCTCCGCATCGGTCCCCGCGCGGTGGTTGCGGTTCTCGAACGTGATCTGCGCTGCAAAATGATTTCACTCGATCCCGACACCGGTGAACACAACCCTGATGTACTGCGAAAACTTGCCAACACGCACGATACTTTTGCCGGAGTCTACTGCGCGGTCATCGTCGAAGGAAGCATATCAGACGGTGATTCAATTCAATTATTGGATTAGTCAATATCTGTGTCTCTAATCACGGAATATACAGTACGGTTTTGACAAAGTTGTTTTTATAATATGCCATTAACCAATTTTGAACGCCTGATACAATTGGCAGAAGAAGTTTTTGCTGTCAAAAATGACCCTGATCAGCTTGACGTTGATCAACTCGTTATCGACCGCTTACGAAGGATTCATCCCGCAACCGTTTCGGAATTTAATGAAGGAAGCGGGCCTGTGGCCTGGGTTTTAATGATACCGACCACGCGCGCGCTAATGGATGAATTCCTAAATGGGCGGATTTCGGAAAAGGAACTTTTTGAACGTACGCCTTTGGATGCAAAGTATGAGGCTTTATACCTTTGTTCAGCTCTGGTACTTAACGAATACCGCAGACAGGGCATCGCAAAACACCTCATGCTGAATGCGATAGAAGAGATACGTAAGGATCATCCTTTGCAGTCATTGTTCGTTTGGGCATTTACCGAAGAGGGTGATCGGGGTTCAGAAAGAATATCCCAACTGACTTCGCTGCCCTTGTACAAACGCCAACCTAAACAGGAATAGAGCACATCCTTCCCTGTCTTATTCTTTTGATTTTGTCATCCCCGCTCTCTAAATTCACCATTATTTTGCAGGAAAATATTTCAAAGCGGAATCCCTGCTGCATCAAAAATACAAAAGGAGATGTTTTGTGAGTGAATCAATTTTGTTTTCTACAAAAATCGGATTACACGGAAGGCCGATTACTTCGGCGGTTCAAAGCCTGATATTAGCCCTTGTAACTTTTACAGCGCTATCGTGCGGCGGAAATTTTACCGATCCACGGGATGGCAAAACCTACAAGACCGTAAAAATAGGCGATCAGGTATGGATGGCAGAAAATCTGAATTACGACGCAGGTGACAGCAGCTATTGTTATAAAGATGACAATAGTAACTGTGAAAAATACGGCCGGCTATACACATGGAACGCAGCCGTTAAAGCGGCACCTCCGGGATGGCACCTGCCCAGTAAAGAAGAATGGGAAACGTTGATCAAATCATTCGGGAATATAGACTCGGTGGCTTATGCCGAAATGATTCAAGGCGGAGGTTCCGGTTTCAATGCGTTGACTGCCATAGGATCGCGGGATGAGTCGGGCGCCTACCTCAGCGTCGGTACCGGCGCCTATTTCTGGTCCTCCACAACGGACGGCGATAAGGACGCCTGGTACTGTGTCATCAGTAAGTTCCGTAAAAAGGTTCATGTGGTCAGCCGCCGAATGACCGATGGGTTCCCGGTTCGCTGCATAAAAGACTAGATTCAGGTCGAATTCAATTGCTTCCCCGGGGCTCCTAAGACCCCGGGCTTTTTTTTAATAAAAGGCTTGTTCAGCGCTTGGTTACTAATATAAATGATTATGGACAAATCCCTGCCCCATATAAAAAAAACCGGTAACATCTATTTCTGGAAATATAAGACCGACGGCTGGCTTGGGAGCGAATGGCATATTACTGCAGATAACGACGGCGGTGAATATTTGATCCGGCTCCTAGATCATATGGAACATTCAGAATTTACGTGTCAACCGGTCATTCCCCTCTCGCCGGTCACACAGGATATCCTCCGCATCCCCGATTATGATTCGCCCTATAAGAACATGACGGAACTTCACCTGATATATCAGCCCTTCGCACCCAATTATTACGACTGGCATATTGCCGACAACAAGACAACGGTCGAGATCTTTTTCGGGAAAGCGATGCTTGCGGAATGGCGCAGGGCTGTGATGAACATCCTAAAGAGAAAAGAGAATTATCCGATCGGGCTCGATGAAGATCATACGGTTTTCTTTTGGTGTCTGCCGCTCTGAACCGAGCTCTGTGTAAAAGATCGGTTCCCTCCTATTTCTAATGATCCTTCTTCGAGTTCTAATCCTTCACGGTGAACTTTTCAGTGATTGCGCAACACCGTATTATTTGCTATATTATTCACAAGATAAGCGCAACTGATCGTTTCAGGATCAGTAAACTATTCAGCATTCTCCGGCAGCCAACGACGGGCAGGAACGAGCATGGGCCTGCAGCAGAAAACAGATCTTGCTTTTCCAGCGAAGTCTGATGAAATCGGCATCGATGACATCCTCCGCGCGATAAGCGAACAGTTTGATATCATCATGGGGAATGAGGCCCGTGTAGCGGCCTCCTGCGCTGAATTGAAACGCCGCCTTCCCGCACCGCTGACCGTATCCGCTCTGCAAAAAATTTCTTCATTGTTGCCATTACTGACCAAACGTAGCGGCCCGCTTGCACATCCCGTATTTAATTTTCTAGCCGAGAACATACCTGCTTCGCCAGATCCCTGGCAGTTGATCAAAGGTTTGCTTGCCGTCTTGGATAATACTCTTGCGCGAAACGCGCTGGAATTGACCGCCAGGCTTTCCGATGAAGGTTCTCTGGCCATAACACACGAAGTTATTTCCGTCTTGGCTGAACAGGCCGACGCACCGGGAAAACCTCTAAATGATCCTGCCAATATTCTCCTGATCGGTGAGATCGTCCGGCGAATGAGAACGGACAGCCCCGATCCGGTCATATCACTTTTCATCAATGCCCGGGGTCCCGTTCGCCGACTCGCCGCGCGCATTCTGGATAGTTCCGGCGAACTCGTTTCCGTCAAACTAATAGAGAATATCTTAGGCTGTGAAGCAAGTCTTTTTCTTTCACCGTATCTCGCCTATACACGGGCGACACATTCCGATCTGCTTTCTCTGCTGCCTTTACCGGGGGAACCTCCGCCTTCTTTACCGCTCTTGCGTGAAGCGCATGACATCCTGGGAGAAACTCTTTTGCGGCAGATCATTTCTGATCTGGGCTGGCCTCGGGTGAATTTAGGCTTGTCCGTACGGCAGTATATCCGCGCATCCATCGGCGACTCCATACCCCTGATGCTGTATCCGGCCGAAGCTGCGCTGTTCGCCTATTGCGGCGAGTCGCGCCTCACATCAGACGTATTTGTTATTGTTGCGCACGGAACCGCTCCCATCGAAGCGGGAGCGGATACCGGCTCCGTTGATCCGGCAACAAAATTCCGTCAGTATAATCTGGCCCACGCCGAATTACTCGCGGATTTCCTCGCCGTCGCGCCGCTGACGATTGAAAAGGTACGCGTGATCGTTGAGAGAATGGACAGGATCGTGAGAGATTTCGTCGACCTGTTCACCGAGTTTTCGGAGGAATGCATTGTATTGCCCGATGTGTATGCCAATCTGAAAAATAATATTCTCAAGGCAGCAGACATTCATGCGGATCATGGCCCTCTTTCTGCGGAATTGACCCGCCTCGTCATGATGTTCGAAGACCCTCGCTCGGTAAGCGAAGCCCAAACTCTTCATGGCTTGAAACGCTACCTCCATCAAAAAGGTCTCCAACTGGGTTTTAGGCTCGTTTTACGGAGCCGCTCGACCAATCGAACCGTTGATATTCTGCTCGCTTCCGGCGGGAAGTTGTTATCCAATTTTTTCAAAGGTATCCGCTATACCGACTTTGAACCGGAAAGCGAAGCGGGGTTGCCTGAAACGCATATACCTTATCCTATTTCGGTGGTCGCGGAGGGATTCATCCGTCAATTGCTTTACGGACAGGAGAATTTCCCCCGCGTGGATATTTTTTGCTACGGCAACGAAGTGCATTATTATCTTTCATTCCGAAATCATCCGGCATTCCTGCGCATAAACTACGCTCCGCCCCTTCAAGGCGGCATGATCGATCTGGAATATTTCGGCGTCAGTAAATATGAACTGTCGGTTCATCCAAACCTTGCTCTCGATGCGCTCAAACGGTTCTTCGATTATCTCGAATTCGACATTCAGATAGAGAACACGCGCGTCCATGCGCGATATGATAAAGAACATGCTCATGATCTCGAAAGTTTATGTCATAAAGTGGAAGGCGTTTTCCGGCTCGCTCCATACCTGCTTGAGATCGACTGGACCATCGGTTCACTGGAACTGGATGCCGATGCGCGGAAAAAAGTTGCAGACGCATGGGCTGCGGCATTTGCGCATTGGGGGATATTGCCTCTGCATCATATTCTTACGGCCGACCG
>CAZHUW010000214.1:0-5728 GCA_964535295.1 uncultured Bacteroidota bacterium
GAGAGGTACGAGAGCATGAACCGGCAATTGCGCTCAAAGCATCCGGAGACGGTCTTGTTTTTTATAAGGAAATAGCGAGAGCGGCGAAACTTTTTTTTCATTCGAATTTGTCAAAAAAACATGTATTTTTAGAGGTTGGATACGATCAGGCGGATATAGTCGGACGTTTTCTCACGGAACAAGGTTTTGCAGTCAGCGTATTTAAAGATTATAATAAAATTGACCGCGTTGTCTGCGGAACCTTGAGCGAATAGCCAAACACGGAGCATTATGGTGAGTGAATCAGAAATTCAAAACCGATACGAAGAGCTGTTGAACAGCCTCCCGGACGGTATATTTGTCATCGATTCCCAAGGGCGGATCGAATTGGCGAACAAGGCGGCGGCTGTCATCCTTGGTTTTGCTGACAAAAAAGATTTTCTCGGCTTGAGCATCAGCGATCTCTATGCCAATCCCGGTGATCACGACGCTCTTTTGTCCATATTGGGCCACAAAGGCAAGGCGGATAAGACCATTTTTGACTGGAAAAAGAAGAACGGCGAAACGACACTGATAGAATTGACCGCATCGCCGGTACACGATAAACAAGGCCACATCAAAGCATTTCACGCTATTTTCAGGGATATCAGCAGTAAACTTCAAAGCCAGATCGCACAGCAGGAAACGCTAGCCGAAACAGCGGCGCGTTCCATCGATGAAGATAAACTTCTTGAGGTGATCAATTTTTTCAGAGTGGTCCCGATGTCGCTTATCCTGCAAGGTGTGGCGCATAATCTCAATACGCCTCTTGGAACGATTCGCGGGCGGGCGGAACTTCTCCAACATCATATCAAAAAGAATTCCGGTTTGATCGATGCCGTGGCGGATGAAAAGGTTCGTGCGGACATCACTCAGTTTCATGCCAAACTTGATAAAGGCATCGGCGAGATCGTGACGCAAGTCGACAAAGCTTCAGGGCTTATCAAAGGGTTCTCCGAAAAAGTTTCGTATGAAATGAATCCTTACGAAATGGAGATGGATATCAATTCGGTGATCGAACATGAGATCCGGTTCCTTGATTCAAGCTTATACTTCAAACATAAGGTCACAAAAGAAATTCAGCTGGATCCTACCATTCCTTTGGTACGTGGATTGTACAGGGACTTCAGCCAGGCGATATATAATCTTATCATTGACTCGATGAAAGCAACCGGATCGTTGGCTGAAAAGCAGTTGCGCATCAAAACCTATCATGACCAGGAATTCGTTTACATCGACGTATCGGACAACCGGCCTATGCCGCCAACGACCGATCTGGCTTATCATCTATCCATAAATATCGGCACCATATATTCCGAGCTGCCCGACGAAGCGAGGTTCAGTTACTACGATATTGAAATTGCCAACGCCTCCAGGATACTCAGCCGGTATCAGACCGATCTAAATATTTTCCCCAATAACGAAGGGAAGTTCATCATTCAGATACCTAAATCCATGACGGTTCCGCGCTAGACTTCAATTTTGAAATCATTATTCTTGTAATCATACATTGTCTGAATATTGCCAAGGGAGCCTGATAAAGAATGGGATTGAAGATATACAATACCTTAACACGGCAGAAAGAACCGTTTGTACCCATCAAAGAGCATGAAGTTCTGATGTATTCGTGCGGTCCTACGGTGTATAATTATATTCATATCGGGAACGGGCGAACTTTTGTTATGGCGGATGTTATTCGCCGGTATCTTGAGTATGCCGGATACAAAGTCAAGTTCGTCATGAATATCACGGATATTGACGATAAGATCATTCAGGAAGCTAAAGAGAAGGGGCTGGAGTTCTCGGATGTAACTCAGCTCTATTCGGAGGGCTTCTTTGAAGATATAGCCAAGCTCGGCATACGTATGCCGGATGCGGTGCCGCGCGTCACTGAACACCTGGATGAGATCATCAATCTGATTCAAACATTGATCTTAAAAGGCTATGCGTATGAATCCGATGGCAGCGTTTATTATAACGTGGGCAAGTTCGCAGGGTACGGTAAATTATCAGGTAAAAATGTGGACGACCTGATATCCGGCGCACGTGTGGAAGTGAACGAAAAGAAAAAAAGCCCGTTGGATTTTGTTTTGTGGAAAGCAGCAAAACCCGGTGAGCCTTCATGGGAAAGCCTGTGGGGAAACGGACGTCCGGGATGGCATATCGAATGTTCGGCAATGTGTATGAATCATTTAGCCGATCAGATCGACATCCATTGCGGCGGCGCGGACCTGGTATTTCCGCATCACGAGAACGAGATCGCTCAAAGCGAAGGGGCGACGGGAAAATTATTCTCGAAATACTGGATCCATTGCGGTTTTTTGAATATCGATAATGAAAAAATGTCCAAGTCTCTTGGAAACTTCTGGCTGGCAAGGGATGTGTTGGCTAAATTCAGGCCTGAGGTTGTGCGTTTATTTTTTCTGCAGAAACATTATGCCAGCCCGCTGAATTTCAGCGAAGAAAATATGCGCGACGCTGAAAACGCCCACAAAAGGCTGGAAATGATATTCAATAAAGTACAACAGGCTCTGGACCTGAAAGAAACGCTCGGCGGATCCCTCGGCACTGATGCAATAAATCCGGATGTAGAACAATTCTCCAAAGACCTTGACCGGCTTGAAAAGGAATTTCATGAGGCTATGGATGATGATTTTAATACCGCTGCGGCCATGGGTAAGATCTTCGAGATCTTCAACGGCCTGAGTAAAATCACATCGCCGAAGCATCTCAATGATTTTTCATTGTACATTCTTAAACGCGCTCGCGATTTGATCCTGGATTGGAATGAGTTCTTAGGATTCCTGAATTTGTCCAAACCGGAAAGCGTATCCAAAAAATACGAAAAGATCGTTGACCTGCTTTTGGAGATCCGGGTGGATCTTCGGAAACGTAAAGAATGGGCGCTTTCCGATAAGATCCGTGACGGATTAAATGAGATCGGCATTTCGATCGAAGATTCGCCTGAAGGCACTACCTGGAAACTAAAATAAAAACGAGAGGACAAAGTTATGAAGATCCATGACATCTCCGTTACCATTTCCAACGATATTGTGACATGGCCGGGCGATCCTAAAGTGGATATTCAACTCCCGATACAGATCAAAAAGGGTGATCCCTGCAACGTGTCGCGATGGCAGATCGGCGCCCATACGGGTACACATTGCGATGCGCCGTTCCATTTTTTGGATGACGGTAAGGGTATTGATGAAGTGGCTGTGGACCGTTTTATCGGGCCGTGCCTGGTGGTGGAAGTAAATCCGAAGGTCAATATCGAACGCGAAGATCTAGAAAAGATCAATTTCAAACGGCATAAACGAATTTTATTCAAAACGCGGAATTCCAATCACTGGAAGAATAACAACATGACCTTTGATGAGGATTTTGTTGCCGTCGGCATCACGGGCGCAGAGTATCTTGTTGAAAAGAAGATCGATCTCGTCGGCGTCGATTATTTATCTGTTGAAAGTTTTCATGCAGAATTCGAACATCCCGTACATAAAAAACTGCTGGGAAATAATATCGTCGTGCTGGAAGGGTTGAATCTTTCGGCGATCAAACCCGGAGAATATGAATTAATTTGCCTGCCTCTGAAGATCAAGCACGGCGACGGAACCCCTATGCGCGCGGCTTTAAGGGATTTACCTAAATCAAAAAAAACCCTTCGCAAAAAAACAAAGCCGAAAAAAAGTAAAACAACAAAGAATAAAAGAGTTAAGAAGAACAGAAGAGTTTAATCAAATGTTGTCACAATGGATCTCAATCAGGTAACTGTTTCTGTAACTGACGTTGAAAAGTCTATTGAATTCTATGAAAAATTAGGGCTTAAACTTATTGTAAAGTCCTTGCCAAATTATGCGAGATTTGAATGTATTTATGGTAATTCGACTTTTTCATTACATAAAGTCGAAGTCAAGCCAAGTGAAAGTAATATATGGCTATATTTTGAGGTTGAAAATCTGGATGATTATGTCGACAAACTCATCAATAATGGGATTATTTTTGAAGAGCATCCGAACGACAAACCGTGGTTGTGGCGTGAATCTCGGTTAAAGGATCTAGACAACAATCAAATTATATTGTTCTATGCCGGTAAGAACAGAAAAAACCCGCCGTGGAAAATGGTGTGATTTCCTCCGTGAGCGAAAAGAAAACTTTTGTTTTTATCAGTCCAGATTAGCAGAACCTAATACCGTTTACTGCTTCACAAGCGAAGCGGAACCGGTATCCTCGCAAGCCTCATAACCTCTGTAATATCCGCTCATGTGCAATGAATCCTGGATCGTGAATTTCATATAAGTGTCACAAGCAAAAGGGATACTCGTTACTTTTGTCTGAAACTCATTTCCTTCTACCGTTCCAACTACCGTTCCCGTATCTGCATCAGTGGAAGCAGAATAAGTTCCTGTTACATTCGAACCTGACTGAACCAAATAGGCGACCATAGTTCCGCTGACCGCAACCCCGTTGTACGGCCCGGCCCATATTCCGGTAATATTGTAGGATTCAGATTCATCATCACCGCAGGTGATAAAAAAGAAGCATGACACTAAAAGCGCCGCAATATAAAGCGTTCTCATAACTCCTCCTTTCGAAGTTACAGATCATACTAAAGAAAAATTGATCGGTGAAAAAATAATTGGCGGGCTTAATTCCGGTTATCGTGGCAATAACCTCCGGAACCAATGTACGGATTAAATAGAAATAGTCAAACGGCAGGATTATAAATCAATTCCAAAAACCAGGATCCGATTAACAGTGATCACGATCGCCAATGCGAGCAGTAATGGTTTTGAAATCTTATACAATGTGTCGGAGGTGTTTTGTGTCTCAGGCGCAAGATCCTTTCGGCTAAGTAAAGATCCGTACACCATCATCACGCACCAGGGCATGCAAAGAGGCGCCAATAGGCTTAAAAATGTAGGTACGGGAAGATCCAGCAAGGTATTCAAAGCCACGCCGGCTATGAGCGGGAAAAAAATAAGGTTATCGTAAAATATTTTTTTATCGCCGCTTCTCCAAAGATAGGCGAACGGCTTAAAACTGATTTTCGAAATAAAAAAGAAAGCCCCCATACCAACACCGCCGATGAACAGACGGCCCATGAAGGGTATTCCCAATTGATCCGCTACAGCCCCTGTATCGCCGTATTTGAAGAATGGCGTCATCAGTACATATCCAAAAAATCCGATATATCCCCACAACATCATCCAGGTCCAGAACAAATTGGTCAGCGCCGACCTCTTCATTCGCCGGGTGATCACAAAACAGAGCAATGCCTGGGAAAGCGTGTATAAAGGCCCTGCTGCCGTGATCAGCGTTGATTTGAATGAGCTTACTTCTATGTTGGAAATCACATGGTTATGAAACAACGTCGGCGCGGCGCCGGCGATCAAAGCAGTCACCGCATGCGCGGATTCATGCAGTATCTGCGAGATCAGATGGGTCAGAACAAGCACAGCAAAGGAATTGATAAAAAGATTCCGCTCGAATTTCATTACAAATCCATAGTAGTTTAAGTAACCATCGCCGAGGCTACTCGGGTTCCAATTCGATATTCATCGTTGGATTATACGGGCCAACTTCAACTGAAGCCTTTTTATAACCCTTTTTTATAACCGTGATCTTATTGGCTTCAGCCTTCCAGTTTCGCGTTAGTGGAGTTTCGCCGACCAGTTCCGGCCCTTTTTCAGTATAGAGGTATACACCG
>CAZHUW010000215.1:0-5562 GCA_964535295.1 uncultured Bacteroidota bacterium
ATGTTGAATGCGATGCTGAGATAAGCGTATTTGCCGCCTTTCTTCGTACTCACGTTCCCGCTGATGAAAAATTCCTCCGACTCAGGCGGCTTCGTCACGATAATATCCCCAAATAAGCCCAAAAGCATTTCATTGCTTCGGATGACGTTCTCGGAATTCTCCGGCAAACTGATCGAGATATCCAGATCAAGATTCTTGTAGTAGTCGATTTCCTTCGGTGCATCTGCTTTTGCGGGTTTGGAAGACACGGTGGCAACTGACCGCGCTTTGGCCGGATCGACGACCCAGATCTCCGAGTTGCGTATCTGTATGTCTCCTTTTACGACCGTATAGGCCAACGCGGGCGCGGATACTTTCATTGCCCCGGTGATCTTCGCCGTATGCAAGTACGACGTTTCGGACTTCGTATTGATCGGAACAAAATTGTTAAACTTGAGATCGAAATCGTATCCGATCTTATCAACGTTCCCGAAATCAAAATTCTTCAATATCGGTGAAAGGTCCACTTGGCCGCTGGCAAATAAATTAGAACCCGCATCCTTGCCGGACTGAAGAGACAGCGTATCCAGAAATATTCTCTCCGGTGTCAACCTTACGAACATGCGTCCGTTGCGGAACGTCTGGCCCAGCGAGGTACGAGGAAATGTGACGGTCGCGTCCTCCACTTTCATTTCGCCTTCCAGACTCGGTTTTTCTTTGTTGCCGGTAACTTTCATGTCGACCATGAGTTCTCCGCGGTTCAACCTCAGCGATTTACCGAAAAACGCCTGCAGGAACCGAAGATCGATTCCTTCCGAATGGATTTTGAAATTCATAGGACGATTTGTAAATCGGCTCGGTACATCTTTAAACGAAAGATCGATCGGAAGGAATCCGCCTATGGTCAGCGTCTTATCCTTGTTCTGATTGAGCGTCATATTGACCTGAATTTTCCTGTTCAGGTACTGCATATTGCCCAGGAAATTGTTGTACACAAATTCCGACGCTTTCCCGTCGGAAATATTCCAATCGGCAAGCAAGATCGGTTTTTCAAAACTCCCTTTCAGGCTGCCGTTCAAGTTAAGGATGCCTTCGACAACGGATTCCTTGGAACCGATCAGCGCATTGGCCCGTGATAGATCAAGGTCCTTTACTTTTACATCCAGATTCTGATCGCCGGTGATATCGAGGGTACCGTAAACAGAAATGGAGCCTCGTCCGATATCCATATTGAACGAACGAAAGTCATAAATATTCTTTTCGACGTCAAAAGCTACGTCGATCGGTTTGCTGTTACGCCAGTTCTCCGTCCATTTTTCATACGTCGTGTCAATAACCGGATCTCCGCCTAGAGCCACGCGGACTTCTTTCGTTCTCAGCGTCCGACCGGCCACCGTCAAAAAAAGATCGTCGAGATAAACCTGGCCCTTTTTCTCATTAACCAAGGCCAGGTTCCCTTTCATGTGCGCATAAGCGCCCGACAAGTCTTCCGCTGCGGATACGTCAAAGAAGGTCTTTCCTTTTTCTTTGGTGATGGACGTCGAGAATTCTCTGACCGAAACACCCGCCATAGTCAGATGGTGCGTATACAAGAGCAGATCGCCAACCACCGTGGAATCCGTGCGTTTAAAGTCGAATACCGTGGCAAAATCGGAGGGAATGATATTACCGATAAAATAAACAAATCTCAGTGAATCCATTCGGATACCGGAAAAAGAAAAATTGGTCAGCGTGATGTCCCCGCTGGTCTCAAATTTGTTAATGCCTCCTGTTGTCCGCCCCTTGAAGATCAGATCGAGATCGATGGAATCCTTGAGCAGAGAATCGTTACCTATATACTTCTTCAGCAAGGAGAAGTCGCGGGTCTTGAATTCGTAACTCAGATCAAATGTGGAATCCATGCCTACATTGCCGCTTGCGCTTATATCGGCAAGAGGAGTACGCACGTTAAGTCCTTCGACAAAGATACGCTGCCCGTTTTGAGCGCCTTTGATGGACAGATTCTCCAGATCGCGACCCATGATCTTCGACGAATCGGAATTGATACGCAAGGTACTGGAAGACGTTTTTGGATTAAGCCCCTTTCCGTCATAAGCCAGCGTGAGGTTGATGGAACTCTGCATCGACGTATCACCCATGACATCGGCTATGTTGATCCCGCGAAGTTTGGTCTCGAGATGATAGGATTCGTCCAGAAGATTGTAAGAGCCTTCACAGTTGAAATTTCCGGCGCTGGTCCGGCCTTCGAATTTTTTAAGTTGTGCCACGCCGCCGCGCACATCGGAAGCGATCTCAAATTTTTCGATATCGATACCGAAAAAATGGGATTTATACAGTTTCAATTCGACCACACTGATAAGATTCTCTGGATTCGTTCCCACGCCGTCCGCGTGGATACTGCCGTTGATATTGGCATACATATCCTTGTTGTCCATGAATGCGCCTGCGTTGATGCCGTTGAAACTCACATCGGCCCGGTAACCCAGCGGTTCACCGCCGTAATCAAGATTCGCAGTTCCTTTCAACGTGCCGGCCGGTGTCAAAATACTGAGATTTGTCAGATCCACCTGATTGTCATCGCCGGTTGCATGCGCTTCCAGTTCGATCTTGTCGATCTCCTTTAATCCGATGTCCTGGAAGGTTCGTATATCCCCAAGGTGGAAAGGTAAGGCGCGCAGATCGACATCATAGAACATCGCGATACGGTCGGCGCTGTCGGGTAATACAAATAGTCCTTTAAGAAAAACGTCGGTTTTTTCAGTCAGCAGGCGAAATTCCCCTATCCTGACCCAGTTGGAATCCTTTTCTTCCGGGTGTTTGGCCTGATGGTGTAAGGACGGCTTGAAGAAATTAACGTCCACTATCAGGGTCAGGTTTTTCATCAGAAGACTGTCCGTGCGGGTATTGTTTTTTACGTCGGTGGTCGTGCGGGATGCGAGAAAACCGAACCGGCTTATATTGACCTGCTGTAATCTGGACGAGGCACGCAACTGCGCATTGAGGTTCAGTTTGGATAGAACGGCATTCAAAGGAACCGACGCATAAGCCACTTCTCCATCCTCGATGATCAATCCGTCCACTCTGATGTCAAATCCTCCGAGCGCTTTGGCCGAAGAATCTACCGGAGCCGGCGGTTCCGGTTCGCCGGGTTTTGCGATTCGCAGAAGGTTCATGTTCCCCGCAGAATCGCTCTGAACATATATCCGCGGACGGACCAACCGAACCTCGTGAACGATCACCTGATCGTCCATGACGGCCAGCGCATCATAACTCAAAGCCAGTTCATCAAACGCAACGACCGACGTGTCGCCGAGCGACAATTTGACGTTTTTCAGCGTAAGGTTTGAGAAAAAATTGCCTTCAATTTCCTCAATACTTAGAACGGCGTTAAGTTGTTCATTGGCAATCGAAACGACCTGGTTTTTCACAAAACTTCTGAACAGGCCCGTTTGTGAGAATGCAAGCGTGAGTATCAGTAATCCGAAAACGGCGATAGACCCGAAAAGTAAAATCCGGAGTATCCACCGTCCGATTTTTGATAAAACATTCGTCATGAGAAACCCGCAGGTGCTTGTTTGTAAGTTTAGATGTTAAACAATTTCCGCCTGATTTTCAAATAAATAGTGCCTTAAAATTTTAGTACGTTTAGCCGCCGCAGAGAATAAAAACACTTTGGAAATCTTGGGATAATTAGTAATTTCCTACACTTCAATCTTAGGAATACCGGGATGTATAAGCTTTTTGTCCGCCCCATTTTATTTCAATTCGATTCCGAGTCTGTTCATGACTTCGTTTTAAACCGTCTGGCTCAGCATCATGCGTTGCTGAAAATCTTCCGAAACGTGTTCCAATTTAATCACCCCGAACTGCAGCAAGGTATATTCAATAAAAGCTTTAAGAACCCGGTCGGGCTTGCCGCCGGATTCGACAAATTTGCCAAAGGCATTCCCGTATGGGATTCTTTGGGATTCGGATTTGCAGAAATAGGCACCATAACGGCACAAGAACAGCCCGGCAATGACCGCCCACGGCTTTTTCGCCTGAAAAAAGATGACGCGCTAATCAACCGTTTCGGATTCAATAACCCAGGCTCCGAAAAGGCTGCGCAGACGCTGGCGGAATGGGATGACGAGAAATTACTCCATTCCATACCGCTCGGCATCAATATTGGCAAGACCAAGATCGTCGATCTTGAAAGAGCCAAAGACGATTACTTATTTTCCTTCGAAAAACTTTGGACATACGCCGATTATTTTGTCGTGAATGTAAGTTCGCCCAACACGCCCAACCTGCGGGAACTTCAGGACAAATCATTTCTGACGGATATTCTCATGGCTTTGGCCGAAAGAAACAGCCGATTGAGCCGGAAGGCGGGGATTCCGCCGAAGGCAGTTCTGGTCAAGATAGCCCCGGATCTGAGCATGAGCCAGATCGACGACGTATTATCGGTCATCGAAACGGCGGGCGTGGACGGCATTGTTGCGACCAACACAACGATCGAAAGGAAAAATCTTTTGAGCGATCCGCAACTGAGAGGAGAAACCGGAGGCCTGAGTGGCAAACCTTTGAAGAACCTGTCCACGGAGATCATTCGTCATATTTACAATTCAACTCAAGGAAAGATCGTGATCATCGGCGTCGGAGGGATTTTCAACGGAGACGATGCTTATGAAAAGATCAAGGCCGGAGCGTCTTTGTTACAAGTTTATACCGGCTTTATTTATGAAGGGCCAATGATTTGTAAAAAAATAAACAAGCGATTGGTCGAACTCCTAAAACGGGATGGGTTTAATAATATCGTTGAAGCGGTTGGCAAAGAAAGGAAATAAATCATTGGGTCATTACAAACATCATTTAGAAACAAATTGAGGTTAATATGAAAAACAAAATATCTTTGTCTGCTATATTAGTATTCTTTTTGCTGCTGGTTCACGCGCCGCTCAACGCCGATGAAGGCATGTGGACGTTCGACAATCTTCCCCTGAAGCTGCTCAAAGAAAAATACGGATTTGAACCGACCCAGGAGTGGGTCGATCATCTGAGGCTTTCGTGCGTGCGTATCAATGACGGCGGTTCGGGCTCCTTCATCAGCCCCAACGGGCTTGTCATGACCAACCAGCACGTCATGCGCGGACAGCTGCAGAAATTATCCTCTCCTCAGAATGATTATGTGAAGAACGGATTTTACGCCAATTCCATGACGGACGAGATCAGATGCCCGGATGTTGAGATCAATGTTCTTGTATCCATGGAAAACGTCACTGAGCGCGTGCAAAATGCCGCCAAGGATATGAATGATAAGGAAGGACTCAAAGCCCGCGCCGCGGAGATCGGTAAGATACAGAAAGAAAGTTTTGATGCCACCGGCCTGCGTTCCGACGTGGTCACGCTCTATCGCGGCGGCGAGTACTGGCTGTACCGCTATAAGAAATATACGGACGTGCGCATGGTCTTTGCAGCGGAACAGCAGATCGCGTTCTATGGCGGCTATCTCGACAATTTCACGTATCCCCGATACGAACTCGACATGGCGCTGGTTCGCGTATATGAGGACGGCAAACCTATCGAAAGTAAACATTATCT
>CAZHUW010000216.1:0-5544 GCA_964535295.1 uncultured Bacteroidota bacterium
GGAAAGGTTTCCGGAGGGGTTCAATATACGGACGGAAGCGAATTCCTAAAAAAAGGTCGCAAATTTACCGATGATTCATTTAAGAACCTTGATCCTTCGGAGATCAATCTTGCGGAAAGCCATTGGACTGATGATGAAGAGACGAACGAGATGGCGAATTTCCTGATTGACAACTTCGAACGTAATGTTGAAGAAGTCGAGAACGAATACAATTCAGAGAAATTCAAAGTTCAGGTAGGCGATGAACTGCCTCCCGGTATTGTACAGTTAGCCAAAGTTCAGATCGCGAAGAAGCGTAAGATCTCGGTTGGCGATAAAATGGCAGGGCGTCATGGCAATAAGGGTGTCGTGGCTAAAATCGTACCGGAAGAAGATATGCCTTTCCTATCCGACGGAACCCCTGTTGACGTTATTCTCAATCCGTTAGGTGTGCCTTCACGTATGAACCTGGGTCAGATATTTGAAACATCGCTCGCCTGGGCCGGTAAAGTGCTCGGCAAACATTATGAAACAAATGTTTTTGACGGCGCTAAAATCCAGGATGTCCAAAATGAACTTATAGCCGCTGGATTACCACAACACGGCAAAGTAAGATTGACGGACGGCAGATCGGGCGAAGCTTTTGATCAGGAAACCATGGTTGGGTACATTTACATCATGAAACTGAACCACTTGGTTGACGATAAGATTCACGCAAGGTCCATCGGCCCTTACTCGTTGATCACGCAGCAGCCTCTTGGCGGGAAAGCGCAATTTGGCGGACAGCGTTTCGGTGAAATGGAAGTATGGGCTCTGGAAGCCTATGGAGCTGCGTATACACTGCAGGAGATTCTGACCTATAAGTCGGATGATGTCAGCGGACGTGCGAAAGTATATGAATCCATAGTGAAAGGCGATAATTTGCCGGAAGCCGGTATCCCCGAGTCGTTTAACGTTCTTGTAAGAGAATTACAAGGTTTAGGCTTAGAAGTAAAAATTATATAATAACATATAAATAATTGTATTTTAAAGTTTATATCGGTTTATGATTGATATAACTTTAACTTCCGAATAAGGAGGTTCAAAAGTGACGTATTTATCGAACACAAGTTTAGCCAAAAGTTTCTCAAGTATCACGATCGGCATTTCATCCCCGGATGCGATTTTGAGCCGCTCGTATGGAGAAGTTACCAAGGCAGAAACAATCAATTATCGCAGTTTTAAACCGGAAAAAGACGGCTTATTCTGCGAAAAGATATTTGGACCCGTAAAAGACTGGGAATGCCATTGCGGTAAATATAAACGTATTCGCTACAAAGGGATTATCTGTGATCGTTGCGGAGTTGAAGTGACGTTAAAAGCTGTTCGGCGTGAGCGTATGGGGCACATCTCTTTGGCTGTTCCGGTTGTTCATATCTGGTTCTTCCGTTCGCTGCCTTCTAAAATAGGCTCTATTCTTGGCTTGAGCATCAAGCAGCTTGACAAGATCATCTATTATGAGAATTATGTCGTGATCCAACCTGGAAAGAGCGGACTAAAATACAAGGATATTATCCCTGAAGAAGAGTTATACAGGGTAAAGGAAGAATTAGGCAAAGAAAATGAGGATTTGCCAAATACCGATCCCGACAAATTCATTGCGCTTATCGGAGGAGAAGCCGTCAAGGAACTTTTAAAGAGAGTGGACGTTGACACCTTGTCCATCGACCTACGTAAAGTCGTACGTGACGATAATTCCTCCCAGCAAAAACGCTCCGATGCGTTACGTCAATTGCGTGTTGCCGATGCGTTCGTTCAAAAAGAATCTGAAATTGAAAATCGCCCGGAATGGATGGTCTTGGATGTGGTTCCCGTCATTCCTCCAGAACTCAGACCTTTGGTGCCTTTAGAAGGAGGCCGGTTTGCTACCAGCGACCTTAATGATCTTTACCGACGCGTTATTATCAGAAATAACCGCTTGCGTAAACTGATCGAGATCAAAGCTCCTGAAGTGATCTTGCGAAATGAGAAACGCATGCTCCAGGAATCCGTTGATTCGCTATTTGACAATTCACGCAAAACCGCAGCCGTTCGCAGCGACAGTAACCGTCCATTAAAATCCTTGTCTGACATGCTCAAAGGTAAACAAGGAAGATTCCGTCAGAATTTGTTAGGTAAACGCGTTGACTATTCCGGCCGTTCGGTCATCGTCGTGGGACCGGAACTCAGGCTTCATGAATGCGGATTGCCAAAGGAGATGGCCGTAGAACTTTTCAAACCGTTTATCATTAGAAAATTAGTGGAACGAGGTTTTGTCAAAACTGTGAAAAGCGCGAAACGTATGGTCGACAAACACGGACCGGAAGTATGGGAGATACTGGAAAAGATCGTAGCCGATCATCCGGTGCTTCTCAACCGTGCTCCCACTTTGCACAGGCTTGGTATTCAGGCATTTCAGCCGGTATTGGTCGAGGGCCGCGCGATTCAGGTTCATCCGCTTGTCTGCGCCGCATTTAACGCAGACTTTGACGGGGATCAAATGGCGGTACATATTCCATTGTCCTATGAAGCGCAGATCGAAACCCGTTTGCTGATGCTATCAAGTCATAATATCATTCAACCTTCGAGCGGCAGGCCAATCGCTATTCCTTCACAGGATATCGTTTTAGGATGTTACTATCTGACAAAACTGCACAAAGGTGCAAAAGGAGAGGGCACCAAATACGTTTCGACGGAGGATATTCGTGGCGCCTTTGATAACGGTGTTGTGGATCTTCATGCTAAAGTACAACTACGTATTCCAAATTCAGATACAACGGATAAAAAGAAGCCATTCAAATATATTGACACGACAGTGGGCCGGGCGCTATTCAATGAGATCGTTCCCAAAGAAGTCGGCTATTTGAATGAGCTTCTAACGAAAAAGAAAATTGAAGAGATCGTTTCACGTTTGCATACCGATGTCGGCAATATCAAAACGGTAGAATTTTTGGATAACCTGAAGATGTTAGGATTTACTTATGCCACACGCTCAGGCTGTTCAATCGGTATCGAGGATGTCTTATCTCCGCCGAATAAAGAAACGGTTTTGAAACAAGCTAACACACAGGTTGAGAAAGTTCAGAAAACATACCGAATGGGTCTGATGACGGATGGTGAACGTTACAATAAGATAATCGATATTTGGACACACGCATCAAACGATGTCGCAGCAGCCATGTATGAGAGTATCACGGTATCGCATGACGGATTTAATCCGATTTTCATGATGATGGACTCCGGCGCACGTGGATCCCGCGATCAGATCAAGCAGCTCGGGGGTATGCGTGGACTTATGTCAAAACCCCAAAAGAGTATGACAGGCTCCGTCGGCGAGATTATTGAACATCCGATCACGGCGAGCTTCAAAGAAGGGCTATCCGTCTGGGAATACTTCATCTCAACTCACGGTGCGCGAAAAGGTTTAGCCGATACGGCATTGAAAACGGCCGATGCGGGTTACCTTACTCGACGTCTTGTCGACGTTGCCCAAGATGTGATCATCACGGAAGAAGACTGTGGAACAATCTTAGGAGTAAAGACAGCGGCCATCAAGGAAGGTGAGGAAATCAAAGAATCATTGGGAGAACGTTGTATTGGGCGCGTTGCCGCTGATGACGTGGTTGATCCTTCAACAGGCGATGTGGTAATTGAGGCAGGAGAATTGGTCGATGAAGAAAAGGCTGAAATGCTTAACAACTCTGCTATCGAAACCGTTGAGATACGTTCAGTACTTACATGTGAGTCTAAACGAGGCGTATGTTCGAAATGTTATGGACGTAATCTTGCCAGCGGCAAAATCGTCAACATCGGCGAAGCTGTAGGGGTTATGGCGGCTCAATCAATAGGCGAACCCGGTACTCAGTTGACACTCCGCACATTCCATATAGGCGGTGTCGCGTCGCGTATTGGCGAACAACCTCAAGCGCTTGCCAAATCTGCGGGCAAGATCGTTTATGGCCCGGGTATGAAAATCATAGAACGTAAAACGGACGGCGCTTCCATATCAATGACCCGCAATGCGCGGATTGAACTTATTGATAAGGATACGGAGCGTTTGATATACGCATACAAAGTTCCATACGGTGCTGCCATAGCCGTGAAAGATGGACAAGTGGTCAAGAAAGACGACTTTATCATGACTTGGGATCCATACAATACCAGTATCATTACATCCCACGACGGTAACGTCGTTTTTGAAGGGTTGAAAGAGGGAATTTCTTGCCGTGAAGAGGCCGATGAGGCTACCGGGATGAAACATTTAGTCGTTATCGAATCTCGTGATAAGAAAATTACTCCGACGCTTCTGATAAAGAAAGGTAAAGAGATACTGGAGTCGCATATTTTACCTACCAGAGCCTATCTGGTAATGAAAGACGGCGACAGTGTTACGGCTGGTGAGGCCATCGCAAAGATTCCCCGCGAAGCCGCAAAAACAAAAGATATTACCGGGGGGCTTCCGAGAGTACAAGAATTGTTTGAAGCCCGACGCCCGCGCGATGCGAGTTCCGTAAGCGAAATCGACGGATACGTTAAGATTGGCAAAGTTTCTCGTGGCTACCGCGAAGTTACTATCGAAGGTAAAAACGGCGAAAGTAAATCGTATAAAATACCTTTCGGTAAACATCTCATCGTGCACGAAGGTGACTTTGTATATGCAGGTGAACAATTGTCAGACGGCGCTGTTGCACCGCATGATATCTTGCGCATCAAGGGCCCGGCGGAAGTCCAACGCTACTTGGTAAACGAAATTCAGGAAGTATACCGAACTCAGGGCGTAAAGATTAATGACAAACACATAGAAATTATTGTTCGCCAGATGCTTCAGCGCGTGCGGATTGCAGACTCCGGTGATACGTATTTTCTTCAAGATGATCAGATCGATCGCCTTCGTTTCCTTGAAGAAAATCAAAAGATCCGTGAAAAATTAGTTATTACCGATCGAGGCGAAACTAATCTTAAGGAAGGTCAGATACTTACGAGGGCTGAATTAGATAAGCTCTTAAAGAAATATGACAAGAAAAAGGCTCCGGAGTATCGGGAAGGACAACCCGCAACAGCAGAACCGTTATTGCTTGGTATTACACAGGCATCTCTGAGTACGGAGAGTTTTATTTCTGCTGCATCCTTCCAAGAAACCACCAAAGTTCTTGCCGATGCCGCAATAAGTGCAAAGACCGATTATCTTTTAGGGCTTAAAGAAAATGTGATCATGGGGCGTCTCATTCCGGCAGGAACCGGTTTGAAGCGCTATCAAGCGATCGCTGTTAGTCCGAAGGAATCTGTCGAAGACGAAAAGGGCAACGGTAAGAAGACGAAAAAAGAAAAAAAATAAAGCACTATTTCTCGTTGCAGGTGACAAGGTGATACCGACCCCGGTATCACCTTTTTTTATTTACGAAGATATTGCCGGACTTGATATTAGACAGAAGTTTGAATAGATTATCCTGTCATAAAATGGGATAGATTACATATGGATTCTCAAGTCGCAATAGTGACCGGTTCTGGCAGGAGATTGGGCCGAAAGATTGCAATCGCTTTGGCAGA
>CAZHUW010000217.1:0-599 GCA_964535295.1 uncultured Bacteroidota bacterium
CCGATAACCTGAATGTCATCGACATAAACACCTTCATAGGCATAAGTTTCATCAGACTTGAATACCCAACGCATAAAGAGATTACTTCCGGTAAAGGTGTACGTCGCCTGCACCCAGCCACCACTTGAGCCGCTAAATCTGCCTGAAGGAGATGATGGTTCTACCCAGTTGGTACCATTCCAATATTGGAACGAAACATAATCATAGTTTGTTTCTGTATTATACCATATCCAGAAACTCAGTTCAGCATGGGCATAACCTGAAATATTGACCGCTGTCACCTTTTGTGCATAGGCGTTCATATAGTTATCATAAAGCTGACCGGACATGTCGCTATTATCTGCACAGTACATACTATAGCTTCCGCTGTGCACTCTTGCACCGGATCCGGAGCTTTGATCACCCCAATAATCAGATCCGTTGGTCGCATTGGAATCACCCGCATACCAGTTTGTTCCAGGCACTACGGACGATTCAAAACCTTCTGTGTAAAGTGTCGTGGCTGGGGCTGCTTGCGTAGTAAATGACCATGTTGGTCCCCACGTCGTGTCCCGACCATCTTCTGCGTAGACGATCCAGTAATATGTTGTGCTATAACC
>CAZHUW010000217.1:609-5487 GCA_964535295.1 uncultured Bacteroidota bacterium
CGTTGGCTCACTCAGATCCGTGTCATAAACATAAGTTGTGAATCTGGAGCTGGTTGACACAAAGACGCCGTAGGACAATACATCATCATCAGGATCCGTAGCGGTCCAAGATAATGTTGGTGTAACGCTGACATTAGTTGCACCGTTGGCTGGTATGGGGTTTGATGGAACATTGGGCGCTTGATTACCATTAAAGGATGTATCACTGTTACAATTAAACAGGAATAAAGCTGACGATATAATGAAGATGGAACAAAAAATCTTTGACATGATGACCCTCCTCTGAAAGGCATGGCCATCATGAAAGAATTGTCATGTCTTTCATTAGTGTTAAAAATCGCTAACTAGTGATATTATTATACAAAAAAACCGCCATTGTTATTTTTGCTTCAATGTAAACCGTTAGCCTTTAAGGTTGCCATACTTCGTCAGATCGGACGATAAATTACAAGTCACTACAATAACACCGATGTCAGAAATACACTATACCAGAAAACGTCAGTTGTATTTTGGATGTTTCAAATTTAGCAAAATTGCCGATTTTTTGAGAATCGGTTATCCTAGTTGCCGCAAAATCTATTGCAAATGACTTTAGGATCAGTCCTGATCCTACGCTTATTGCTGAACCAACGACCTGCTTGTTTGTAGGATCCAGGTTCGAATCCAGATCAGAAGCAAGAGATGGAACGGTCCTGAAACCAACCCGAACAGGTATTACCCCGACCGATCCAACAAACAAATATTCAGCACCTACGCGTATAGGAGTAATATTTTTCCCGCTTTCGCTTAATTTTGCCGATGCCCCATTTTCGAAATGAACTTTTGATTTTTTCCAAGTTCTGAATTCGTAATCGGCTGCAAGTGTCAAATTTTCACCAATTCGATAGGCCAAACCAATACCGATCATAGTTGGAAAATCCCACTTCCAAGTGCCCTTGTCATCGTCTACTGTTGTATATTTATCAGTCATTTTGAAAGGTGAACGGAAGGTGAAGCCTATTCGTAAAGGAAGCGCTTTGCTTGCTGTGGAAAAATCAGCCATCACACCAAATTGAAAATTCAATCCCGACCATTTATCATCATAACCACTGCCGTCATCTTCCCGGTATTTTGAGGTACCGGTCCAAAAATTGGCAGTACCGCCTAATGAAAACATCGGTGATAACCGATACGCCACAGAGGGGGAAATGGAATAAATTCCGCCCGTTTGTTTTATAGTTTGACCTTTGTAAAAAAGGTCAACCTGCTGTTGATAAGCCATTGCAATTGTCAACTTTCTGCCTCCCACTTCAATTGGGTAAGCACCGCTAACAAAATTAAAAGCAAAATGTTTTGGAGATTCTTTAAAATCGACAAACTTCAGTTCATATGTCTCGAAATTCTGTCGTAACACAAAAGACGCTTCGGGACGTTCCAATTGTGTCAGTCCCGCAGGGTTCCAGACTATAGCGGTCGCATCGTCAGCGACGCCAATAAACGCGCCTCCCATACCTTCGGCACGTGCTCCTGCACCGGTAATATCCAAAGGACCTCCGGCCAACTGAGCATATACCAAAGACGTTGACATCGAGAAAGCAGCCAAGAGCAGAGCAAAAATAGTCTTTTTCATAACTCCTCCTTTTTTTCCAACCAAATTAAATTTAAAGACACTTCTATTTCACGACCACTCGGTCGCCGACTTTCAAATCTCCTTCTGATTTTCCAACGATCTTGCTTACGGCTAGTTTTTCCTGCACTTCGATCGCCACCAGTTCGGATAATTTCGTAACGCGCTTGCCCAGGATTTCTTTGGTTATCGGGTGTTTGATCGGCTCTCCCTCGCGGTAAGCTACGCATTTGGATCCTTTCCGGACACCGGAAGCCGTTCCAAGGTCGATGTAAATGAGATCAGATTCCACGCTGATGACGAATCCTTCAACCAATGGAAGATCGTTGTAAATATTAATGGCCACTTTTTCCACCAGACTTTCTATCATCGCCGTGGATGTCAAATCCGTTTTTTCTTCCCGGGCCACAATGGTCTCGCTGGTCTCGGTATCGATCAATCGCGCGCTGACCTTGGCAAATCCCGCTTCAACGTTGACGCTGCCAATGACAATGGCATCCGCGCCTGCGATCTTGCCAACTTTTAAGGCGGCCTGCTCATCCGCCATGTCCGACATTCCGAAATTCTGTTCTTTGATCACCTGATCGATCGCGCCGCGTTCGATCACGCGGAAACGGCGCATATTCACCAGCTGAGTGATCATTTTTTCCGTTACGGACTCCCCGCCGTTGGATGCCTGACCTTTGGTCGTAAAAGGCAAAACGGCTACGGATAAGCGCGACCCTACCTGAGTGACCTTCGTGGGATCATAGGTCAATGCACCGGAAAAAAGGCCGCTCACATTCGGTGTGGATCTTTTTTCAGCCAGCATACGTTTCTCTTTATTCAGTTTTTCCTTTTCTTCTTCCAACTGGCGCTGCTGAGCTTCCAGGCTGATCTGCTGGCTGATCAGTTCTTTGTCCTGTTCCGCTTTTTTCTGGGCAAGGATCGCTTTTTCCCTGTCAACCCTTTCCTTTTCGGCTTTCAGCTTCTTCTCTTCCTCCGCCAATTTTTTCTTCTCTTCGTCGGATACTTTGCGGCGCTTTTCTTCTTCAAGCCTTTTCATATCCTCGGCCAGTTTTTTTTCTTCGGCGAGTTTTTTCTCTTCCTGCGTTTTCTTTTGAATCTCAAGTGCCATCTGCATCTCCGCCAACATGGCCTTCTCCCGCTCTTTCCTGTTCAATTCTTCATTGATCAATTCTTCCTGCGCTTTACTCTTTTTTTCTTCTTCGGCTTTGCGGGTCTGGTAATCGGCCAGTATCGGACTGGTGCCGGTCAACTTGCCGAGATATTCCTGTGCGCGTTTGGTTTTGTCATAGGCTATGGAGAGTTCCAGTTCCTTCCTGGCGTTCTCCGGATCGCCGGCATTCAGCAATGCTATGCCGAGTTCACGGTGCGGATAATATTCAATAAAACGGGTTCCGTAGGTCCGCTTATTCTTCTTTTCTTCAAACTCAATGGAAATCGCTGCTCTAAATTCCTCTATCGCCCTGTTCCAATCCCCTTTTTCATTGTATTTGAGTCCGCGGTCGTAATAATTATAAAATTTATCCTGGGACATTAAATTGCGGGGGTTCGCGGTAAAGCAGAACAAGGTAATAAATACAACAAAAAACAATGAACGGATTGTTGGTTTCATAAGAAATCTCAAATTTTGGTTATAGGACAAGAGTAAAGAACTTGCGGAGGCAGGAATGATATACTAAAATGTACAGGATAGGATCTACTATTTCAACACATTTCTATATGAACTTGAGCAGCAGAAAGCTACCCTCTCTGAATTTCCACGATCGAATTAAAATCCGGTATCAGTACCTCCGGATCGAGTACCCCCCTATGAAGCAGAATATTGCCCTCCGGCCAGTGGACCTGCAGGTTCTTTGGCGTAATCGACGAAATTTTAATCCTTCCACGGAACGATCCGCCTGTATTGTTTAAGATTACCGAGTCCCCATCATTTAAATGCAACGATCCGGCATCTTCGGAACTGATAAACACGTCATCACGCATCGCTCCGGTCAACGGATCTTTGTTTTGTTGGATCATACTGTTGAACTGTTTGCCTCTGCGGGTTGAAACAAGGAATTGATTCGGTTTTAAGTTCAGTTCTTTTGGCCTGACCAATGTGAAATTAGCTTTCTTGTTTGCGGTAGGAAATTGCCAGCCGTCGCAGAGCCTTAGGCCGCCCCATTGCACATGATCGCCGCTTTCGCGAAGATGCTGAATACCCTCGTAAAGCGGAATTACTTTTGCGATCTCGTTACGGATATCCCATCCCGAATTAAAATGGATCTGGTCTTCCTTCTCCGGATAAACGTGCTCGGCTAGTTCCATCAGAATTTCCCATTCGCTTTTTGTTTCTCCGATAGTATGCCCGTCAATTTGCGGGCTGTAAATGATACGTCGTTCTGTGGTCGTTTCCGTTCCCCCGTCACGCTGTTCGTATCGCGTCTTTCCCGGGAGCAATATGACGGCTTCGTTGGGCTCCATCAGCATTTGATTGGTCAAAAGGATATCCTGATGAATTCGCAAGGGGATATTGCTAACGGCTTTTCTTACATAAGCCGGATCCGGAAGAACCTCCAGAAAGTTACCGCCGACCTGATAAAGAATATCGATCCTATTTTCAGCGGCGGCGTCGATCATTTCAACTGCCGTCAGCCCGCGTTGGTCCGGAACGGTGAATCCGTACTGCTCAGACAATTTCTTTGCGCTGTCAGCGCTCACCGGCGCTCCACCCGGGAAAACGGTAGCGTAGGCGCCAACTTCCGCGCCGCCCTGCACACCGGAATGTCCGCGGATCGGCATCAGGCCGCATCCTTCGCGCCCGACAAATCCTTTGGTGAGCCCGAGATTCACGATGGCACGAACGCCTTCCGTACCGCAGGAATGCTGCGTAATGCCCATACTCCAGACTAGAATTCCGCGCTTGGCTTCATGCATAATTAAAGCAAAATCTTTCATCCTCCCGCGGGACAGGCCTGAATATTTTTCTAAATTGTCCCAAGATTCGTTCTGTAAGTAGTTCTTCAATTCGTCAAAACCGGCGGAATGATTTTTTATGAATTCATGATCAACCCAATTTTCTTCGATCATCCATTTGATCACGCCATTGACGAACGCAATATCGCCGCCGGTGTGAACGAGGAAGAATTCGTCCGTGATCTTCGTGCCGAATAGGGCGCTCTCTGTTACCGACGGCACCCAATAGTGTTCCATTCCCGGTTCACGATAAGGGTTGACGCAGACGACTTTGGTTCCGTTTTTTTTCGCGTAATACAGATATCTCATGG
>CAZHUW010000218.1:0-5448 GCA_964535295.1 uncultured Bacteroidota bacterium
TCGTTGTCGGAACCTTCGATCAGGCCGAACATGTCCTCAAGGTCGTCCGTCAATTGATACGCCATGCCGAGGTTGTGGCCGAATTGCGTTAACCGTTCGATCGCTTCGGCGTTGCCGGACGTGATGCGGATGCCGAGGGAACTTGCCAAAGCAAAGAGCGACGCGGTCTTCTCGTCGATGATCTGGAGAAATTCTTTTTTGGAGATATCGGGATTGTGAAGCAGTTTATGTGAATAGATCTCGCTTTTGATCATTTTTTTGACGGTCGCGAGAAAATATTCCGTTACTTCCTTCGGCAAATGGCGGATCATGATATGGATGCTTTCCGTCAGCAGATAATCGCCGGACAGGATCGAGGTCAGATTGCCGATCTTTTTCTGCGCGGTCATTTGAAGGCGGCGTGATTCCGTATTGTCCAGCACGTCATCGTGGAAGATGGAAGCGAGGTGCACCAGTTCTATCGCTACCGCGGCGAATTTAGCCGCATCGGACATGTTCTCGCCCAGACGCGCGGAAGCGCCGATAATGGCCGGGCGCAGGCGTTTCCCGCCCTGATGCTGTCGCTTGAGGATCTCTTTCAGGTCCGCGCTGCCGGTATTTTCGAAGACCTCGGCTATGGCCGCGTCCGTTTGTTCGACGAAATTTTTGAGCCAGGGGATCGTATCGTAATTGTTCATCAGCAATCCTTATCACTAGTCGTGGTTAGGTCAGGTTTTTCTTGCTTTGGTATTCACGGCCTAACCCCACCCCTGCCCCTCCCCTTGCCAAGGGGAGGGAGACAGGGTGGGGTGTTTTTCGCGGGTTATAATTCACTTCCAGTTCACCGGAATGGAAGTGATCGTCTGCGACGTCACTTCCTCGCCGAGCATGAATTTTTCCAGCATCCGGTTCACGCTTTCGGAGATCTCGATCATACCTTCCAGTCGTTTTTTGAAAACGGCCGCCTGTTTTTTCTCCTCGGCATTCATGTTCTTCTGATCTTTTTTGATCAGGTCGGAACAGCGGTGCATGGTATCGAGCACGGGTTCCAGTTCCCGTTTTTTTCTTTCACGGACGAAATGAATGATGATCTTCCAGATATCCTCGTCGAGTTCGTAATAATCCTTGCGGTCGCCCTTGATACGAACTTTCCGGATGACGCCCCATTCCTTCAGCGCGCGGATATTCATGCTCGCATTGCCGCGGCTGATGCGCAGCTGGCGGCACATATCGTCGAGCGTCAGAGGCCGGTGACTGCTGAAAAGCAGAGCATACAGCTGGCCCATGACCTTATTGATCCCCCAGAAAAAACCGATCTCGCCCCAGCTTTGGGTGAAGTGATCGATGGATCTTTGAAGGGATTTGTTCATACGTATGGGACAAAGTTCATTTCTGAAGTTTCAAATATTTTTGAAACTTCGTGATAGGCAATAATACTGGAAAAAAGGGGAATTGTCAAGAGGGAGAGAATTTGGGACTAAAGTAAGACAAGTTAAAAAAAATCAAGTGATCTTGATATCGGTTAAAAAGTCAGATACAGATGTAAGAACCCCTGCGAAAGTCCGTGCCCCCGCAAGAGTCACAACAGCATCCTGTTGACCAACAGCATCACTGAACACATAACCGACTGCTTTATGTACGTGATGATTTGACGGCTGTGTGACTGCTTCTTTATATTGATCAATTTGTCGATTACATTCGTCGAACAAGCGAAAAGGATCAGGTGAATCCAAGGAAAACACGAAAGCTGAAAACCTGGAGGTAAGCTCATCCCGCAGTTTGTCTATAATTGCAAGGTTATTGAATTTTATAGCGAGTAAGTAATCGATTGTAAAAAATCTCAATATCGTAATGGCAAGAGAGTATTTTTTACGAAGCTCGTCAGTCGACCCTTGATTGGCGTTTATTACATTGATGGTATCATCTATCAAGTCTGGATCAATAATCTTCTGAAACAATCTGTCAGCAACTTGGTCTATGGAATAGCTTCTCCTGAAAAGGCGGCGAATAGTTTGAATAATAGTCATATTTATTAATTATTCTTAAGTAAGAATTGACATACTTGAGGGTGTTTGTTGTACGCCCAGAATCAAAAAGTATAAACTAATTGAATGGAATTTCGCCAATTTTACTGTGCTTAGGTTCTAAAACACCGTAGCGTCTGCATACATCTGAAATTTGCTTTACGACCCAGTCAGGGGCAATAGGTGATACATAAATATTTTCAATTAGACACTTAATATCAATTGGAATCAATAAACCGCTTTGTTCTTTATAGATATTATTCTGATATGTATTTTCTTTTTCAACGGTCCAAATGAGAGCTCTGAGTTCATTCTCATGTTTATAACTTAAGCGCTTGTGCACATATGAGTATAAGCCATTATTCATTTCTATTGCCTGTTTATCGTAGTCTATATAATATATTTTGCTAATAAACACACTATACTCTTGATAATTTTTGAATGATTTACATAACTTGTCAAAGGTTGTTTGAATAGCAATTCCATCCGTGTTTTTAGAATACATATTCCACATAAAAGCCGATTCGTATTCTTGTACATGCCAGCAGCTAACAAATGTTAGCTCACGTTCTCTTTTAGCACAATCAATTATACCTGAATCTGTTGAACGGATTCCATCCCATTTAGCTTTTGATGTAAGTCCCATACGCGATATAAATTCGTCAGGTAACTCCTCAAATTCTTTTTTGGGGTATTCAATATTTAGTCGGGGATAGGTTCCTTCAAATGGATCAACTTCTGCCAGTTTGTCTAAACGAGAAAAATACAGGGAATTGTTTTCTAAAATAGATAGGAGTTTTATAAACTCCATGTAGCGCCAGATCTTAGCGTCGTAACCTGGTAGATCACCAAAATAAAATTTTGGATTATATGGCATAGTCAGTTCTAATTCTTTGTTTTTGGAAATTTCTGCTTTATCATCTGCTTCATCTCAGGTGACGAATGATCATAGGTAAGAACCAAATTTTTCATGCCTAAGATGTATGTTTCAAAGTCGGTACTGTGATTGTCTTTTTGAATAAGAACACTTTTATCAAGAATCAGTAGTTTGGTCCTCATAAGAGAAATTTGATAAGGTTCGTCAACTTCATTTTTTACAAGGACATCATTATTTTGAATAAATTCGTTTAGTTGGTCTTCAAGATTTGCTTTTGGGTTTTCCAAAGTATTGGAGAAAGACCAAGTATCAAAATCAGTAATCGTGAATTGACTGGTTTGGGCTTCCTTGAGAGCTTTTTCTTGTAGTTCACGTTGGAGAGGGTTCGGTTTTTGTGCCAGAAATTTGCTCAATGAGAGAATATTGTCAAACGAAGTGAGTTTATTGACTGTGTAGTTGAATGGAGTCTGGTTAAGTGGTGCGCCCCCGAAGAAAAACATGAAATCTGCTAGTTGACTCGAATGCCACTCAGCTAGTTTTCTACCTGGGAAAAAACCAAAGAAATATAACTTAAAAATTGCAATACCTGATTGTCCCACAGATAAAAGAATTCTTTCACCGGAAGAAAGCCTGATTTGTGAGTAAGCACCTTCTTTGTAGGTAATAATTTGCGCCATATTGACCTCAATGAAAGCTATCACTATTTTCATTATTGGTCAATCAAAAAAATGACCAGCCCAACGACAAATCCCCTTGAATAACTTGAGTTGTTTGTCTAATTTGCTGAAGGTTTTTTACCACAAAGAACACAAAGAAAATACACGCAATGAACACAAAAAAAACTCTTTGTTTTCCTTTGTGCTCTTTGCGGTTAAGGTATTCATAAACCAATTCAAATGATCGATCACGAACCCTTCATACGTCAAACGCTCAAACTCGCGCGAAAGGGCATCGGCAAGACCGCGACCAATCCCTTGGTGGGCGCCGTTTTGGTGAAAGTCGAGAACGGCGAAGCCCGTATTATCGCCAAAGGCTATCACACGGGTTACGGTAAACCCCATGCGGAAGTGGAGGCCGTTCGCCGTGCGAAACGCAAAGGGATCACCGATCTGTCCGGTACGATCCTGTATGTCAATTTAGAGCCCTGCTGTCATCACGGGAAAACGCCGCCCTGCACCGACCTGATCATCCGGGAAAAGATCCCGCATGTGGTATTCGGAACTTTGGACCCGTTCAAATCGGTGAGCGGAAAAGGCGCGAAACAGCTTCAAAATGCCGGCGTAAAAGTTGAATACGGGATACTGGAGAACGAGTGCTGGGAGCTAAATAGGTTTTTTTTTAAGAATATAAATACGAAATTGCCGTGGATCACGCTCAAATGGGCTCAGTCGCTCGACGGGAAAATTGCCGCATCCAACGGCGATTCCAAGTGGATCAGTTCCGAATCCTCGCGCCGGCATGTTCACCGTCTGCGAACGGAATTCGACGCCGTGCTGGTTGGCGCGGAAACGGTGATCAAGGACGATCCTGAGTTAACTGTGCGCATGGTGAAGGGACGCGACCCGAAACGCATCATCGTTGACGGGAGATTGCGAATGCCCTTAAGTGCGAAGATCGTTAACGGTAATCATGTATCAAATACGATCATTTTAACGGCTAAGAATTCCAATAAAAAGAAAATTGAAAAACTTAAGAAGCGGGGAGTGCGTATCTATGAATTACCCGCAAATAAATTCCGGATCGGCCTTAAAACGGCGATGCGGTTGCTTTTGGAGGAAGAAAAGATCGCATCGGTTTTAGTTGAAGGCGGTTCGGTGATACACGGGGAATTTTTGAAAGCCGGATTGGCGGATGAGGCGCTGATATTCATCGCGCCGAAGATCATCGGCGACGGCATTTCGTCCGTTACGGGAAAATTGACCGCAAAGGCTAAAGTCGTCGTGAAACTTGCTCTCATTTCTACTAAGGCCATTGAGAACGATACGCTTATTCATGCGAGGATCATTCGATGATGTTGCAGATCACAATCGTTTTTTTATTTGGACTCGGAATAGGATTTGTTAATTCCATTCCGATCGGGCCGATCAATATTTCCATCATCGATACCGCGTTCAAACGCGGATTCCGTCAGGCTTTGATGATCGGCATCGGCGCGCTGATCGTTGATATCGGGTATTGTATGATCGCGGTATTCGGCGTCTCGCTTCTGAGAGATCAGATCGAACACATGTTCCAGCCGCTGGGATTCCCCGTGCTGGCATTTCTGGGCGGAAGGCTGATCTACAAAAGTTATAATAATCATTCGGTTCAAACGTTCCATCCGCCCACGCAAAAAGAATTAACAAAGAATCTGAGCCTGGGTTTTCTGATCTATCTCACAAATCCCCTGGCCATTGGTTTTTGGGTTTTTGCAGCAGGATTTTTATATTCATATCAATGGCTTACCGGTGATCTGACCGATCAGGTGACTTTTGTTTTGGGAATGGCGATCGGCACCGCGGCATGGTTCTTTATACTGGCCAGGTTCGTTGCCTGGAAACGCATGACCATATCGGAAGACACGGTGCA
>CAZHUW010000219.1:0-5416 GCA_964535295.1 uncultured Bacteroidota bacterium
AACCGCCAATCCAGCATTGAGCGCCGGGACAGGAAGTATCACTTATGGATCAGGCGCCGGCCTTGTTTATAATGGTATCGTTGCACATACTGTAGCCTACGAATGGACATCAACAAGCAGTATCGATAGCGTTTACATGAATAATTCCGCAGGAGTAACGATAACTTCAGGACGCCGTTTCGTCAATAAGGTACTCACTCTTAATTCCGGGGAAATAAAACATCCATCGGTTAGCAATGACACTCTCTATGTTGGCGGCAACCTTGTCGGAGGGCTCAGCGGAGGCGGCGCTTATGATACTACCGCTCTCAACGGGGTCATGGCATTCATCGGCTCCCAAAACCAGACCATCACAGGATCTTCGACGATCAATTCCATTTATGTGAACAAGGCTTTTGGAACGGCACTAAACGACTCTACGGTTACGTTAGGAGCTTCTGCAGTAACCGTCAAACGCAGGCTGGTTGTTGAACGCGGACGCTTTCTGAACAGTTCAGGAACTCTTACGGTTTCAGACCTTAGCGGAAGCAAAATTATTGTGAACAATGCCAGTATTTTTGAAATGGCTACCGGAGCTAACAACCTGACTTTGCCGGCAGCTGACGCCAACAATACGTCCAGCATTATTACAGGCGGTAAGACATTTTTCGGTCACACCGCAGGTCAGCCTGTATTTGCATTGGCAACGGGCAGCACTTTTCAGTTTAACGGACCTTCGGGCGAAACGGTTCCAGTCACTATATCCACGTATGGAAAACTCAAGATTTCAAACTCCGGTAACGTAACTTTAACCGCTCAGAACGTGGTGGCTGATTCAATCATTTTTACAGCCGGCCTCCTGATTCAGGAGGGACATGGTTCGGTAACTATCCTAAGCGGTTTCTCGGGTGAAAGTGCAACTACCTTCATAGCCGGCGCGGTTCGGCGTGTTGTGAACGATAACAGTACTTATCGTTTTCCGACAGGCGTGCAGACCGGAACGAAATACCGCTTAGCCACATTCCGTTATCAGGATTTTACGGGTGGTGCTTTCGACACCATCGAAGTAAAATATTTTAATTCGAATCCCGGCGGGAATGCGCCGTCCGGGGTTTCAGCCATTACTTCAACGGCCTATTACACTCTTCGTCGGGTGGATGGCACAGCTCCCAGCGATATCACGTACGATTTTACAGCGCGCTACACGGATGCCGGATTTAGCCCGGAAAGCCGTAATCGTATGCTACTGCAGAATGCGGCTCTGACGACCAACCCCAGCTATCTCCTTTTGACAGGAGAGACCCGGGACGAATCGGTAGACAGTATAAGGGTCGCCGGTATTACAGCTTTCCCAACGAATAACCAAATTATTACATTTGGCTCCGGCGGGGCAACCGTGAGATGGGATGCTGGCGCCGGGGACGGCCTTTGGACAAGTCAGCTGAATTGGGATGGAGATGTGTTACCCGGTTCCATTGATGATGTTGTTCTCGATAATACCATAGCTGCGGGATCATATACGGTGACGTTGTCCGGTTCCACGGCACAGACGATCCAGTCCCTGGTTGTTGGAGACGGATCTGGAAATACCGTCACACTTTCTGTTACCAATACTAACGCGGCGCCGATAACAATTACCGCGATTTCCGGCGGATCCAGTGATTCGCTGTCAGTTTTGAGTGACGGTACTCTTACAGTGAATGGAACCACAGGTGGCATCAGTATGTTGAATAATGCTGGTATTCTATTCACAAATGGCGCAACTCTTAATATCACCACCGGTACTGGATTGGGGACTACGGGAGAAAGAACTTTTGGCGCTACCAGCACTACGAATGTTGCAAGTACAAATTCAGGGGCCTTGGATCCTGCTGTATACGGAGCACTCAACATAACAAACGCCAGCGGAACCATCAGCACTAGCGGCAATGTATCTTCGCAGGATTTCACAAAATCAGGCGGAGGCAACCTTACAATCACAGGCGATCTTGCCATTACCGGAACTTTATCCAAATCAGGCTCCGGCACTCTTACGGTAACCGGCGGCAATTGCAGCACAACGGGTTCGGCTTCGATAAGTGGCGGCACGCTTTCCATTGAAGGTACCGGCGGACGAATCAACATTGGGACTACGACCAATACCACCGGCGGTATTCTGACCATTGCCGCAACAGCAACGGGTAACTCTTCCTTTGGAACCGCATTTACCAACGGCGGAACGTTGAACGTGAGCGGTTCCGGAACGAACAATTTTTCATCCACGATGAATAACACCGGAACGATCAACTTAAATACGGGTGCCGGAACGGTTTCGTTCACCGGCGCTTATTCTGGAAATGGCACGATCTCAGCGGCCGGAGCGACACCCAATACTACTTTCGCAGGAAGTTTCACTCCCGGCGGCACGGTAACATTCGGGTCACAGACATTGGCCTTCCAAAATGACGTGACTGTAACGGGTGGTTCATTAACTCTTTCTTCCAATTCGATTTTTTCAGGCAACTTTGACTTTGAGGTTAACGGAGGTGCGGTGGCCACTTCAAGCGGAAATATTGCATTTACTACCGGTACCGGTCAGACCATCACTGGAAATGTTACTTTCCCATCGTTGACCATCAATAACGCCAACGGAGTGACTATCAGCAGCGGCAGCCTTCCGACGGTTTCAGGAACGCTGGCACTCACCGATGGGTTAGTGAACTTTGCCAATAATGCAGATTATCTGACATTGAATGCGGCTTCTACCGTTTCCGGCGGCTCATCATCCTCTTTTGTAAACGGCAAAGTGCGCAAGATATTTGCCACAGGTTCGAACATTAGCTGTGTATTCCCGATTGGAAAACCGACAGGTCGTTTCCAAGCGGTAACGGTCGCAGTCGGTACGGTCACAGGATCCAATCAACATATTACCATTGAACAGATCGAAACGAATATCGTTCCCCCATTAACAACAGGGATCAATGCCCCATTAGTAGCCGTATCCCGTATACGTTATTGGAACGTGGCTTATGCTGCCAATGGAGGAAGCATGACCAACCCCACTATCCGATTGTCGTGGGATAATAACGGTGCAGGCGGGATCGCCGACGGCGTTGCAGGTATCGTCGGTTCATCCAGTTCAGCAGATGTCGTGATCGCAAGACAATCCAACGGAACAGGAAACTGGAGCAACCTTGGTCAATCCGCATTCACGGGAGTATACGCAAACGGACCCAACACTAACACAGGGACAGTGACAAGCAATATTTTCACTTTGACGGATGGGAATAATGACTTTGTGACATTTGGGGCGCTTAACAGCGACGTTTCACTGCCGGTCGAACTTACATCGTTCGAAGCAGAAGAGATAGAAAACTCAGGACATGTTGAGCTTATTTGGCGAACAGAATCTGAAATTGAAAACGCGTACTGGCTCGTTCAGAAAAAAACACCTGGCACGGATTTCGAAACAATTACGACGATAGAAGGGCAAGGAACAAAGTCGTCGTTTACGGATTACCGATTCATTGACGTTAATGTTAAGGCCGGGGATAGCGTCATTTATAGGCTCGCCGATGTAGCCTATAACGGAGATATCGCATATCATGAAGAAAAAGCATTGAAATTGAAGGTTCCGGTAACGTTTGAACTTCTGCCGAATTATCCAAACCCATTTAATCCGGCAACGACGATCTCCTACCGACTACCGAAACAAAGCCGAGTAAGCCTAACGATTTATAATATTTTGGGGCAAAAAGTCAGGGAACTCGTCAGAGGTGAAGTGCAGGATGTTGGCGTGCAGAGAGTGTCTTGGGATAGCCGTAATGATGCCGGATCAACCGTTGCCACAGGCATATATATTTACCGCCTTCAGATTGGGAACTTCAATACGTCCAGAAAAATGATCCTGATGAAATGATTTAATACAAATTCTTACAAAAAAAACGGTTGACGAACATAGGTTCGATCAACCGTTTTTTTTTACCAATTTAACGTAAGTAAAATTCGGGGCGGCGGTCTTTTTGGAGATCGTTCAGATCCGTTATATTTTTGTTTAAAGCCAGCGCTGGTTCAATTTCAGCTACAAACAGCGTTTCTCTTTGGGGTAGCGCTTTGTGAATGACAAGGCCTTTCGGCGCCGTGATCTGACTTTGGCCCGTAAATTTCAATTCACCCTTCGGTCGTTTATCCAACCCAAAACGGTTTGCAGTGACCGCAAAAACCATATTTTCGATACACCGGGTTCGCATGGCGTCCTGGCAATAATTCAGCACCAGATTCGAAGGATGGCACACGATCTGAGCGCCCTGCAAAACCAGAGTTCTCATGACCTCAGGAAATATCCAGTCGAAACAGACCATAATACCGATCTTTACACCGCGCACCGTTTGTACTTGCAAAGGAGTATCTCCAGGGTCAAACCAATTCTTTTCCTCATTAAATAGATGAAGCTTTCGATACGTATGCTCCAGACCATCCGGCCCGATGAGCAAGGCGCTATTAAAACATTGAGACCCTTTTCGTTCCGCAAAACCGGTTACGATATAGAAGTCCTTTTCTTTACACAATGCCGCCAGGCCTTCGACAATGACCGAATCCGAAGTTTCTTCTGAAAGGCGCATAACTTCGGCCCTATCCTGAAAATAATAACCCGTAAAAGGCAATTCCGGCAGTACCATGAGATCCGCCTTTACATCGTGGAGTGCGTTTATAACTTTGACCAGATTTTTTCTTTTCTGACCAAACGCCGGCCTGAACTGGTAATATCCGATTCGAAACATACTCTCTCCATTCTTATTGACGATCCAATTTAAACAATATATATCAAACCAATACACTTTTCAAATTTATCAGATTTTTTTGAAGACTTAAAAAACCATGTGCATATTTTCTCTAAATGTATTATGTTAGTCCCGACTAAACACATTAAAAAGACGTGCCGTATGCTTAAATCCTTCAATATTGCCGACCACAAGCTGGTAGAATGCCCCGACGACACCGGACAAGTGCTGCTTTTCATCAATCCCGATGAAGAAGAAAAGAAATTCCTGATTACAAAAAGGAATATTGACGAACACACACTGCAATCCGCGTTGGACCCCGATGAACTTGCGCGTCTGGAGTTTGAGCCTGAGCATGCGGCAGTGATCCTTAAAATGCCAAAAAATTACTCCGCCGTTGAGACATTCTTATTCAGGGTCTCTTCCTTCGGCATGTTCTGGTTCAAAGATCAGCTTATTATTGCCGTTTCCGACAGCGTGAACTTTTTCGAACGAAAACACTTCAATAAAGTCTCCTCTGTCAGCGATGTAGCACTGAAGATCATTTACGCGTCGATCATCCATTACGTAGAACATTTGAAGATCATTAACGCCATTGCGGAAGAGATCGAACAAAAGATCAATAAATCCATGGAGAACCGGCATCTGCTTAATATGTTCACCCTCCAGAAAAGCCT
>CAZHUW010000220.1:0-5328 GCA_964535295.1 uncultured Bacteroidota bacterium
TGAGTTGATCGGTTACGGTGAATTCAATCCAAAAAAACCTCTCTTTCTTGCGAACTCGGGAGCCGGCATGATTCTTTCTTCCCGAAAATCCGGTATCGGTTACCGGCTACGATGTCATAAAAGAAATCACGAATGAACTTAGGTATAATATAAACTGCAGCCGATAGCCTCCATATTCCGCCGATCCTCATCATAATATGTAAAACCGCATCCGATTTATAATACAGTTTTGACCCGTCCTTGCATATGATTGTATCAGGCTCGGTCGTCCGGATGGCAGGCAATGTCCGTGAAGCGGTCTCTCCCTGCAGCGGAGCAAAAAGAAACTGACGGTCTTTATCGTGCCGGATTATAAAATCGACCGTACGATTACACAGCCCGCATACGCCGTCAAAGAAAATGATCGGTTTTTCAGTCATTATTTTTTTATTGTCGGGAATTCAAAAAGGCCCGTTCGAATTCTTGTATGAGTTTAAGGAATTGGCCTGTTACAATAAGTAATGACGGCTGCAGGATAAGATCGACGACGGAATTGTCGTGAATATCAAAAGGCTGCTGGCGCGTCCGTGTCAGCATACGATTAATCGGATAGACTAGATTATCAAGTTCAATATAACTTTCGAGGAAACGAGTTACAAGAAATTTATTGATGAGTTCTTCAAGCCCTTCAAGCCGGCGCGAAAAGCATGCCTCCAAAAGGCGGATGATGTCTTTTGGGTGAATTGAATCGATCGCAGAATAAAAACGTTGTGCAAGATCGGCAGATCGGGTCAGCAGCAGATGATCGAGAAGTATCTCGACCAGAACATGCGCAAGAAAAAAAGGCCTGATATGCAGGTCTTGTGGAACGGTTTGCGTGAGGATGACGCGGATCTCTTCGTAAGAATTCTTAAAGAATTCAGACCGATGAAAGAACGTATCCATTTCCAAGTGGTTAAGTATCCCATGCCACAATTCATTTTGATTTACGGGAATATGGGAAGGATGAAACCGCAGGGTTCGGTCATAGTCGCTCAGAATATCCGGAAGCGCAGCGCCAAAATGAAATTCCGCTGAAGCAGACGCAAGCACCGGCTGCCGGGTGTTAAAGTAATAATGAGTGAGATAATTCATCGATTTGCACGGATAATTGATCAAAAAAAGATACGCATAACCTATCATGATAAAAAGAAGATTTTATGTTTGACTTTTAACGCCAAATCGTGTATAATGGCCTCGCTTGAACCGAGAGTTCATGATAAATTAATTAAAATGTCCGCTTTACGCGGGCTACCTCGATTAACCCACGGCCATCCGCTGGTTCCTGGGTCACAAATAATTCAGGTTAAGGAATAGAGATTTTGGCACAGATCAACATTACGTTTCCCGACAAATCAGTAAGACAATTCGATGAAGGCATTACGCCGCAGACTATTGCTGCGTCCATCAGCCGCGGTTTGGCCGAAAAATGCGTTGCGGCGGAAGTCAACGGTAAAGCCGTAGACATGACCTATCCGATTCGACAGGATGCTTCCGTTAAATTGCTGACCTATGACACGCCCGAAGGTATGCAGGTTTTCTGGCATTCCTCGACGCATCTTATGGCGCAAGCCGTTAAGCGGCTGTGGCCCAAAGCCAAATTGGAAGACGGCCCTCCGACGGAAGCCGGATTCTTTTATGATATTTTATTTCCGGAACCGATAAGCCAGGATGACTTCCCCAAGATCGAAGCAGAGATGGCCAATGTGGTAAAAGAAAAATTCACCACTTCCCGTAAAGAACTTTCAAAAGAAGAAGCGGTAAAATTTTTTACATCCATCGGTGAGGATTTCAAGATACCGATCATCGAAAGCGTTCCGGAAGGCGATACGATAAGTACGTATACCCAGGGTGAATTCACCGATCTCTGCCGCGGGCCTCATATTCCGAATATCGGTATGGTCAAGGCGTTCAAGATCATGTCGGTCGCGGGCGCTTTTTATAAAGGCGATGAGAATAATATTCAGCTTCAGAGATTACGCGCGGTGAGTTTTCCGTCAAAGAAACAACTTGACGAATACCTTCTCATGCTGGAAGAGGCCAAGAAACGGGATCACCGTAAAGTCGGTCAGGAACTGGAACTCTTCTACTTGTCGCCGAAAGTTGGCGGAGGATTGCCGCTGTGGCTTCCGAATGGAACTACATTGAGGGAGACCCTGGTGGAATTCTTGCGGGATGAACAGAAGAAACAAGGTTATCTTCCGGTAGTAACACCGCATATTGGCAATATTGAGTTGTATAAAACATCCGGCCATTACCCGTATTATAAAGATTCGCAATTCGCGCCGATTACCATGGAAGACGGCGAACAGTTCCTTCTCAAACCTATGAACTGCCCGCATCATATTCAGATCTATGCTTCTAAGCCGCGCAGTTACCGTGATCTGCCGATCCGTTTGGCGGAATTCGGAACCGTATACCGGTACGAACAGTCCGGGGAATTGAACGGACTGACGCGGGTACGCGGATTTACGGTGGACGATTCGCATTTGTTCGTTCGCCCCGATCAGGTGAAAGAAGAGATGTGCCGTGTGATCGCTTTGATACAATACGTTTTTAAAACACTCGGCTTCAAAGATTTCAGAACGCGTCTTTCTTTCCGCGATGACCGAAACGAGAAATACGGCGGTGAGATTGCGTTGTGGGAAATTGCGCAAAAAGACATTCAGGAAGCCGCGGACGAAATGAAGCTGGATTATTTCGTAGGTATCGGCGAAGCGGCTTTTTACGGCCCTAAGATCGACTTCATGATCAAAGATGTGCTGGGCAGAACATGGCAATTAGGCACGGTTCAGCTCGACTACGTGTTGCCGGAACGATTTAAGATAGAATATACGGGAGCTGACGGTCAGAAGCACCGGCCGATCATGATCCACCGCGCACCCTTCGGATCACTGGAAAGATTCATCGGCATTCTCATCGAACAGTATGCCGGCAACTTCCCGGTGTGGCTCGCGCCGGTGCAGGCCATAGTCCTTCCGATTTCCGATGGACATAATTCGTACGCCGAGGAACTCAAAGAAAAATTCAATCGGGCCGATATCCGCACCGAGATCGACACACGCAATGAAAAGATCGGATACAAGATACGCGAAGCGGAAATGAAAAAGATCCCGTACATCCTGGTGATCGGGGAAAAGGAATTGCAGGGTCGGTCGGTATCCGTTCGGCGCCACGGGAAAGGCGATCAAGGTTCGCAAACCGTCAGCGAATTCATTGAAAAGATCAAAAACGAGATCGATCAAAAAATCACTGAGTGATATCATAGTTCACTGAACATTGAAAAAGGAGTAACGCCATTAGTAAAGAAGATAAAATCAGAATGAACGAGCATATCCGTGTGGCCAAAGTTCGCCTCATCGGATCCAACGGCGAGCAGATCGGCGTCGTCGATACGCCGGACGCGCTGCGCCGGGCACGTGAAGAAAACCTGGACCTTTTGGAGATCGTACCCAACGCAGAGCCCCCGGTATGTAAGATCATCGATTACGGGAAATACCGTTATGAGATCCAGAAGAGGGAAAAAGATGCGCGAAAAAAACACACGCATCAGGGCGAGGTCAAGGAACTGCGGTTCCGTCCTGCAACGGACGATCACGATTACCAGTTCAAGATGAAACATGCCTTCAATTTCCTTCAGGACGGATATAAGGTCAAACTGGTCATTGTCTACAAAGGGCGCGAAATTGCCAATAAGGAATTCGGGATCGAATTGGCCGAACGTATGGTCAAGGATCTCGATGCGGTGGGCAAATTAGATGATCAGATGAAATTTGAAGGGCGGAACATGGTCATGGTTTTTGTGAAAAAATAACGTGACCGCAACAACTTTAGAAATTTAACCAAAAGGAGAATAGAGTATGCCGAAAATGAAAACAAACAGCGGCGCCAAAAAAAGGTTTCAGCAAACGGGTAAAGGCAAATTAATGCGGAAAAAATCAACGGCGCGCCATCTTTTGAGCAGTAAATCCAACCGCCGCAAACGGGATCTGGGAGGAAAACATCTTGTGGATGATACCGATGTGAACCGCGTGCTTACGATGCTGGGCAAGAAGTAACGGTAAAGATTTTTTGCCACAAAGGCACTAAGACCCGAAGCCATTAAAATAAATGTTTTTTGAATTCTTTGTGTCTTAGAGACTTAGTGGCAATCAGAACTAATTATGAAAAATTAATAAATCAATTTATTAGGAGAATATCATGCCACGTTCAACCAATAACCCGGCATCCAAAGCTCGCCGCAAGAAGATATTTGAGAAGGCAAAAGGCAACTTTGGCAAACGGAAAAATGTGCTGCGAACCGCGATCGAGACGGTCGAAAAAGGAATGACCTATGCGACGCGCGACCGTAAACTGAAGAAACGTAATTTCCGTTCCTTATGGATCGTCCGTATCAATGCGGCTGTCCGCGCGCACGGAATGAGTTATTCCAAATTCATCAACTCTCTGAAAAAGCATAACATCGATATCAACCGTAAGGTGTTGGCCGATCTCGCGATGAACGATGCGGCGGCATTCAACAAATTGATCGAAACCGCAAAACAGGGATAAGCGATAAGAAACGCGCCTTTATTTACTTTAAAACTCTGAATTTGGCCGGAGCATTTAGCGATTTCCATGTTGCTAAATGCTCTTTTTTTTGTATATTTATGATGAAATTTATATAAAGTTTTTGGGAAAACATGATCGATCTGGAAAAAATCAAAGAACAATTCATTGCGGAAGTTGACGGTAAAAAACTCTCTAAATCGGAGTGGGAGCTGATTCACACGAAGTATATCGGACGCAAAGGCGTGGTTACTGAAGCAACGAATCAGCTTAAAGATCTGCCGAAGGATCAAAAACCGCAGTTCGGTAAAGTGCTGAACGAGGTCAAATCGTTCATCGAAGGAAAATTAGGTCAAATCAAAGAAGATCTGATCAAATCTGAAGATGCGCTGCAGGACCATTTTGACTACACACTTCCGGAAAGGCGGAAATTTGTCGGCCACATCCATCCTTTGACCCAGGTGCTGGAGGAGATCAAATCTATATTTTACGGTATGGGTTTTTCCGTTGCAGACGGGCCGGAAGTGGAACTGGATTATTACAATTTTGAAGCGGTCAATATCCCGAAAGATCACCCTGCACGCGATATGCAGGATACTTTTTTTATTAATGATAACGTCGTGTTACGTACGCATACGACGCCCGTTCAGGCGCGTATGATGGAAAAGCATAAACCGCCGATCCGCATTATTTGTCCGGGCCGCGTGTACCGCAAGGATACGCCGGATGCGACGCATTTACCGGTGTTCAACCAGGTTGAGG
>CAZHUW010000221.1:0-5172 GCA_964535295.1 uncultured Bacteroidota bacterium
TGATCGAGGCTGGGATCATCGAAAAGGACGTTCTTATCGTTCATAAACAAGAAGCTGCAGAGGATAAAGACATCGTTATCGCTTTGCTTGGAGATGAGGTCACAGTTAAACGCTTTCGCAGGGAACGGGACAAAGTATTTCTCGAAGCCGCTAATCCAAAATATGAGCCGATCAACGGCGAATTCAAAATAATCGGTAAAGTGATCGAATCACGTCGGAAATATTGAAAGGCTTTGCAATGGATAAATCTAATTTTACGGTGACTGAGGAAGAGTTGATCTCCGGAAACTTTCATAATATCTTATCGGCCTACAATATCCACCAGTTTTTTACGGATCGAATTGGGGTTGAAATATCATTCCAAAACGGTAATGTGGTCAATTCTCAATTAAATTTTTACCGGGCCAGTTCTTCCATATTGGGCAACATCAATTGCGTTATGCCGCCGTTAAGCCCCTCGGACAAAGAAAAAATAAAACAGAATGCTTTCGGAATCTTAAAAACGCTGAACATGCAAACGCCGAGTGATATTTTCGGGAACATGGAGTTAGTGTTTGATTTTGCACCGGAACGCAAAATGCGTATTAAAAATGTGTTCATAAAAATTCAAAGTATCTTTAAAAACCAGATGAACTAATGCCTCTCATACGGATCGTACATATCGACCTCACAGCTTTTTTTGTATCGGTCGAACGGATACTAAACCCCGGTTTGGTTGGCAAACCCATTATGGTAGCCGGTCCGGCTGAAAGCCGCGGAGTTGTTACTTGCGCATCATATGAAGTAAGGAAATACGGTGTTCGCGCAGGAATGCCTACCGGTATAGCGGAACGCAAATGCCCCGTTGCGATTCGAATCGATGGGCACTTTCAGGCTTATCAGGAGTATTCTGACATAGTTCAAGCGTTCGTTAAATATTATGCGCCAAAATTCGAAGCTGCCAGTATTGATGAATTTTATATAGACTGGACGGGCTGCGAGAGAATATTCGGAGGGGATCTCTATAAATTCGCTTTACGAATGCAAAAAACTATTATGTCCAAGTTTGGTTTACCGTGCGCTATCGGTATTGCATCCAATAAAATGTCCGCAAAAGTGGCTTGTGATCAGGCCAAGCCGGACGGCGTGATTGAGATTGTTCCTGGCAAGGAAACTCAATTTCTGGAACCTTTGAGCGTGGGTGTGTTAAGTGGAGTTGGCGAAGTCATGTTGGAAAGGCTCACTGCCAGAGGCATACGCACCTGCGGGCAACTGGCCAAACTGGATTCGGAGTACATCGGTAAGGCATTCGGCAAATCGGGACTGACTATTCAATCGTACGCAAAAGGTTATGGTGAGCAGTATTTGGTATCAGCCAGAGAACAAAAACAGATTTCCAGAGAAGAAACATTCGCAACGGATACCAGGGATGCCGCGTTTTTATCTAATATCATTCACGCGATGTCTCTGGATATATCCGAAGAAATGCGTGGGATGGATCTCAGGGCTCAATGCGTTAGGATAAAACTTCGTTATTCCGATTGGGTAGATCATTCAAGACAGATCACCATCGACCCAACCAATGATCCGATTGCGATTTACCGTACGGCCATGTCTTTATTCCACAAAGCGGATGACCGACGAGTCACAATAAGGCTGATCGGTGTAGGTATCACCAAATTCACACAAGACCATTTTACCATCGACCTGTTAAGACAGAATGAGGAACGGCGGGAATGGTTACTTAAAGCCGTCGACATTATAAATCATAAATACGGAAACAGTGCCGTGAGAGTAGGATCCGTAGCATAACTTTTTGTTGAGTCGTTGGGAGCACCAAACTCAATTTCTGTAGAACTAATCTATGGGAATTGAGTTTTTTATTTAGGAGCATTAGTTGTTCAGTCATTTACATGTTCATTCCTATTACACCTACGGCAAAGGCAGTTCGAGCATTGAAAGCCTTGTTGCAAGAGCCAAAGAATGCGGCTATGACGCAATGGCCATTACTGACCTGAATACCATGGCGGGAGTGGTGGAATTTTATTCGATGTGCAAGGAATACGGCCTTTTTCCGCTGATCGGATGCGAAATAGATAACCCAAAAAATATAGATCATAAATTAACCATTATCTGTCGAAATATAAGCGGTTACAGCCAGTTATGTGAACTTGTGTCGAATCGACACCTGAACGTCGGTTTTGACCCTGTTGATGAGTTAAAACAGCATTCAGAAGGCTTGTTCATCATGACGTATTCATTGGACGTTTTACGCAGATTGAAAGGACATGTGAACGATCTCTACGGTGAACTTATTCTGTTGCCAAGCCTGAAAAAACGAAATCGAGAAATCTACGAGTACGCTTCTAAAAACAACATACCTTCGGTGATCACCAACGACGTGTATTTCGATACTCCGGAAAAACATGAAACCCACCGTATCCTGGCTTCGATCAAACAACTCACAACCGTTTATGATTTGAAAGATGAAGTTTGTGAGGAACAATACCTGAAATCGCCCGCCGAAATGAAAAAGGTGGCAGGCGCCTTGAAAGAACCGATGGCCAATGTACAGAAGATAGTCAATGCATGTCAGTTTGAGTTTGAACTCAAAAAATATCATTGTGCCAGATACCGGACCGACGACGGTAAGGTGGTCGATTCAAGCCCTGGGATGCTTCGGCAATTATCCCATGAAGGATTGCGGAAACGTTATGCCATCACAGATAAAAGCAAGCCTTTCAACTATGACGCGCTGATTCGGCGCTTGAACTACGAACTGGAAGTGATATCCAATCTTAATTTCTGCGACTACTTCCTCATCTGCTGGGATATGGTTACGTACGCGCACAGCCAGGGTTATTGGCATGTAGGACGGGGTTCTGCTGCTAATAGTCTTGTCAGCTACTGTCTCGGCCTTACGGAGGTGGATCCGATCCGTTATAATCTTTATTTCGAAAGGTTTCTTAATTATTCCCGCGGAAAACCGCCCGACATAGATTTGGATTTCAATTGGCGCTTCAGGGACAGGATGTTGGAGTATATTTACCGGCGTTACGGAGAAGAACGTGTCGCGATGATGTCGTCCATTCATACCATGCATGCGAGGGGTGCCTTGCGCGAAGTTGCCAAGGCTTACGGTATCAGCGAGCGGGAGTTGGATACTTTCCGCAAATTCATTCCTCATACTACGGCAACAAACCTTGAAGAGCTCAGTACAAAATACCCGGAAGCGAAAAATCTAAAACTGAACAGCGATCTGTACCAGAAGATCCTTAAAAAGGCTGCACAGTTAGACGGCTTCCCGCATTACAGCGGTATCCATTCCAGCGGCGTAGTCATTACGGAGAAGCCCGTTACTCAGTACAGTGCATTGGAACGCAGCGCTAACGGCTTTGTCAAAACGCAATTAGACATGTATTCCGGCGAAGATGTTGGTCTGATCAAGTTTGACGTGCTGGCCGTCAGGGGGCTGGGTACCATCGAAGATGCAGTCAAGAATATCGAAAAAGAACAGAATCAGTCCATCGATATTTTTAACTGGGGAAAGATATTTGCCGATGAAAAAGCGAAGGAACTGATGAGTACGGGCAAAACGATAGGCGTTGTGCACGCGGAGAGCCCGTTTATTCGTAATGCAATGCGGATAACTCAGGCTACAACGTTTGAATTATTGTATGTCATTCTGGGTATGGTGCGAACGGGCTGCGTAGAGTCGGGGATGATGTATATGTTCATTGAACGCTTGCTTCACGCTGAAAAACGAAAAGAAGCGTTGCCGGCATTGATGGAGGTCCTACCGGAAACTTTTGGTGTAATGATATTTGAAGAAGATGTGATCAAGGTGTTACATTTTGTAGGTAACTTAACTCTGGAAGAAGCCGACATTGTTCGACGCTACATGAACGGGAAGCGGGTGAGTGCCAAAACCATTCAGGAACTGAAAGCAAAATTTTTTAAATACAGTTTTCAGAAGATAGGCGATATCAAAGAGATCGAAACTTTATGGACACAGATCGGCAGCTTCAGCGGGTTCTCGTTCTGCAAGGCGCACAGCGCGAGCTATGCACTCATGGCATTTCAGGGCTTATATCTCAAGATCCATTATCCCGCGTATTACATGGCGGCCGTTTTATCCAATGAAGGCGGGTTTTATTCCGCATCGGCTTATATCTCGGAATGCCGCAGATTGGGATTGACGATACTGCCTCCCGACATCAATTTGAGTGATATTGAATACAAGGCCTCCGGTAAATCAATCCGGGTGGGCCTGCGTTTCATTGCTAATATTGGTTCGGCTGCGCTGGCTAAGGTTATAATAGCTAGAAATGAAAAGCCGTTCGACTCTCTGCAAGACTTTGTTTTAAGGTCGGGCGTAGGGCATGAAGAGATCGTGACGCTGATAAAGATAGGATGTTTTGATTCACTGAACCCGAGACGAACTTTGCTGATCGCCTTGCTTGACGCTATCATGCACATTCAGAAAAGCAGGCTCACGCAGGAAATGTTCGGTTTGGATCTGACCCATTATGAACTGATGCTCTCCTATCTGGATGACATGACTTTTGAAGAAAAGCTTAGCAATGAAACCAATCTTTTGAACTATTTTGTCGCACAACATCCTCTCGAATTCTTCCCGAAGCAGATCAATAGTCCGTCCGTGGTAAAAGCAAAAGACCTTTCAAAGTACAAAAATAAAAAAGTCAAAATGATCGGCTGGCTGGTTTCAGCTAAACGTATACGAACCAGAGACAAGCAAGACGAGAATGGAAATATCCAGGAAGGCCAGTACATGAAGTTCATGACCCTCGAAGATCTTACCGGTATCTACGATACGGTGCTTTTTCCAAAGGTATACGCGCGGGTAGCGGAGCAAACGTTATCCTATGGCCCTTTTTGTATAGAGGGTGTCGTGGATGAGAGGTATAATACGGTCAATGTTTCACGAATAGCGTTGGTTCGAAATAAACTTCCGCAGATGGAACCGGACGCTTCGCTAACTATCGAAAAGCAGGAAGTGTATGCGAAACAGAAGTCGGACAATTATGCTTATGCCGACGAATATGTCGCCCTGATTGAGTTCGAAGCCATCGAACGTCAAATTATAAAAGCGTCATAAAAGAAAGACCAATGAACTATTATTCATTGGTCTTTTTGATTATAAGTGGAGACAAGGGGGGTCGAACCCCTGAC
>CAZHUW010000222.1:0-5158 GCA_964535295.1 uncultured Bacteroidota bacterium
GGGCGATCAACAGCATGATCCACTTTTTGTCTATCGACAGCGATGACTCCAGTAAATTGGCTGCAACATAAATCTCCGCCCCTCCCCAGATCAGGAAAACGATAATTTGTGTGAGGCTGACCATACCGGCGGCCCTGAAGCCGAACCGTTGCCTCACCATTTCAGCCTGACTGAATGCAGGAAGATCGTGGTACTTCAGCGCCAAGAAGTAGATCCCTCCTAAGGCAACCATCCATGGTATCGTCATTAAAAAGAAACCGGATAGTCCATACCAATAAAAAACCTGTATCGCATACACGCAAGACCACGAGATCGACATGAAACCCGCCGACAAAGACAATCCGGCTGACCAACCGCTCAATCCGCGCGCAGCGCTCCAGTAGTCGTCCCCTTTTTCGGTATGGCGGCTCCGGTAACCCAGGTAGATCATCGCCACAGCATAAGCAATAAAAACAAACCAGGTAATCAAGGGAAATAACTCCTGTTTTTTTTCTCAGAGTTTTTCATACACAGGGATGCGGATGAGTTCTTAGGCAGGCTCTTGATCGTCAAAGTCGGAAACGGTACATCATTCGAACTTGTATTCGACCTTTGTCGGAGCTTCCGGTCTGACACGGACGGTCAGTTCATAAAATTTCGTGAATTTTGGATGTGAAAGACGCACTTTGTAAAAACCGGGCTGTATCTCAACCATCTGGGGCGTCTTAATGTCTCTGCGTAACGCGGTATTGATATAAATATCGGCGCCCGGCGGATCCGTGACCAGTTCGATAAATCCGTTAGGATTGGAAAATACGACCGTGGTTGATGTTGTATCGTTTTTCTCGACCTTCACCGATTTAAATCTTTTTTCATTCCTGTAAACGGCTCTTATTTTATGAGTGCTGGCCAGCAACCGGTCAAGCTGAAGCGGCGATCTGCCTGATGATTTCTCATCGTCATCCAGAAAAATTTCCGCTCCGCTCGGATTTGTTTTAATTAATAATGAGCCATACGTCGCTTTAAGTGAATCCGATAAATCAATCGCTTGGTCAAATTTGACAAAAAGTTTCTTCTGAACGTCCTCATACCCGTCGGCTCTGATCGTAACGGTCTGATCCCCGACTTCTACGCTGTATTTATTGGTTTTCGGATTCTTATACAATCTTTTATCGTTCCAGTACAGAGAAGCATTTTCAGGATATACCCGCTCAAGTGAAATGAAACCGCGTAACTTATCAAGACTTACTTCGACCGGATAATTTTGATTGCGCTTGAAAAAAGCATTCCTGGATTTCGACACATGATCTTCTTTTGAAAACAACAACGTATAATTTCCGCCAGGAAATGCAAAATTTTCAATGGGCGTATATCCGATAAAGAGACCCGCACTGGTTTCAACTTTTGCCATCTTCGGAGTTGAACGAATCGTAATAAGAGCCGTATCAACACCAGGGCGGATTTCCACCGGCGCTAATTTAAGATTGACATTGACATTTTTGGATTCACCTGTGGCAAATACCAAAGCGGTTTCATAAGTTTGGTAATAATCGCGCTGAACTACCAGTTTGTGTTCCCCGACCGACAAACTATCTATCCGCAATTTGTACTCGGTCGTCGGTACTGCTTGCCCGTCGATGGAGACCGTCGCGTCAGGCACATTGATGGTTAACGCCAATGACGCAGGCTTCTGGGCCGTAAGGGAATCGGCGATACGGCTGGTATGGTCGCCGAAGGCCAGCATAAAAATAAGAATGAACGTCAGGAGCGCCGAATAGACGGACAATCCCATCGTCAATTTCTTATAATCAAGTTCGAATCCGATTTTTTTCAAAATGGCCGGTGTATTCAATTTCGTCGTGTCATCGGCTGATAATCCGAATTCACTCGTTCCGGTCATAGTGAGCGTCAATTCCACGCGTTTGATGTCCTGTTCAAGAAAATCAATACTGCGGTATCTTTCTTCTGCATTCCTCCGCAGTGCGCGCGAAATGATATTATCAAAAACAGGCGGAACCATTGGATTAACCACGCTGACCGGAGGCGGATTCTCATTCATCACACGGTATAATATTTCCGTTAGGTTCTCACCCGGAAACGCTTTTCGTTGCGTCAGGAATTCATAGAAAACAGCACCGAGCGAAAAGATATCCGTACGATGATCCACCGATTTTCCTGTGATCTGCTCCGGTGACATGTATCCGGGCGTTCCTAAAATAGTGCCAACCACGGTATTACTGGATGTACTGACTTTGGCAATGCCGAAGTCCGTGATCTTGGCGTGTCCGTCGGTTGTAATAATGATATTGCTCGGTTTGATATCACGGTGAACCACATCATTCTTGTGCGCATAACTGAGTCCGTCGCAAATCTCCCCCATGATCTCGATCATGCGGCTGACGGTCATGTCATTGTTACTTTCAATAATCTGTTCAAGCGTCTTGCCATCCACGAATTCCATAGCAATATAGGACATGCCGTTCACCTCTTCCGCATCGAAGATCGTAACGATGCCCGGATGATTCAATTTACCGGCATATTGAGCTTCGTGAACGAAACGTTCGCGGAACTCGGCCATTTTTTCTTCCGGAATATTTGAGTCGACCTGAAGAGTTTTTATCGCAACGATACGTTCAATACGCTCATCGATGGCCTTGTAAACAATGCCCATTGCGCCCTGACCCAATACCCCGAGTATTTTGTACCGGCCAAGTTTTTCAAGTTGGATGTTTTGATTCATAAAGATCGAATTGATGGGTACTGCGTATAATGAATTATACAAAATTTATTGAAATATCCATAACTTTTTTTAGTTATTATAATGTCCCGTCATTTTTTTATTCTTCAAACTACAAGTAAAGGAGTACCATGAAAAAACTCACACGACTGGAATTTTTTAAACTTTTCGTCCCTTTTTTTGTTGTTTTGGGATTAGGCAAGTGGGCGGCGGCTTGCGGAGGTGGCAGTGGCGATACTGATGACGGAGGCGACGGTGGCGGCGGTCCGACGCCACAACCAGATTGCTTAAACGCAGGGACAAACGTAGCCATCAGTGGAAACCATGGACATGTTCTTGCAGTTCCAAAAGAAGATGTCGCGGCCGGAGTTGCTCAATCCTATGATATCCTGGGGACCGCCGGACACAATCACACAGTTAATCTTACGCCTGCGCATTTTGCTAATCTAGCTGCGAATCAACAGATCTCCGTTTCAAGCGAGGGTGGAACTCATAGTCATACAATTACAGTTACCTGCAAACTGGCATAAGATCTAACGTTTGACGCCGGCTCATAGAAATATATTTGATTTCATAAAAAAGCTGATTCGTTTGAATCAGCTTTTTTATTTTACTGCGGAGAAGGTGGGATTCCTCCGAAGGAGCACCTTCGGGAGAACCCACGATATCATCACTAAAGAATCAGATGATTTGTTGTTTTTTTAACCAATTGTATTCATCGATGCTTTTGAAGAAATGTTCTCTGCGAAAGGCTTCACTTCGGGTTGCATAAGATTCTGAGTAATGAATCACAAACGGTAAACGCCCTTTCGTTGAACGCACTTTCTCTTTGTTGTGATCGGTTAAACGTTTTTCAATATGCTCACAACTACCGAAATAAAACCCTTGATCTCTGAGGCTACGCAGAATATAGACAAAAAACATGCGGAGAAGGTGGGATTCGAACCCACGATGCCCTTACGGGCATACCGGTTTTCGAGACCGGCTCCTTCAACCACTCGGACACCTCTCCAAAAATTCTTCGCGCAGATTATGCAGAAGTTCAATCCATGAACGGTGCAAGGATAACAATTTATTCTCTTTTTAGCAATTATTTTTTGAATTCTGAGATTAATTTGTTATTTTTACCGGTCAGTTATCGAACCCTTGACACGACTTCACCAACCTCCAATAAGCCATGAATTCTACGATTGAAACCCAGATCAACGGCCTCAAAGAAGTTGCCCACAACCTGTGGTGGACATGGAATCAGAGCGCCCAGTTGATATTTAAAGAACTCGCCACCATGGTGTGGGAAGATACCAACCACAATGCCGTGGCTGTGCTCAATTCGCTTTCCAATGCGGAATTACAGGCGCGTTTGCGCGAATCGACCTTCGGCCAGCGCGTGACGGAAATGCTCGAAGATTTCGACCATTACATGCACCGCGAAAAAACATGGGGCAGTGTGAATATGGCGGACTTCCAGAAGCATCCTATCGCCTACTTCAGTCCGGAATTCGCACTGCACGAAAGCCTGCCCATTTATTCCGGCGGCCTGGGCGTTCTGTCCGGCGACCATATCAAATCGGCCAGCGATCTCGGTATTCCTCTCGTCGGCATCGGACTCTTTTACCGTCAGGGATATTTTCATCAAACGCTCGCCATTGACGGCATGCAGCACGAAACGTATTTGTTGAATGATCCGGGTAATATGCCGGTGACTCTTCTCCGCGATAAGTCCGGTAAACCGATCGTCACATTCGTTGAGATCGGACACAGCATAGTTAAGGTCTTTGTCTGGAAACTCAATATCGGCCGCATTACGCTGTATCTGCTCGACAGTTATCATCCGGATAATGAGGAACATTACCGTGAACTCACCGCGCGAACCTACGGCGGCGATATTACGACCCGCATTTGCCAGGAAATCGCCATGGGCATCGGCGGCGTACGCCTGCTCAAGACCATCGGCATACAGCCTTCCGTGTATCATATGAACGAAGGCCACAGCGCATTCCTCGGACTCGAGCTCGCGCGTGAGAAAATGCTCGAGGGAAAATCCATCGACGAGGCGTTTGCCTGGGTCAAAGATCGCTGCGTATTCACGACCCATACGCCCGTTCCCGCCGGCCACGACCGTTTTACTAAAGACCTGATGGAATTCACGCTGTCCAATTACGCCGCCACTCTGGGCATTCCCATCGATAAGATCATGGAATACGGACGTGTCAATCCGCATGATGGCGGAGAAACATTTTGTATGACCGTGTTTGCAATGAAAATGTCCCGCTCCTGCAATGCCGTCAGCGCTTTGCACGGCGACGTGACCCGTAAAATGTGGCAGGGCCTTTACCCCGGCCGGCCGAAAGAAGAAGTTCCGATCACTCATATCACCAACGGCGTGCACATACTCGGCTGGATGAATTCTCCCACGCGTAAATTCTGGCAGAAATTCCTCGG
>CAZHUW010000223.1:0-5143 GCA_964535295.1 uncultured Bacteroidota bacterium
ATTATGACGTGGACGGAACCACGAGCACCTCCATGTTATACCTATTTCTGCGTGATATTCACAAAGGACTTCTGACTTATTATATTCCCGATCGCGTCAAAGAAGGCTACGGCCTCTCACGAAGCGGTATTACGGCCGCCCATGCGCAAGGCGTAAGACTGGTGATTGCCGTTGATTGCGGTATAACCGCAATCGATCAGATCAATCTGGCGAATGAGTTCGGCATCGATGTGATCATTTGCGATCATCATCATCCCGGCGACACTTTGCCTAATGCGTTTGCGATCCTCAACCCCAAACAGGAAAAATGTTCCTATCCGTTTAAAGAACTTTGCGGAGTAGGGGTCGCGTTCAAGTTAGCCCAAGGGCTTACGGAAACGCTGAAGATCGACCGTGGCATTCTGATGCAGCATCTTGATCTGGTCGCGATCGGAAGTGCGGCGGATATAGTTCCTCTGATCGGCGAAAACAGAACGCTTGTAAAAAACGGCCTCAAACTTGTGAGTGAAGCCAATAAAGTTGGAATACGCCAGTTGGTCCGAAACGCCAATGTTTATGGCAAAGCTATCTCAACGGCACAGATCGTTTTTTCTCTTGCTCCCCGAATTAATGCGGTCGGCCGGTTAGGCGACGCAAACCGTGCGGTAAAATTGCTCATCACCACTAGCGAAACTGAAGCCGTGGAATTTGCCAGTGTGCTTGAGTCGGAGAATCGTAATCGGCGCGATCTGAATGAAGTAATGTTCCTGGAGGCGTGTGAAATCGTTGATGAGGAATTCGATTTTGAGAAAGATAAAGTCATTGTAGTCTTTAAAGAAGGCTGGCACCAAGGTGTGATTGGGATCGTTGCGAGCAAACTGGTGGAGCGTTATTACCGTCCGGCGATCGTCATTGCCGAGGCCGATGGTCGCGGCAAAGGTTCTGCCCGTAGCGTAGAAAATTTTGACGTTTTTCAGGCACTCAAATCCTGTGAAGACATGATGGTGGGTTACGGAGGCCATAAATATGCCGCCGGGCTCACGATTGAATTAAATAAAATTGATGAATTCCGCAGGCGGGTGAATGCATACGCAGAAAAAAATCTGCCGCCTTCGGATCTCATTCCCAAGATCCAGATCGATGCGGAAATCACGCTGGATTCGATCAATGAGCGACTGATGAATTTGTTAAATCTTTTTAAACCGCACGGTCCGGGCAATATGCGGCCGATTTTTTTATCAAGTGGACTGCAGATTGTCGGCTATCCGCAGTTGATGAATGAACGTCATATCCGGCTCAAAGTGAAACAGAATGGCGCTACTTTTGACGCAGTAGGATTTAATCTTGCGCATTATTACAATAAGATCGGCGTGGGCGATAACCCCATCGACCTCGTTTATCAAATTGATGAAAACACATGGCAGGGCAGGACCACCACACAGCTCAAGATCAAAGACCTGAAAGTGCACAGCAACGGCAAAATGAACTAATGTACGGAAACAGGATTTGGAACACTTAAAGAATAGAGCGGTGTTCATTGACCGTGACGGAACGCTGAATGTTGAAAAGAATTATGTTCACAAGATCTCGGATTTTGAATTCATAGCGGGTGCGCCGGAAGCCGTTCGTCTGTTAAATGAAAACGGTTTTAAGGTGATCGTGATCAGTAATCAATCCGGAATCGCACGCGGGTTTTTTACGCCAAACGACGTGCATATGCTGCAAGATTACATCCAAAGAGAATTACATAAAGAAAAGGCACACATTGATGCCTTTTTTTATTGTCCTCATCATCCTGAAGGCACCATCGAAGAATTCCGGAAGGAATGTGATTGCAGGAAACCCAAGGAGGGCATGCTCCGGCAGGCGGAAAAGAGATTCAATCTTGATCTTAGCCGGTCATTTATTGTAGGCGATCATCTGTCGGACGTGCGATTAAAGGAAAAAGTCAATTCTACCATGATTCTGGTCCGCACCGGCCACGGAAATAAAACTCTGGATCAATTAGCCGCGGAAGCAATTAAGCCGGACCAAATTGAAGAAAATCTTCTTGAAGCAGTGAAAAAGATTATCCATATTTCTGCTGCTACTTATTAATAAAACGCTTTAGGAAAACGACGTGGACTATACATTTGCTGACCGGCTCAAAAACATCACCTCATCTGCTACGGTGAGCCTGGCAGAAAAAGCAAAAGCATTGAAGGATGCCGGGGAGGACGTCATCGATCTCACTATAGGTGAGCCGGATTTCCCGACGCCGCCAAATATCATACGGGCCGGTTATCGCGCCATGATCAAAGGGCAGACCAAATACACCAACAGCCGCGGTATTCCCGAATTACGCAAAGCCATTGCGGAAAAACTGGAAAAGGAAAATGATCTTATGTATGCCTCCGACAGCGAGATCATCGTGACTCCCGGAGGTAAACAGGGCATTCTTTATGCCGTGCTGGCACTGATCAATCCGGGCGACGAAGTCATGTGCGTTGAACCTTGTTGGGTTGGATATGAGAGCTGTATTGCTCTGGCCGGTGGCGCCTATGTCGGCGTTCCTACGCATGAAAAGGATGGATACGGCATTACTGAAAAACAAATATTGGAAAAAGTGTCTCCGCGAACCAGGATCATCCTAATTAACAGTCCAAGTAACCCGACAGGTAAAGTTCTGACTAAAGAAGAATTGGAGATCATTGCTAAAGTTTGTATCGAAAAGAAACTTATTTGCGTCTCGGACGATATTTACGAAAAGATCATTTTTGATAACCGGAAATTCCAATCCATTGCGACACTTCCTGGAATGCATGAACGAACAATTTTATTGAACGGGTTTTCTAAGGCGTATTCAATGACCGGGTGGCGCCTCGCGTATTTAGCCGGTGACCGTAAAGTGATCGGGCAGATCAATAAACTGCAGCAATTATCAGCGACCTGTCCTTCTTCAGTGAGCCAGTGGGCCGGGGTCGAGGCTTTGAGTGGACTCCAGATGCCGGTTAAGAAAATGGCTCAGGCATACCAAGTCCGCAGAGATTTTGTGCATAAAGGATTCAATAACGACAAAATATCCTGTTTCAAAGCTCAGGGGGCATTCTACGGGTTCGTTAATATCAAAAAGCTTGGCATGAATTCTGATCAAGCATGCGAATTTCTCCTTGAAAAAGCAAAGATTGTTACCGTACCCGGCAGTGCTTTTGGCAAGGCCGGAGAAGGGTATGTTCGAATTTCGTTCGGAACCTCTGAAAAGAATCTCAAGAAAGCTATAAAAAATCTTGAGTATTTGTAATTGTGATTGTATATTGCCCGCATAAGTTGATAACCCGGAATGTGGCGCAGCCCGGATAGCGCACTCCCTTGGGGTGGGAGGGGTCGGAGGTTCAAATCCTCTCATTCCGACAAATTCTTTTTCTTCGTTTCTTTCCTTCCTTTTTTGTAATTCATTCGTTAAATTCATATTGGAATTATCAGATACAGGACGCTACCTGTTCCCTGCTTGTACCGATTTCACATATTAATACACATGAAAAGAATAGTAACACCAGCGGAGATGCAGGATATCGATCGAAAGGCCATACGTGAATTCAGGATTACCGGCGAAGCTCTAATGGAGAATGCAGGTACCGCCGTATTTAAAGTCATAATTGGGGCATTTGAAAGTTTTCAACGAAAAAATATTTTTGTGTTTTGCGGAAAAGGCAATAATGGCGGTGACGGGTTTGTAATTGCGCGTTTACTTAAGGAAAACGGTGCAGATCCGAGAGTCTTTGTTGCCGGGAATCTCGATGACATCAAGTTAGATGCACGAATCCATTTTAATAAACTGATCGCAACCGGTGTAGAACCGGTCTTTCTTTCAGATACCTTTTATTTTCCGGAAACCGGACCTGATTTAATTGTCGATGCTTTGCTTGGGACCGGGGCACGCGGTCCATTGGAAAAAGATCTTTTGAAAGCGGTAGAGACAATTAATCGCTGGAAAAATGAATATTCGAGTTATGTCCTGGCTGTAGATATTCCGTCCGGACTTAATGGGGAAAGCGGGCGCGTGGAGAATGTTTCTGTGCACGCCGATGCTACCGTTACGATGGGGTTACCGAAAACCGGATTGTTATTCGGGAATGGGAGGCAATATACCGGTTCTCTGTATATAGCCGATATCGGCTTCCCGGAGTCACTTACCGAAAATGATAAATTTGCATTAGTAGAAAAGACAGATGTAAGAGAATTATTAAGACCGCGTAAACACGATGCTTATAAATACGATTTTGGAAAAATTCTAATTATTGCTGGATCGAGGGGTATGAGCGGCGCCGCCTTTTTGACTGCGAAAGCCGCACTGCGAGTTGGCGCGGGGTTGGTTAAAGTTGCGATTCCGAAAAGCGTAGCCCATGTCATCGAAAACGCACTGCCCGAAGCCATGACGCTCAGAATGGATGAGACCCGGGACGGCACGTTGAGTCTTGCTACCAAAGACTCTCTTTCAGACTATATACATTGGGCGGACGCTTTAGCTATCGGACCGGGTATTTCACAACAAACTGAGACTTTAGAACTCATTACCGAGCTCGTCAAAAAGTTGGAAAAACCCGCTGTGATCGATGCGGATGCTATTATCGCTCTTGCCGGACAATTTGATCTGATTCGTTCAGTTGCTTCCGAAATCGTTTTCACGCCTCATCTTGGAGAATTTGCTGCTTTTTCTCAAACGCTGAAAGAAAAGATATTGTTGGATCGTGTTGCCCAACTTAAAATGTTTTCACGCAAATTAAACAAAACGATCTTGCTCAAAGGCTCTCCGACTTTGGTTGCCGGTCCAAACGAACAAGTTTTTGTAAATGCAACCGGTAACCCCGGGATGGCTACTGCAGGGAGCGGAGATGTGTTAACGGGTATTATTGCGGGGCTATTGGGACAAGGATTATCCTCTGGACAGGCGGGTTATGCTGGCGCTTATCTACACGGTTTTGCAGGTGATCTGGCAAAAAAAGAAAAAACAGAAATGGGTTTGATCGCTTCGGACCTCATTGATTTTATTCCAGAAGCGCTGACGTCAATATTTTCTTGAAAATGTGCATTTAGTTTATACATTTGTGCAAATCTGTTTATAAAACATAGTGTGGCATGAAAAGATATCTAATCTATAGCATCGGGATCATCATTATCGCCATGG
>CAZHUW010000224.1:0-5135 GCA_964535295.1 uncultured Bacteroidota bacterium
TGACATCCATATTGTGTTCAATGATGATCACGGTATTTCCTTTGTCTACCAACTGTCCTAGAACATTCATGAGCATCTTAATATCTTCAAAATGGAGTCCCGTCGTGGGTTCATCAAGAATGTACAAGGTTTTGCCTGTACTGCTTTTCGATAATTCTTCGGCAAGTTTAACGCGCTGGGCTTCGCCGCCCGAAAGAGTCGTTGCTTGTTGTCCGAGATGAATATAATCCAGGCCGACGTCGTGCAGTGTTTGCAGTTTACGTTTGATATTGGGTATCGCGTCAAAGAATTCCAACGCTTCGGCTACGGTCATTTCCAAAACCTCAGAAATGTTCCTGTTCCGATAACGGATCTCAAGCGTTTCTCGGTTATATCTCTTTCCTTCGCACGTTTCGCAATGTACATAAACATCCGGCAGGAAGTTCATCTCGATTTTTTTTAATCCGGCGCCCTGACATTCTTCACACCGGCCGCCCGGAACATTAAAACTGAACCGTCCTACTTTATATCCTCGTATTTTTGATTCAGGCAAATTGGCATAAAGATCTCGTATAAGAGAAAACAAATTGGTATAGGTCGCCGGGTTGCTCCGCGGCGTGCGGCCGATCGGCGACTGATCTATGTCAATTACTTTATCGATCTCAGCCAGACCGGAAATTGATTTGTACGGCAGTGGAACGGTGGTCGCGTTATAAAAATGCCGAGCCAAAACACGGTATAATGTCTCATTGATGATCGAACTTTTCCCAGAACCGCTTACGCCGGTGATACAAACAAGTTTACCAAGAGGAATTTCCAGATCGACGTTTTGTAAATTATTGCCTTTGCAGCCTCGTAATATGATCTTCTTTCTGTTACCTTCACGACGCTGCTTTGGAATATCAATACGTTTTTCATATCGCATGTACGCTCCGGTAATGGAATGCGGAAAAGTTGAGAACTGTCCCGGAAGACCTTGCGCCACGATCTCACCGCCTAATCGCCCTGCGCCGGGCCCCAGATCGATGAGATAATCGGCGTGCTCCATAGTGTCTCTGTCATGTTCGACCACGATTACGGTATTTCCAAGATCGCGCAGGTCGAGTAAGGCATCGATGAGTTTTTGATTATCACGCTGATGAAGTCCTATACTTGGTTCATCAAGTATATATAAAACGCCTACAAGTTGTGAACCCACCTGGGTGGCAAGGCGGATTCGTTGGGATTCTCCACCTGAAAGAGTTCGCGCAGAACGGTCCAAGGTCAGATATTCCAGTCCGACTTTAAGTAAAAAACCCAAACGTTCGTTGATCTCTTTCAAAACCGGTGTGCCGATCTTTACAATGCGATCAGGTAATTTAATAGAAGAAAAAAAAGCATGCGCTTCAGAAACGGATAAATTAACGGCATCGTGAATATTCAGATCATTGATCTTGTATGAAAGCGCTTCTTTTTTGAGCCGGCCGCCGTTACAGGCAGGGCAGGTCTTCTCGGACATGTATTCTTCCGCCCAATTACGGATATGGTCGGATGTGGTCGAGTCGAAATAATGCCGGATAATTCCCATCACACCCTTGTAAACGCCTTTGTAATTCTTTTTTTTGCTTCCGGAATAATAAAAGAAATTGTGTTTGATCTTTCCGGTGCCCTGCAGAAGCGTTTCGTAAGCCTTAGGCGTTAGTTTCCGGATAGGTGTATCAAAATCGAAGTTGAAAGATTTCAGAACGGTTTCCATCTGGAGATAAAACCAGGTCTCGGCTTTCGGATTATCGTACGGCTTGATAGCGCCTTGCCGCACGGACAAGAATTTGTCAGGAATGATCAGGCTTTCATCGATCTCGCGAATGACACCCAATCCTTCACATTCAGGGCATGCGCCGTAAGGACTGTTAAATGAAAAAGCTTTCGGGAAAGGCTCTTCATAACTTATTCCGCACTTTAAACACGCCAAATGCTGGCTGTAGGTGATGTCCGTGTCTTTTGATGACTTGGAGTCCGTCATCATCCGGATCATCATGACGCCTTCGCCTAACTCGAGGGCTTGTTCGACAGAATCGATAAGGCGCTGTTTGTTCTTTTCATCGATCTCGAGCCGGTCCACAACGACCTCTATATTATGAATGTGATAGCGCGAGACCTTATCTACCGTTTCCAATTCTTTGACCTCGCCGTCAATACGTACTCTTACAAAACCGCTCTTTTTGAGTTTTTCAAAAAGCTCTTTGTAATGGCCTTTTCTGCCGCGTACAACCGGCGCCAGGATCAGTAGTTTTGTTCCGGTTTTGTTTTTTAAAATAGCGTCAATGATCTGATCGCGGGTCTGTTTCTTTATTTCATTACCGCAATTATAACAATACGGGGTCGCAATTTTTGCAAAAAGCAGTCGCAAATAATCGTATATCTCCGTCACGGTTCCGACAGTAGAACGCGGATTGCGACTGGCGGTTTTTTGTTCAATGCTGATAGCCGGGCTTAATCCGTCTACGAGATCCACATCGGGTTTTTCCATCATATTAAGGAATTGACGGGCGTAGGCGGACAGCGATTCAACGTAACGCCGCTGTCCTTCGGCGTAAATCGTATCGAATGCCAGAGAAGATTTTCCAGAGCCCGATAAACCGGTGATTACGGTCAGCTTATCCCGAGGTATTTCAATGTCGATATTTTTCAGATTGTGTATGCGGGCTCCGCGGACAATGATCTTGTCTTTAAACGCAGAGTAGGATTCCGAGAGCTCAGCGGAAACATGTGGCGGTTCCGGCAGCTCAAAAAGGGATAAGGTCATGGGTTGTTTATTTCAATTGAATTTGCGGGACAATATATTAAGCGAAGCTTTGAATATCAAGCATGCAAAAAAATGTAATAAAAAAGCCCCGTCTTAACCGGGGCTTCTGAATAGGAGATATCTATTTTTTCTTCTTACCGGATTTTTTCTTGAGTATACCGATATTCTTTTTAATAATGGCCGCATCGGGCTGCGCGGGATCAAGATCGAGACATTTTTGCAGATGATCGGCTGCCGCGCCGTATTCCTTCTTGTCATTCATCAACAATATACCAAGATTTCGGTGTGCGGTGGCATTGTTCGGATCCAGTGAAACAGCTAGTTCGTACTCTTTTCGCGCGCCGGCCAGATCTTTTTGCTGTTTCAATAGAACGCCTAAGTTGAGGTGCGCGCCGGCAAGTTTTTGGTCCAGTTCGATCGCGCGACGGTAATGTTTTATTGCATTGACGGCTTCGCCGCTGTTATCATAGGCCACACCCGCATAATAATGGGCCGTTGCATTGGTTTCGTTAATTGAAATGGCCTTTTCATATGCAGCTGCTGCATCGGAGAATTTGTTTTGTTCAATGTTAACATATCCTGTATTCATACATGCGTCGAAATTCGAAGGATCGATATCCAGACTTTGTTTGTAATTAAGCAATGCGTTATCGTAGTCCTTCTTGTCCTTGTAAAGATTGCCTAAATTATAAAATGCTTCACTGTTCTTAGGATCTAAGGCAACAGCCGATGAAAAGTCCTTTGAGGCTTCATCCCATTTAGATTGTTGATAGAATTGATTTCCGCGTAACACAAAAACTTTCGACAGGTTGGATGAGATCGACAAAGTATTAGTTTCATCATAGATTTGAGCAGACTCAAAAGAACGGATCGCATCATCCCATTTAGCCGCGTTGACCGATGAAAGGCCGTCTTCATAATACCGCAGCGCCATCCAGCTTTTGATGTACGCTTTATAGCCTTCATAGTCGGCGCAAAGCTGGCGGGTTTTATTCTGGCTGTTTGTTAATGCTGTGGCTAGCTGCGGAAGACCATTGTTCCTAAGTTCCGCGTAAACCGATTCCATAAAACGGGACATTACAAAATAGAAAGTCTTATAATCCTGGAAATATCCTTTTGAGGTGATCGGCGAACTGCAACTGCTTTTGGAAAGATCGCAGACGCGGGCGTAAAGGATTAAAGAGTCAGACGCTACAGTAAAATTGCCGACCACGAAAATATTAGTATTCCAACTCGACTGATATTTTGTTAAAGCCGCGGCAGGCTTTTCCTCAAGCGCTGACAAAAGGTTAATTTCAGGGTCGGAAGTCGCTTTGTAGATCTGTTCCTGTGAAAGGGCGTCAAAAGCTCCGCTGCCGTTCATGCTTTCGGTGACCATGTTACTCAGTCCGTAGGACAGCCAGTCGTAGGATTTATCAGATTTGTTTTGAAAAGGGAATACGGATAATTTTGTTTTTTCCTGCGAAAGAACGATTGTTCCGCTTAAATACAACGCGATCAAAAATATTTTGAATTTCATATACACCTCCGTGGACAATTGGATAATAACAAGGTACCCCTTTTTCGAATGTATTACAATGAAAAATCCCCGGCCATGTCCACCGGGGATTTGCAGATAATGTTTTTTGAAGAAAAAGACTATTTAGGATTACCTATCATCACATAAGGCGCCCAGAAGAAAGGATGAATATGGAAATCCCCTTTTTTGATCAAAGCGATCTGAGCCTGACGCATGGCCTCGGCTTTCGTTAATCCCTTTTTTAATCCGTCATAAAAATTGATCATAATGATCTTCGTAGATTCGTCGTCAACCGGCCACAGCGTAGCCACAATGGTTGGAGACCCCGCGACTGCGAACGCGCGGGATAAACTGATCAATTCTACACCTGTTGCGCTCTTACCCATGGAAGTGTTGCACGCAGAAAGGACGATGAGTTGATTCGCGTCTTTGAGAGGAAGTTTCAAGATTTCACTAATGGTCAGTTTGTCATCTTCATTTTTTGCCGCATTGGGAGCCATCAGCAGAAATGATTTCTGCGGCTCGTCGCTGGATAAGAATCCGTGTGTAGCAAAATGTACGACATCCGTCGTTCCGGCAAGTTGTTTGGCTTTGTCTTTCGTTGCATCCAGGTTTTTGTACAATTTGGCGTTAGAATACGAGGCCTGAATGACCTTTGCTTCTTCTTCTGCGCCGGGTAAACTTCCGTCGGGGTTGCCAAATACAAGCACGTTAGCGATGCTTTTTGATTTTTTCTTGGAGACCAGATCCATCAGCGTGGCGGCCGTCAGGTAATTTACGGCTTTTTTCTCGACCAGGAATTTGATATCGCCGTCCTGCGTCTCCGTAGCAAGGCACTGGAACGGAACATAA
>CAZHUW010000225.1:0-5097 GCA_964535295.1 uncultured Bacteroidota bacterium
ACGTGGGGTGTATAAGGATATGTCAAATACTTCAAAAGACTTTTGGTCACTGATGATCGGATTCAATGTTCCGATTGCATTTTGGTCTAAGAATAGATATCAAGGTAAGGTACATGAATTTGGCCAGCATGTTAATCACGCGGAAATGGAATATCAGGATACAAAAAATATGATAGAAAATAATATTCAAAATGCCCTGGTGAACATGGAGTCCGCGCAAATGCAGGCAGAGGAAATCAAGCTGCATCTTATTCCTCAGGCAGAAGCCACATTGGCCGCAACGCTGGCGTCATATCAATCGGGTAAAACCTCATTCATTATGGTATTGGATAGCTACCGGATGTTACTGATGGCGAAACTGGAATATTCCATGAATATCATGAATACAGCGCTCAGTGAAGCGCAGCTTGAACAGGCTGTGGGCCTGAGTATGAACGAGATTAAGGAACGGCTCAATTAAAGTGAGTCAGGAGTAATTATTATGATAGAGAAAATTATAGATTGGAGTTCAAAAAATAGGCTCATAGTGCTATTTGCTTATGTGATCCTAACCGGCTACGGCATCTATTCGGTTATCCATTTGCCTGTGGATGCCATTCCGGATCTATCGGAAAATCAGGTTATTATTTTTACCGAATGGATGGGCCGTTCACCTCAAATTGTAGAATCGCAACTGACATTTCCGATAGTGTCTTCTTTGCAGGGACTACCGGATGTCAAAGCGGTGAGAGCGGCTTCGATGTTTGGTATGTCTTTCGTATTTGTGATTTTTGAAGACAATACGGACGTTTATTTTGCCCGAACGCGCGTACTGGAGCGCTTGAGCACTGTGCGCGCAAACCTTCCGGCCGGCGTCACCTCTGCTCTGGGGCCGGATGGAACCGGCGTGGGGCATGTGTTTTGGTACACGGTGGAAGGACAGGGATACGACTTAGGAACGCTGCGTGCGGTTCAAGATTGGTATATTCGATATAAACTGGCTTCGGTTGAAGGTGTCGCCGAGGTTGCCAGTATAGGAGGTTTTGTAAAACAATACCAGGTTGATATCAATCCGGTTCAGTTAAGAGCATACAACATTTCAATATCAGAAGTAGTCAATGCGATTCAACGAAGTAATAATGAAGTAGGCGGCAAGATCATCGAGTCAAATGATGCGGAGTATTTTGTGAGAGGTCAGGGATATATTCAATCGGTTGATGACATCGGTAATTCGCTTATAAGAACTGCGTCTAACGGAGTTCCCGTCTTAATCAGGCATGTTGCCACCGTGCAGATCGGCGGAGATATCCGCCGGGGCTCGTTGGAAAAGGATGGAAAAGGGCAAGTTGTTGGCGGAATTATTGTCATGCGAAACGGTGAAAATGCCAAAACGGTTATCGATCGCGTGAAAGAAAAAATTAATGAGATTTCACCGGGGCTTCCAACCGGAGTTCAAATCATTCCATCATATGACCGCAGCACTCTTATTCGGGACGCTATCGGGACTCTTGAACGTGCATTGCTTGAGGCGGCTATAACCGTTTCCATCATGGTAGCCATATTTCTTCTCCACTTCAGAAGTATTTTGCGAATTATTATCGAGATTCCCGTGTCGGTTTTACTGTCTTTTATTTTAATGCGGATTTTTGGAATCACATCCAACATCATGAGTCTCGGCGGTATCATTTTGGCTATAGGAGTGATCGTTGATGCATCGATCGTCATGGTGGAAAATGCATACAGGAACATTGCGCATGCCATTGCAGAAAAGGGGCATTTAAGTTCCGAAGAATATAGATCTATTTCGATTTCATCTGCAAAGCAGGTTGGGCGTGCTATATTCTTTTCAGAATTGATCATCTTAGTATCGTTCCTTCCGGTTTTTTTGTTGACCGGGCAGGAAGGAAAACTATTTACCCCATTGGCATTTACAAAAACATTTGTAATGATTGCTTCGGCAGTGGTTGTTATCACATTAATTCCAGTCTTGATGACATTGCTGATGCAGGGTAAATTTAGGCCAGAAAAACAAAACCCTGTCACAGGTTTTTTCATTTGGATATATGAACCGATTATTCATTGGGTATTAAAATATCGCAAGACCACAATTGCCATTAACATTTTGGCGCTGGTCATTACAGTACCGATGATCCTGAGAACGGGTTCGGAATTTATGCCGCCATTAGATGAAGGCTCCATATTGTATATGCCGGTAACACTGCCCAACGCATCGATCACGGAAGTCAATCGCGTTTTACAATTGCAGGATCAGATCATTCATACGGTTCCGGAAGTTCATCACGTCCTCGGTAAAGCCGGCCGTGCAGAAACAGCGACCGACAACGCCCCGCTCAGCATGATCGAAACGATTATTGTTCTAAAGCCGAAGGAAGAATGGCGGCCAGGCATTACTAAGAAAGACATTATCGCAGAACTGGATCAAAAACTGCAAATACCGGGAGTGCGTAACGGGTGGACCCAGCCGATCATCAATCGAATCAACATGCTCTCAACGGGAGTTCGTACCGACATTGGGTTTAAGATATTCGGTGATAATCTGGATACGCTTGAATACTATGCTATAAAGGCTGAACAATTGCTCAAAACAGTCGAAGGAGCCGCCGATGTCGTCGCTGAAAGAGTTCAAAACGGGTATTATCTTGATATTGAACTCAAACGTGAAGCGGCGGCGCGTTACGGCGTCAATATAGCAGACATTCAGGACGTCATTGAGACGGCCATTGGCGGACAAAATCTTGGTATTGTATTGCAGGACAGAATGAGATTTCCTATTCGGATGAGATACGAACGAGAAATTCGTGATGATATTGAAGAACTAAAGAGTCTCATAATTCCCGTTAATGCTTCGGGTGGAATGAATGTAACCGTCGGAATGGGCTCAAGTGGTTATGCGTCGCAAGGCATGGGAAACCGTGCCATCGGTTCTTCATCCGGAATGCAGAATGCTGGTACCAATAAGGCTAATGAATCGACAACAACAAGCGGATTTTCACTCACCGCTTCATCAAGTGATTCAAAGGTGTATCTTCCGCTTTCATATTTAGCGGATATAAATGTTCTGACCGGGCCGCCGATGATAAATAGTGAAAACGGCATGTTACGATCTATTGTGTTCATGAACACACGCGGCCGTGATATGGGCAGCGTAATGGAAGATGCAAAGAAAATAATTGCCGGTAATTTAGAACTTCCGACCGGATATACGTACACATGGAGCGGGCAATATGAACACAAAGTGCGAGCTCAAAGAACATTGGCCATAATTATGCCGGTTGTCTTTTTGCTGATATTCTTCCTTCTGTATTTTACTCTGCGTGATTATAAAGAAGCAGGTGTCGTCATGCTGTCAGTTCCTTTTGCGTTAATCGGCGGCATGTATATGATCTATATTTTTGGTTATAATTTTTCGGTTGCAGTCTGGGTGGGATTTATCGCACTGTACGGAATTGCCACAGAAACCGGTGTGATCATGGTAGTCTATTTGCATGAAGCTTTGGACCGGCGTATTCGTGATCATGAAAAAGGACTGAGAGGCCCCGTTACAACCAAAGATATTTACGACGCGACTGTGGAAGGTTCGGTTCTTCGTCTTCGTCCCAAACTCATGACCGTGGGTACAGCCATGATAGGTCTTATTCCTGTTATGTGGGCAACCGGTGCCGGATCGGATGTCATGAAGCCCCTGACGGCGCCGATGATCGGGGGATTGTTCACTTCAGCAGTTCATGTTCTTGTTGTCACACCGATCCTCTTTGCGATCATGAAGGAACGTACGTTAAAAAAGGGGAAACTCGAAAAATCTAAAATGGCTGACTGGATGCGGGAAGGATGAAGAATTGACGATTGTCGATTGATGATTTATCGATTAAATGTTTTAATGGAGGTATTTATATGAAATATGTTTTGGGTTTAGCAGCACTAATGTTATTGGGGATTGCCGGATGTACAAAGAAAGAGGCGACTAATAACGCTAACGAGAAAACAAAAGAAATCTATTACTGTACGATGCATCCTGAAGTAACATCGGATAAGCCGGGGGTTTGCCCGATCTGCAATATGGATATGGTTAAAAAAGTAGAGAATGTAACGGGAGACATGCCGGGAATGCTTAATCTAAGCGTTCAAAAACAAGTTCTCGCTAATGTATCTACCGTTCAGATTCAATCGGAACCGTTTGTCAAAGAGCTCGTGTCTTACAGCTATCTCGATTTTGCCGAAGAGAATAGGAAGCTTATTTCCGCTCGGTTTAACGGGCGAGTGGAAAAATTATTTGTTGATAAAACCGGGGATTACGTAAGCCGTGGGCAGCCATTGTTTGAGATCTACAGTCCGGATTTGGTTGCCGCCCAGAACGAATATCTGATTGCACTCGAAAACACAGCATCAACTCGAAAAGCATCATTTAATGATGCAACCGCTAGTAATAACTCTTTGATCAAATCATCACGAAAACGGCTTGAGTTATATGGGTTGACGCATGAACAAATTACTAAACTCGATTCGAGCCGTGAGATCCAATACACTATGACATATTATTCGCCTATTAGCGGAACTGTTATCGAAAAGAAGATTCAAGAAGGTGCTTATGTAAATGAGGGCACGCTTCTTTACGATATTGCCGATATGTCTACTCTATGGGGTATAGCTGAAATATATGAGAAAGACTTGTCATTAGTTAGAGTCGGTGCAAAAGTAAAGCTTCGGCTTCCGGCATATCCTGATGAGACGTTTGGAGGGATGGTAAATTTCATTTATCCCGTGGTTAACTCTCAAACACGTACTGTGAAAGTTCGGGTTCAATTTTCTAATGCGAACCAAAAACTGAAGCCGCAGATGTATGGTGAAATTGTTATTCAGCAGAATCTTGGAAAACATCTGTTGGTCTCTCAGGATGCGGTCTTATTTACGGGAAAACGTCGGATTGTCTGGGTGAAAACTGCAGAAAACCAGTTCGAATCAAAAGAAGTAACTCTGGGCATTAAGAATGACGGGAAATATCAAGTGTTATCCGGCTTAAGAGAAGGTGATGAAGTAGCGGTAACCGGAGGATTCTTAATAGACTCCGAAAGCCAGCTTCGCAGCGGTAAGACAACGGGG
>CAZHUW010000226.1:0-5056 GCA_964535295.1 uncultured Bacteroidota bacterium
AAAATAACCTCATCTAAAGTAGAAGGTAAGCGCGCATTCCATCCGGAGATCATTTACGAATATCAGGTTAGCGGTAAAATTTATACCGGAACAACGGACATGGGTGTTCCCGGATTTGGTACCAAAGCCAACCGTCTCAACGTAGCCGAAACGAATGTGATCCATAACCCTGTCGGTAAAATCATTATCGTGCATTATGATCCTAACGACCCTTCGGTATCCCGATTGAAAATACTTCCAAGCTACACGGTCTTTCTTCTTTTGTCTGTCGGCTCGATCTTATTTGGCGCGGGTTTGTGGGGAATGCTCGCGGGATTCAAGAAAAATAAGCCTTAAAACGTTTATTGATTTTTAATTAAACCTTGTTTAGATTTTCACAGTTATTATTGATAACAGCGGGTCACGCCGTAATCATCCTGCCTTCTTAATTTTACAAGCGGCGACTACAAATCTACACTATATCTTATACGGAGACGAAATATGAAAACGTTTACACCCGACAAGATCCGAAACATTTGCCTTGCATCACACGGCGGAACCGGAAAGACCACTTTAGCGGAATCGATTCTTTTCGTGACCGGCGCCAAGAAACGGTTTGGAACGGTGGATGAGGGATCAACGGCCAGCGATTATAATGCGGATGAGATCGAACGTAAATTTTCCATCAACACGTCGCTGCTGCATTGCGAATGGAACGGACATAAGATCAATATTCTGGATACGCCGGGTTACGCGGATTTCAGAGGCGAGGTCAAAGGCGCGATGCGCGTGTCAGACATGGTGATCATTCCGGTGAAAGCAACGGCTTTGCTGGACGTTGGAACCGAAATAGCGTGGGATTATGCTGCAGAATACAATATTCCCGTGATGTTCGTGGTCAATGAATTGGATAAAGAAAATTCCAACTTCGATAAAACGTTCGAAGTTCTGGTTGAGCGATTCGGCGGCGACCGTCATTTTGTTGAGACAGGATTCCCGGTCGGCGAAGGGCGCCCCGATTTTAATAAGATATTCGACACGATCCGGACGCAATTGCTCAAATTCGAACTCGATAAAACCGGTAATTACGAAGCGCTGGACGTGCCGGCGGAATTCAAAGAACGCATGAGCAAGATGCATGAGATCCTCATCGAAGATGCTGCGGAGAGCGAAGAAAAATTCATGGAGGATTATTTTGCCACCGGTACTTTGACCGACGAGGAGTTCAAGACCGGATTGCGTGAAGGAATTCTGGCGCGCAAGATCATCCCCGTGTTCTGCACGGACGGCATCAATTCCATCGGTATCAAACCGCTGCTCGACTTCATCGTGGACTACGGGCCTTCGCCGCTGGATATGCCGGTCGCTAAAGGCCTTGCGCCCAACGGCGCATCGGAAACCCGCGAATGTAAAACGGACGCCCCGTTCTCCGCTTTTGTTTTCAAAACGATCAGCGAGCCGCACGTCGGAGAAATGTCGTTATTCCGCGTTTATTCCGGAACGGTGAAGACCGGCGACGATGTGATGAATACTACCCGCAATGTCGTGGAACGCATCGGACAAGTTTTCTTGTTAAATGGAAAAGAGCGGTTGGACGTCGGACAGGTCAGTGCCGGCGATATCGCGGCCCTGGTTAAAATGAAAGATACGCATACCAATAATACGCTCAGTGACAAAAGTAAAATGGTACGGTATGAAGAGATCCGTTTTCCCGATCCGATCATTACATTTGCGATCGTGCCCAGAGGAAAAGCGGATGAAACAAAGATCAGTACCGGTCTGCATGCTATTCATGAAGAGGATCCGGCTTTTCACTATACCTATGACGTTGAAACCCTGCAGAGTATTGTCAGCGGACAGGGTGAAATGCATTTAACGATCATTACGCAACGCCTCAAAGACCGGTTCGGTGTGGAGGTCGATCTGATCGATGCGCGTATCCCATTCAAGGAAACCATCCGCGGACATGTCAAAGACGCAGAGTTCAAGCATAAGAAACAATCCGGCGGGCGCGGCCAATACGGGCATGTCCATCTGAGCATAGATCCAAAGCCTCGCGGAACCGGGTTTGAATTTGTCAATGATATCGTTGGCGGCGTCGTGCCTGGGCGGTTTATCCCCGCAGTTGAAAAAGGTGTGCAGGATGCATTGGTCAACGGCGTGATAGCCGGTTATCCGGTGATCGACGTTAAAGTCACTTTGTTTGACGGTTCCTATCACGATGTAGATTCGGACGAATTATCATTCAAAATTGCCGGCGCGCAGGCATTCCGCAAAGGATTCAAAGAGTCGCATCCCATTATGCTTGAACCTATTTACGAACTGGAAGTGAAGATCCCGGAAGAATACATGGGCGCCATCATGGGTGATCTTTCCGGCCGGCGCGGCCAGATCCAGGGTATGGAAGCCGACGGCCATTTCCAGGTTGTCAAAGCTACCGTGCCGCTGGCGGAGATCCAGAAATACGCGACGATCCTGCGTTCCATGACCAGCGGACGCGGCGTGTTCAGGAAGAAATTTTCGCATTATGCGGAACTGCCGCACGAGATCGCGCATAAGATCATTGCAGAGTACGAAGAGCGAAAAGCCGCCGGAGAAAAATAAATTTCTTGCATTGCTTTAAAGCGGATGGTATCTTGGAGTAATACCACCACTAATTTGGAGTAATGGATGAGGCGTTCTCTGCCGCAATTAAGACTTCCTATTGTTCGTTACTACATGGTTCATTTCTACACCAATTCGCGTGTGGAAGGGACCCCTCACCGCAATATCTTTGCGTCCTTTGCGCAAACGGAATATTCGCAGGTGGTGTTGTCGGAGATGTCTTTCTTTAACAAGCAGGACGTCAAGAACACGCAGAAATTCAACAGCAAAAACTCCATCCATATCGAAGATTTTGAAACGATCGCCAATATGGCGATCAAGCTCGACGAGCGTTCGTTCCTTGAGGTCGTCGTGCTGGAATTCAGAGATCTTCCTGCGAATATGATCATAGCCGACCTCTCCGAAGAGATCATCGAATCTTTCGAGATCATTTATCTTTTCTATAAAGGCGCGATCTATCCCGGCATCCACAAACTCGATATGATGATCGATACCGGCGTCATCGCCATGATCCCGCTGCGTGAGGTTCTCACTCGTGCCATCCCTGATAAGTTGAAGGTGAACATTCTGGCGGAATACCAGCTGATGAATTTTGACCGCGACCCCAACGATTTCATCGACTTTAACCTGATCTGGTTCCTTGGGAAAATGGACCTGGAAAGCGTCGATAAATTTCTCCAGGAAGAAGAATTGCGTATGCAGGACCGGTATTCGGAACCTGAAGATTCATATGAAGAGAATAATGATGAAGAAGAACCGGAAGAGGAAGAAGACGCGTCGCCGGAATTTGGCGAAAGCGAACCCACTGAAGAATCCCAGCCCGGTTACAATTCGCTGAACGAGCATGATCAGATGATCAAACTGGCTCTGGAAAATGAATTAAAAAAATTCTATCTGAACGAGGACGAGTTTTTCACGCGTGTGGTCGGCGTGCGGCATTACGATTTTAATATTTACGATCTGCCGGAGGGAACGCGTGTGGTATTAATACCCGAACCGCATAACCCGCACGACGTGTATGCGGTTTCTGTCCGGACCAATGACGGGAAAATGATCGGATATCTGAAACGTGAATTATCCGAGATCATGTATCAGGAAATTCAAAAAGGCGTTCTCTACCGCGCGACCATCGTAAAAGTTCTCCCCGAAGCGGTGGACAGCAACAGCCGTGTGCACCTTCTTATTGAAAAGGTCATGTATCACTTCAATTAGTCTGGCTCTTCGTCCCACCTTTATTCTAATAATTCCATGCAAGACCTCTTAGAGAAAGCCGTTCATCACGCAAAACCGTTCTTACGGCAGGGTAAACTGGCGGATTATATACCCGCATTGACCCGCGCGGATGCGGCGCATCTCGGTATGTCGGTCATGACAGTGGAGGGAAAGCATTATACTGCCGGTGATGTGGATATCCCGTTCTCCATTCAGAGCATCTCTAAGATCTTGTCGCTTGTTCATGTCTTAAATGCACGCGGGAAAGAAAAGGTTTTGGAGAAAGTAGGGGTTGAACCCAGCGGCAATCCGTTTTATTCTCTCGTTCAGTTGGAATACGAATCGGGGAAACCGCGGAACCCTTTGATCAATGCGGGCGCCATCGCGATCTCAGGACTTTTGCCGGGTAATACGGCTCAGGAAAAATCCGACGGATTGCTTAAATTCCTGAACCGTATCATGGGCGAAAACAGCCTCAAAATTAATCAGGAGATTTACCGGTCGGAATTTGAGACCAGCCATCGGAACCGGGCGGTAGGTTATTTCATGAAACATTTCGGCATTATTGACGGCGACGTGGAAGCCGCAGTGGATGCGTATTTCCGGCAATGTTCCATCGAAGTGACCTGCTCTCAATTATCGAGACTGGCCCTATTCTTTGCCGGCAGGGGAACCGATCCTATTCACCAGAAGCAAATCACCGATCCGGAAAATGTCAAATGGATTCATGCGCTTATGGCGATGTGCGGCCTTTATGACGCGTCGGGTGAATTTGCCTGCACCGTCGGCCTGCCCGGAAAAAGCGGGGTCGGCGGCGGGATATTGGCCGTCGTACCGGGTAAGATGGTTATATCCACATTCGGGCCTGCCTTGGATGATAAAGGCAACAGCATTGGAGGATTAAAGGCGCTTGAATTTTTGTCGAAAGCGTTACACTTATCTTTGTATTAATTAATGTTACTGCGATGTCAATAATTTTTATCATAAGCTGCATCTGATAAAATTTGAATTCTTTTTTAATTTTGACCTTGTTTTTTAGTGGATCACCAATTATATTGGCACGCTTAAATTTTATTAGCATTCTTTGACCTGACACAGTTAAAAATTAAGATAGTATACACTTTAGTATACACCTTGTTTCTACTTGTATTCGTAAGTTGTATAAATATAGAATTTTCTTGTTTTTGGCTCTGTAGCTCAGTTGGTAGAGCAGAGGACTGAAAATCCTTGTGTCGGCGGTTCAATTCCGTCCGGAGCCACT
>CAZHUW010000227.1:0-5055 GCA_964535295.1 uncultured Bacteroidota bacterium
TAACGGACACATCACCGTATACAGCGAGGTTGGAAAAGGGACCACATTCCGTATTTATTTTCCGCAGGCAGGCGCGTCCCAAGATCGTTCGTCTGCCGAAGAGATCGAGCGGAAAAAGGAACCTAGCCGCCACGCCAACATACTTGTTGTTGAAGACGATGAGATGGTAAGGCAGATGGTATGCCGGATCCTCGATCAAAACGGTTTCACCACCACCGCTTTTGATAATCCGCAGCGCTGCCTTGAGGCCTTCGATTCTATTGACGGCAACGTGGATCTGCTGCTTACGGATATCATCATGCCGGGTATGAACGGTAAAGAATTATTTCAGGCACTCCAGAAAAAACATTCGACGCTAAAAGTGGCTTACATGTCGGGTTATTCCAATAGTGTTATTTCCCACCACGGGATCCTCGATAGCGGTCTTACGTTGATCCCAAAACCTTTTGCTGTCAAAACATTGCTGTCAAAAATTGAAGAAGCTATGACAAAAGAGTCATAGTCTGCCGCAGCGGTTATTTTTTTTGCAACCCTGGTTCAATTTTTCAACAACCGAAGTGAATTTCGGCCACTAGAGATATTGTAAAATTCTTGTAAAATATGCCAAAACATGGAGTAGTATCATTGACAAGTTTTTGATTAAACCATAGATTGACGCTGAGATTACGCCATACTTTACCGCTATATATTATGAACTTACTTGTTGTCGGAATCAATCACAAATCAGCGCCGCTGGAACTCAGGGAACGCGTCTGCCTTTCAAAAGAAGAGAGAGAGAGTCTGATCCCGGTTCTGCAGAATAAATACTTCAGCGAATGCCTGATCGTCACTACCTGTAACCGAACCGAGATATACGGGATAGTAAAGAGCGCCGATACTCTGCCCGGCAATATCATTTCCGAACTTTTGAAGTTCAAAAATGCCTCGGACATCGAAAGAAAACACTTTTTCTATTACATTAATAATGAAGCGGTTCGTCATTTGTTCAATGTTGCTTCGGGCGCCGATTCGATGGTCACGGGCGATATTCAGATCATAAGTCAGATCAAAGACGCGTTTCTGTGCACGGAAACATTGGGCGCCGAGGGCCCGTTCCTGCGAAGACTTAAACAATCCACCTGCCGCATCGGTAAACGTTCCCGCCGGGAAACATCGATCTCCGAAGGCGCCGTGTCCGTGAGTTATGCTGCCGTCGAATTACTTTTACACACGCTTGGATCACTTGAGAACAGATCGGCGTTACTTATCGGCGCAGGTAAAACAGGCCGCCTGACCGCACAACATCTCAGCAGCAAAGGCATCGGGCAATTGTATATGGCCAATCGGACGGCTTCTAAAGTCGATGCGATCATTGAAGAAACCGGCGGTACGTATGTGCCTTTCGAAAACATCGCTCCGGCTATGGTCCAGGCGGATATCGTGCTCACCGCGGTCGATTGCGTGACACCTATCATCGGTAAATCGATGCTCGAAGACATCATGGATGCACGTCCTTCGCGCGCCCTGTATATCGTCGATATCGGCATGCCGCGTAATGTAGCTCACGATGCCTCGGAAGTAAAGAATGTCCGCCTTTGGGACATGAATGCCTTATCCGGGATCGTCGAGAGCAACCGCCTTCTGCGTCAGGCTGAAGTGGAAAAAGTGGAACGTATCATCGCTGAAGAATTACAGGAATTTAATGCCTGGGAAAATATCCATCGTGTCGGCCCGACCATTCATGACCTCAACTCGCTTTTTGAAGATATCCGCCAGAATGAAGTTACAAAATACCAACACCGGTTTGATGAACAGGAAAGAGAACTGGTCGAACTTATTACCCGCCGCATTGTGAATAAACTGCTTCATAAGCCGATGGTCAATTTGAAGAGCGAAGCAGGCTCCGGAAAAAACCAGCATGAACATGCGCTGCGTCAACTGTTCGAACTGAACACGTCGGGCAGGAATTGACCGATGAAGGGAAAAAACCATATTCGGATCGGTACGCGCGGCAGCGCTCTTGCGCTTTGGCAAACCGATCATATCAGCAATGAACTCCGGCGTATGTATCCCGGCCTCGTTATCGAAAAAACCATTATCAAAACAACCGGCGATATCATTTTAGATTCCCCGCTTTCCCGCATCGGCGACAAAGGATTATTCACCAAAGAGATCGAAAAAGCCATGCTGGACGGCAAGATCGACATGGCCGTTCACAGTATGAAAGACGTTCCAACGGTATTAGCTGAAGGACTCACGATCGGCCTGGTTACTCCGCGTGAAGACGTAAGGGATGTTTTTATTGCGCATCCCGGCAAATCATATAAATCACTGGCCGAAGTAAGGAACAGCGGAAAAATTGCGACCGGAAGCCTGCGGCGAAAAAGCCAGTTGCTTCATTTCCGTCGGGATATCGTGCCGATGGATATCCGCGGCAATCTTAATACGCGCCGTAAAAAGCTGGAAGAATCCGATTGGGACGGCATGCTTCTCGCGCGCGCCGGCGTGATACGTTTGGGGTGGGAGGAACTCATCACGGAAATCCTCGACGTGAACATCATGTTGCCTGCGGTCGGGCAAGGCGCGCTGGCCGTAGAGATCCGGGAAGATGACCGCGAATTGGCCTCGCTTATTCAACCGCTTGAAGATTTTGCCACGCGCCGAGCTGTTGAAGCCGAACGCGCCTTATTGCGAACGCTCGAAGGCGGATGCCAGGTTCCGATCGGCGCATACGCCCGTCAGGACGGCGACGTTCTGCGCATGGATGCGGTGGTCGGTTCTCTGGACGGACAAAGGATGATCCGCGATCGTATCGAGGGCGATCCTGCCGATGCGAATCAACTTGGAGAAAAATTAGCGGACATGCTCCGCAAACAAGGCGCCGATTCTATTTTAGCTGAGATCAGGGCATCCGGTGAAAAAGATGCCGAATCATAAAACCCACTCAGGGCTGGCCGGCAAACGTGTGCTGGTTACCCGCCCGGCCGAACAGGCTGAAGAATTTATAATAAGTCTGACGAATTCCGGCGCCGAAGCCGTTATTTTTCCCACGATCAGGATCGTTCCCGCAGACGATCGGTCCGATTGCAACAAAGCCCTTGAAAATTTTGAAAACTGGAATGCGTTGGTGTTTACAAGCGCCAACGGCATCCGTTTCTTTGTTGAACATATACAAACAGAATTTCCACATCTAATGGCACCGCTTCAGAGACGCACGGTGTATGCGGTTGGAGAAAAAACGGCAGCTAAAGCTGCAGCCTTCGGATTGTCGGCCATACATTTTGAGGAAACACGAAACGCAGAACAATTAGCCGATGAAATTGTGCAGCGTGTGAAAGGAAGTGTCCTTTTTCCTTGCGGCAACCGAACCGGCGACGCGATGATAAAAAAATTGGAACGGACAGGTATTGCCGTAAAACCAGTAATTGTGTATCAAACCTTAGCGTTTAGGCCGAACAATACCGAGAGTGTGGTATCAGAACTTAAGAGCAAACGGATCGATGCCGTTACTTTTTTTAGTCCTTCCAGCATCAAACATTTTCTGGATCTCGTTCCGCAGCCCCTTTTAGAACGATGCGCCGTTGCGGTGATCGGTTCAACAACGGCCGATGCTGCACGAACGTTTGGTCTGCACCCTGATATCATTGCTCAAAAATCCGATTCACGGGAACTCATTAAAACTCTGGAGAACTATTACCTTGGTTAACACAAAAGAACATGATAACGGAACAAACGACTTATTCCTAAAAGCATGCCGCCGTGAACCGGTTCCGCGTACGCCGGTATGGTTCATGCGCCAGGCCGGGCGTTATTTGCCGGAATACCGCGCCGTTCGTGCGAAAGCGGATTTTTTAACCTTATGCAAAACGCCGGATCTTGCGGCAGAAGTAACGGTCCAGCCCGTCGATCTTATTGGCGTGGATGCGGCTATTATTTTTTCCGACATACTGGTCATTCCTGAAGCAATGGGCATGGAACTGCTCGTGGAAGAAAATAAAGGCGGCCCGAAATTCCCATCGCCGCTGCGTTCACGCGATGCGATCGAAAAATTAAAACAACCCGAGCCTTTGAAGGATCTGAAATACGTCATGGACGCGTTGTGTGTGACAAAACAAACTTTGAACGGCCGCGTTCCTCTTATCGGGTTTTCCGGCGCTCCGTGGACGCTGGCCACATATATGGTCGAAGGACAGGGTTCGAAAAATTTTCGCTATATCAAAGAGTGGATGTTCACAAAGCCAGAGGATATACACCTTTTGTTGAACAAATTAACCGTAGCGGTCACGGCCTATTTAAAAGCGCAGATCGAATCGGGCGCTCAGGCCGTCCAGATATTTGACACCTGGGGAGGAATTTTATCCCGGGACGATTTCCGTGAATTTTCTTTACCATACATTTCGCGCATTGTTGACGCAGTTCGCCAAAGCGGCGTTCCGGTGATCGTTTTCTGTAAGGATTGCGGACAAGCTCTGGATGAGATCACCGCGACGGGAGCGGATGTGGTCGGAGTCGATTGGACCACCGATATGCGCACGGCACGGGAGATCGTTGCCGGTCGGGCGGCGATCCAGGGAAATATGGATCCGTTAATGTTATATGCGCCGAAACCGCGCATCGAGCAGGCCGTGTCATCCATTCTGCAGAAATTTGGCCACGGCAACGGACATATTTTTAATCTCGGTCACGGCATTCTTCCCGATACGCCGGTGGAAAATGTCCGTGCTTTTGTTGAAGCCGTCAAGAGGCTGAGCCCTGCTTACCATGGAGGAAAACCGTGAAACAATTCGATCACATCGATCTCAACTTGCTTAGAAAATACAGCCGTCAGGGCCCGCGCTATACCAGTTATCCGCCGGCGCCTGTTTTTTCATCGGCTTTCGGCCCGCAAACTTATTTGGATGAAATAGACAAAACGAATCGATCCGATGATGCTGCGGACCTTTCATTATATTTTCATCACCCTTTCTGCGACACATTGTGCTACTTCTGTGGATGCACAATGCTGGTGACGCGGAGCCGTTCACAGATCAGTGAATACAATTCCTATCTCGAAAAAGAGATCGACATGATCGCGCC
>CAZHUW010000228.1:0-5040 GCA_964535295.1 uncultured Bacteroidota bacterium
CAAGTATCGTGCCGATTTTATTTGATGTCAAAATCTAAAAGCAACCTTTCAAAATTTTTTGTGTTCTTTCTTCCACTTCTTTTATCATGTACATTGCCGTCGCGCTTCATTCAACTGACGGATGACCATGGAGGGACGAGACGCCTTTACCTTGAAAGTGAATCTTGTTTTCTGATCGTTATCGACAGCGTGCAAGTTGATTCTTTACAATTTCAATTATTCAGCAGAAAAAGAGATTTTAACGGATCCGGGTTGGCCAGTTCATACTGGCGTATCAACTCTTTTGATAGCCTGCATCAGACGATTGAATTCAAGAATTGCCAGGACATGGCGACGATCGTCTTGCAAAAAAAGCAGATTGCATTTATTAAGCCGGTTCCAGGAGTCATCATTACAGCCCGTAATGCGTTGGATATTGTTACGATTCCAGCTTTTATACTCGGAACTATCGGGACCGCTTGGGGTCTTATTTCACTTCCTTTCCCATCCACACCACGTAAGGAAGACCTTAAACTCATCCGCGGAGGCGTGATCGCATTGGGTATTTTCGGATTCGCCACGCTGATCGCGGAACCGGCACAGACTGACTCTGTTGGGAAAAAATACCGGATCGATAGTATACATTAGCGTCTTTTTCTCCGGTAGAACATTTCTAGCCCTTTAAGGTGACCGTCATGGCACTGATGGCGAGTGTGATTTCATCGAGAAAGAGATCGGCTTTGACAGATCGCTGAAGTCATAGGCCTGTGGACCGGCCGGCAGACGATCGAACCGACCGCAAGAGGTTATCTTGTCACAAACATTGACCTTTCAGAATCCTGACTCGAATTATTTTATGTCAAAAATAAATACATTTAAAAACCTATGACCAAAACTTTCCTGCAGGCCGAATGGCGAAAACTTGTCATGGCCAATTTCGCTGTCGAAACAAAATTACTCGATCCTTACCTGCCGTATAAAACCGAACTCGATCTTTGGAAAGATACCTGTTATGTAAGCCTTGTCGGATTCATGTTCCAAAATACCCGGATCAAAGGCCTCCGTATACCTTTCCATACCGATTTTGAAGAGGTTAATCTGAGATTTTATGTTCGCTTTAAGGATAGAGAAGGATGGAAACGCGGCGTCGTTTTTATTAAAGAGATCGTTCCAAAACCCGCGCTGACCTGGGTTGCAAATACGATCTATGGAGAGAACTACGAAACGATGCCAATGGGTCACAACTGGGAGATCAGGAACGGTTTGCTCAATGTCGGGTATAAATGGAAAAAGAAGGAGTGGAATTCCATAAACGTAACGGCGGACCTAAAACCGCATGAAATGGACGCCGGCAGCGAAGCGGAATTCATCACGGAACATTATTGGGGATACACAAAACTTGATGACCAAAAAACATCCGAATACCGCGTAGAACACCCCAAATGGGAGATCTACGATACAAAAACTTATTCCATTGAAGTTGATTTTGGCAATGTTTACGGCCAAAGTTTTGAATTCCTGAAAAACGAAACCCCTTTATCCGTCTTTTTAGCGGAGGGCTCCGAGATAAAAGTCAAAGAAGGAAAAGTGAATTAAGTTGAGATTCTGATCTAACTCAAGTTTGAATGAAAAATAATTGACAAATCATCTGAGTGAATGTACATTGCATCACACCTCTCATCGTAATTCTAACTTAACCAACAAACACCTATGAACCCCATCCTCAAAAACATCCTGGCCGTCATCGCCGGGGGCATTTTCGGAAGCGTCGTGAATATGGCTATCATCATGTTCAGTGGATCGATCGTTCCTCCGCCGGATGGAGCTGATGTGACCACCATGGAAGGTTTAAAAGCCTCTCTGCCTTTATTCCAGCCTAAACATTTTCTTTTTCCGTTTCTGGCGCATGCGCTAGGCACTTTCGCCGGCGCTTATCTGGCGGCGGTCATTGCTGCGAGCCATAAATCAACCTTTGCTTATGTGATCGGCGCCTTTTTCCTGGTGGGCGGAACCGCTAATGTTTTTATGCTTCCGTCGCCAATATGGTTCACCATTTTAGACCTCGTCGGCGCTTACATCCCGATGGCTTATATTGCTGGAAGATTGGTTGTGAAGAAGCAGTAGATTTCATTGTTATGGAATTCGGCTCTTAAAAAGAACCGATTTATTCTGAAAATGATTCATTTGAACGTACTCCGTCTCTATAATAGGCGTTTTTGTCTGATCTTATCTCGTGTTTCGTTATTTTATAGTAGCGGACGGAGAATTCTGCATAAGCGGTCGGTACGGTAAAATTATTTTTCAATAAAAATGCCGAAAGGAATACTCATGAAAGCGTTTGTGTGCACAAAATACGGAGCTTCGGATGTTCTTGAGCTTCAAGAGGTTGAAACACCTATCCCAAAAGATAATGAAGTTCTAATAAAAATTCATGCAACAACGGTAACTACCGGAGATGTGAGAATCAGAAAGTTTGCATTCCCGCCTCTGGTGTGGCCTGTGGTCCGAATCATGTTTGGCATCACAAAACCAAGGAATGCAATTCTCGGACATGAATTTGCAGGCGAAATCAAATCAATTGGAAAATCGGTTACGCTATTCAGGAAGGGTGATCAGGTATTTGGGTCAACCGGCCTTGGATCCGGTACGTACGCTGATTTCATTAGTTTATCCGAAAACGGAACGATTGGAACAAAACCGAAAGACTTGACCTACGAAGAAGCGGCCGCCGTTCCTGTTGGTGGACTCACAGCGCTTTATTTTCTCAGGAAGGCCAAAATACGTAGCGGGCAAAAGATTCTTATCCACGGTGCATCTGGCAGCGTGGGCACCTATGCTGTACAGATCTCCAAGAGTTTGGGGGCGGAAGTTACTGCTGTATGCAGCACAAAGAATCTGGAATTGGTGAAATCATTGGGTGCTAATACTGTAATTGACTATACAAGAGAGAGACCTTTGAGAGCAGGAACTTTGTACGACATCATTTTTGATGCTGTCGGAAAGGCCTCGTATTCCGAATACAAACATTTACTCGCTCCGGCCGGTGTATTCACAACGGTCGCGAAGGGTGTCGCCAAAGAACAAGCCCAGGATCTTATCTTCCTCAGAGAGTTAATCGAAGCGGGAAAACTCAAACCGGTCATTGACAAGAATTATGCGTTCGAGCAGATTCCGGAGGCTCATCGCTACGTTGAACAAGGGCATAAAAAAGGAAACGTTATTATCAGAATGTCAGTTCAATAGACTATTACAATAGCCTTGCTTATGATTACCGTTTTGCCTATTCTAAAAAAGTACGCCCTTCGCCAACTTGCACTCACTTAAATGGAGAGCCCGAATGAAATCGCAAAAACTTCTTATGGTTCTGTTCTTTTGCCTGATACCTACACTCGCCTCGGCCGGCGATGGCGACACCGAGGAAAAATACATGGTCGGTATTCGCTCGACCCTCATGACCAGTCACATGAAATTGTCCAAAATAAATCCGGCGTTTGACAATTTGTCTCCGGACGGGTTGAGCGGTTCACACCTTAGTTCTCTTTTCTTCTTACGAAAGATCACCCCTTATTTTGGAATCGGTTTCGAAACACTCACTGGAAACTCGGATGCCAAGGCTGAGACCAGTATGGACTATCAGGGTGTAGGCTTGTTGTTCGATTTCGTTGTCGGTAGTAAATATTTCGCTGCGGGAGGGATACATATGGGCGGGATCCTGGTCGATGTAATGCACAAAGAATCTTCTGCCGCCGGAAAACATGTTGACTCAGGCACTTTTTTCAAAACGGATGGTTATTTTCTCGCGCCATATGGAGGAGTTGGAATCAACTTCAACAAAAATGAGATCCGATTTCTCGCCAAATCCGTGCTCATGACCGGAAAAGGCAAGATGAATGCATTGACTTCAACGTATGTCGGACTAAGCTACGGCAGGTATCTCTAAGGGTGAGGAGTTATCGCTTTAAAGGTCAGATTGTAGCCGTATGAGCCCGGTCATTAGCAACAAGCCCAATATCTTAAGCTGTAAACACATTCTACCTTGGCCCATCAGTGTCATTGAATGATGAATACGAAACACAGAAAGAAAATTAGAACACTTAAAATATCAAGACTATGAATGCAGCATTAATTGGACTATCAGCAAGTTTAATAACAATACTGATTTTTTCAAAACGATTTGACAAAAACATCGTCTATGGTTTAATTCTCATGGGCATTGGTTTCCTCTATATTGGATTCACCTGGACAGACATTCAAATTGCAATTATGAATTTCCTGCAAGCTATGTTCTTTATGTTGTTTGCATATTTTGGAATTAAGAAACATGCATACCTATTGTTTGTCGGTTATTTTCTCCACGGAATATGGGACTTAGTATATCCTTTGTTTGCAAATTCAGATTTACTTCCGCCTCATTACGATTATTTCTGTTCGACGTATGATTTTGTTATTGCCATCTATCTCTTGATCCTTAACTACAAAACAACCCGTAATCCCTGATTGTCCTTCCGGTAATTCAATGAGCTTCAAAACGACAAATATTTCGCCACGGCAGAAATACATGCGGGCACGTTAGTTTATTTCAAAGACTAATTCCGCTATCTTTTTTTCGTTACCATGATGTATGTAGTGGCCCCCTTGCAGGATGATAACTTTTCCTTTAGGACAATTCGTTAAAATGTCCTCGTGAATCGCTTTCCAAGTATGACCGGGAATTCCGTTTGCAGAACTGTCGACGCCTTCACTCGATAAGACCAGTGTGACAGGTATCGATTTTGGGAACTTCAATCCCAAAAGTGATCGAAGGTTTTCACTGACTTGATTGATTTCACCATAAACAGCTTGACTTCCAACGACCCAGTTTGTAATCATACTAAATGTCTTTGTATCCTCGCCTGAAAGTCCCAGTGAAGTGGCTCCGCTCAGACTGGGGTCGATCCAAAAAGCCACTCTAACAATTCCGGCCAACCTAAGGAGTTTGTTCATATTTACGGATTCAGCTTGCAGAGTCGAATAATTCAATTGTTCTGGAACCGATATGTCCAACCCCACGATGCCTTTGAC
>CAZHUW010000229.1:0-5017 GCA_964535295.1 uncultured Bacteroidota bacterium
GTGTCCATGTGGCTGATATCACCGTAGATCGCTTTGACGCCGATGCCGTCCAGTTTCGCATGTACGTTAGGATTGAAATCGACCACAACGATCTTGTCCAATAACTCCGTTTGATCTCCGCCCGTCGAGGATTTTGATTCCTGAATATCCCGGATCAACGAACTTGCCACGCGGAAAAATCCGAGCATGGCAATGTCCTTACTTTCTTCCTCCGCTTTGGTTTCAATAACGCCGCCGGCGTCCTTCAGGCCGATACGCGTTAAAAATGCCGATATACCGCTTTGCAGGGACTGATTATATTTGATAAGGTACGGCGCAAGCACGGAGGTGATAACGAACACAAAAATGATGATAGACAGAGTTCGGTTTCCAATATGGCCGGAACTAAGACCCAATGCGGCAATGACCAGTGAGAATTCACTGAGATTGGCCAAATTGATCGACGGCAAAAGGCTTATCCGATGTCCCTGCTTCAGGCTGTATAGTATGGGAAATACGGAGAGGAAACGGCTGAGGATCAGGAACGCCGCAACGATAAATGCGATCCCTACAACAACAAGATCGTCCAGCGGATTGGGGACCTGCATGCCGAGCGCAACGAAGAACAAGGTCACAAAAAAATCGCGGATGCTGATCACTTTGGCAATGACGTCCAGATTGTACGGGAACGTAGAGATCGAAATACCGGCGATGAGCGCGCCCATTTCTACGGATAAGTCAAGCCAGCTTGCAACTCCGCATATCAACGCGCACCAGCCGAGAGAAACGACCAGAAGCAATTCCGGTATCTTGGCGATGGACTTGAACATCCATGGCAGGATGTATTTACTTACGAGCAGACTCATGACCACCAACGCGCCGCCCTTCCCGAAAGATAAGAGGATCGTTAATACGTCCGGATTCGCAAGATTGGGCTGAACGCCGAGGATCACGATCGCCCATAAGTCCTGGAAAACCAGAACGCCAAGCGTGATGCGTCCGGCCAATGTATCGAGTTCGAATTTTCCATAGAGTAATTTAACAACGATCGCCGTGCTGCTCAGCGCGCAGCAGGCAGTTAAATATAATAAGTCGTAATTGCCGCCGCCAACCGTAAAACCCAGTAAGGGAAAGAAGGCCAGCCCGAGAAGAACGCAGATGATGAATTGAAATACGCCGCTCAGGATCAAAGCCTTGCCGGATTCCTTGAGCTTTTTCATATCGATCTCAAGGCCGATCATGAATAACAGAAGGATCAAACCGATCTCGGCAATGACCGCGATGTCTTCCTGGCTCTTGACGAAAGAAAAACCGATTTGGGGGCCGATAACCACACCCGCCGCAATATAGGCCAAAAGCAAAGGTTGCTTGGCAAAATGCGCCAAGAAAGCCAATATGGTGGCTGCAAGTATGCTGATGCCGATACTGGAAACCAGATGATGTCCGGATTCTTCTCCGCCGCCAGCCATGACAATGGAAGGAATCAATAAAAACATCACGGCGATTAGAAAAGATCGAAAGCTAAGACGACCGGCGTAAGACATCATCTGTTTTTACTCCCGAGTTTGTTAAGAATATAGATAAATATTATGTTCCCTGAGTACGGTTTGAGCTGTGAAATGGTTGGCTGAAAGCCGGTTAAACTTAGGCACAAAATCGGATTGTTGCAATAATAAAATTGGCCGTCGGAATGAAAAAATTGGTCTGAAGTATGAATTAAACTTGCAATTGAGTTTCTGCCCATATACATTTATCCAACCCATCGAAAAACGTGACATTTGGTTTTCATAATCTTTAATTCTTCAATTTAATTAGAGGCGTATATGGCAACTCCCGGCAAGGCCAAGCCGTCTTCCAAGAAGACTTCACCCAAAACGATGATCTTCGGCGTCGAAGAATTGAAAAAAGCCATGGAACCTAACTCGGAAAAACCTCCGACGGCAGAACATGTCCGCATGAAAGAATTCACACCCGGCGTGCCGCCGTGGAGGCGCTGGGGCCCGTTTGTCTCTGAAAGATCATGGGGAACCGTGCGCGAAGATTACAGCGCCAACGGAGACGCGTGGAATTATCTGACCCATGATATGGCGCGCAGCAAGGCGTACCGGTGGGGTGAGGACGGGATCGCGGGATTCTGCGACCGTTACCAGGTTCTGACCTTCGCGCCGGCGTTTTGGAACGGGAATGATCCCATTCTGAAAGAGCGTTTGTTCGGCCTGACATCCAGCGAAGGTAATCACGGTGAAGATGTTAAAGAATATTATTTCTATCTTGACAGCGTTCCGTCGCATGCCTACAACAAATATCTGTACAAATATCCCCAGGCCGAATATCCTTATCAATGGCTCATTGATGAGAATAAACGCCGGGCCGGACAAGGGGATGAATTTGAATTGCTCGACACCGGGGTCTTCGATCAGAATAAATATTTTGACGTGTATATTGAATATGCCAAAGCGACCGGCGAAGATATTTACGTCCGTGTCGAAGTGTTCAACCGCGGCGACGACGCAGCTCCTTTTCATTTTGTGCCCAATTTGTGGTTCCGCAACCGCTGGAGCTGGACCAATCCGCGAACCGGTGAGCCTTCCATAGAGCCGGGGCCGAAAGGAAAGAATTTTGTCAGCATCATGAGTGACGACTCCACCATGGAGCCTTTCAGAAATCTGCCTTTTCAATATCAATTGGGAAAACGGTATCTTTATGCCGAAGGTGCTCCCAAAGCCTATTTCACGGATAACGAAAGCAACGTGGAAAAATTATACCGCGTGCAGGGTTCAAAACCCTATGTGAAAGACGCCTTCCACCGGCACATCATTAATAAAGAGAACTGTATCAATCCGGACAATGTCGGAACAAAATCCTGTTTTCATTTTCAGGACACCATTCCTGCAAGACAATCGAGGGTCTACCGCCTGCGCATGACCGCCGAGGCATTAAGCGAACCTTTTAAAGATTTTGATCAGCTGGTCAGCCTGCGGGCCAAGGAGGCGGATGAATTTTACGAAACAGTTTATCCGCCCAAAGCCAACAAAGAAGAAAAACGCGTTCTGCGCCAGGCATATGCGGGCCTTTTGTGGACCAAACAGATCTATTTGTATGATGTAAACCACTGGCTGCTCGGCGATGATCCCAATGCGCCGCCGCCGGATTCGCGCTGGACGATTCGAAATGCCCACTGGCGTCATCTGAATTCCATGCGTATCATCTCCATGCCGGATAAATGGGAATACCCTTGGTTTGCTGCGTGGGACCTCGCTTTCCACACGATCGCATTTGCCGATCTTGATATCGAATATTCCAAGGAAATGTTGTGGATCATGCTGTTCGAGCAATTCCAGCACCCCAACGGACAGATACCGGCGTACGAATGGGAATTCTCCGACCTCAATCCGCCGGTGCACGCCTGGGCTGTATGGAAAGTGTACACGATGGACCGCGACCGCACCGGGAAACCCGATCTCGTTTTTCTTGAAAAATGTTTTCATAAACTCCTTATGAATTTTGCATGGTGGATCAATAAGGTTGACGCATCGGGCAATAACGTTTTTGAAGGCGGATTCCTGGGGCTCGATAATATTACGGTTGTGGACCGGAGCGAGAAACTGCCCGACGGCGCCGTACTGGAACAGTCCGACGCAACCGGATGGATGGGCATGTTTTGTCTTAACCTCATGCGTATATGCCTTGAATTGGCGAAACATAATAAAGTGTACGAAGGCCTGGCGACCAAATTCGTGCAACATTATATCTACGTTGGTTCCGCCATGAAAAACATGGGCGGGCAGGGGATTGAATTGTGGGATGAAGAGGACGGATTCTTTTACGACGTGCTGGTCTATCCCAATGGCGGCGGCCATGAGAAATTCCGCGTCCGTTCCTTGGTTGGATTGATCGCCATGTACGCCATCGATATTCTGAAAGATACCGACGTCGAGCAAAATAAAGAATTCATTTCCAACCTTGACTGGTTCATCCGCAACCGTCCGGATATCGTGCGGCGCTGCGTGTACAGCGAAGAGATAGACGGCCAGCGCAGGCACATCTTGTCGATCGTAGATTCGCACCAGCTGAAACGGATCATGGAGCGCATGTGGGATGAGACTGAATTTCTTTCTCCCGCCGGACTGCGTAGTTTGTCCAAACATCATGAAAAAGACCCGTACTATTTCGGCCAGAAAAAAGTGGAGTACGAACCCGCGGAAGCGATCAGCAAGATCAAAGGAGGCAATTCCAACTGGCGCGGGCCGATCTGGTTCCCGACCAGTTACCTGATGATCAATTCCCTCGTCAAATTCGGCGAAGCTTTCGGAAAGGATTTCGGTATCACGGTGAAAGGTGAATTCATCACGCCGCACCGGATAGCGGCGGAATTGGCCGAGCGCATGATTCGTATCTACTTGCCGGATAAAAAAGGTAAACGTCCGGTTTACGGCAGCATCAAAAAATTTCAGGACGATCCTTACTGGAAAGACCACCTCCTATTCTTCGAATATTTTCATGGCGAGACGGGGCAGGGACTTGGCGCATCCCATCAGACCGGATGGACCGGCCTCATTGCCACGCTGATCCAGGAGTGGAGGAGGTAAAATTCCTGCAACCTTAATGTCATTTGTTTGACCTGTTAGTGATGCTGCAAACAGGTCAATTTACAGCTTCCAATTTTTAGCCATCCTGCCGAAACAAATTCCAGCCTTCACCGTCTTATTACAAGCAACAATCCCCAAAAAGCCCCAATAAGCCCATGATAAAAAATTTTCTCCTCGTTGCGGTCCGCAAGATCGCGAAGCACAGGACCTCGTCTTTTATCAATACATTCGGCCTTGCGGTCGGGATGGCCTGTTTCTGGATCATTTTGCAATACGTTCATTTCGAGCGCAGCTACGACCGGTTTCATGTCAATGCAGAAAATATTTACCGGGTACAGCTCGATCAATATAAGAACAATGAGTTGATGTTCAAGAGTTCCGAAAACTATCCCGCCGTCGGACCCGCCCTGCAAAAGGATTTTCCGGATGTAATTTCATATGCGCGTTTA
>CAZHUW010000230.1:0-5011 GCA_964535295.1 uncultured Bacteroidota bacterium
AGCTTTGTGGGATATCCGAGAAGCGTTAGGTAAAGATGTGGCGGACCCAATAATTTTCAATGCTATACCTCGTATTCCGGGAAGCCCTACAATGTTTCGTGAACGTTTGGCAATTATCAATTCAGACCTAACACTCAATCCATCAAATCCTCATACGGCAACTCTCAATTCGATTTTTGATAGTCGAGGTATAACGGATGGATCATTCACATCCAATAGCGGCCCGGTTTTTACGCAGACAATGCAAGATCAGTCCACACTTGCCGGAGTGACTTTATCCTTCACGTATAAAGCTTTCGATCCGGAAGGTGACAGAATCATTTTCGAATTACAGAACCCTCCTTCGGGCGCTACTATTAATGATTCTACAGGATATCTTACTTTTACACCATCTTCAGTTGGAACCGATTCTATCATTGTTTCTGCTACAGACGCAGGCTGGGGCGGCGTAATAGGCGGGGGCAACCTTACAACGCTGGATCCAGCAATTATCACCGTCCTGGTAAATGATCCACCTGCCGTACCACAGAATTTTCAGGTGGCAAGGTATCAGGTAGGGCAATACCGGCCGCGTCTAACCTGGACGGCTACATCTGAATCCGATCTGGCTGGATTTTTCATTGAAAGAAAGATAGCTGGTGAAGACTGGGAAGTAATTGATTCAGTTGGACCAGGCGTGCGTAGTTATATTGACTATCAAGTGATGATATGGGCCAGCCAAAATTATGAAACGGCTTATTACAGAATTCGCGCATATGACACAGCTCGTTTGTTCTCAAACTATACACCGGAGCGGTCTATTGCGTTTCATATTTTATTGAAGACATTGAATACGGCTTCTGCCGAGATCCCGACCCGGTTTGAGCTTATGGGTAATTACCCCAATCCATTCAATCCCAGCACGACCATCAGATATGCCGTACCGAAAGATGTGCACGTCACGATCAAACTATACAATACGCTGGGAGCGGAAGTCATGACGCTGATAAATGAGGACAAACCGGCGGGCTTCTATGATTTCACCTTTGACGGCTCAAGGTATGCCTCAGGTGTTTATTTTTATAAGATGACGGCAGGTGAATATACGAAAACGAAGAAACTGATTTTGATGAAGTAAAAAATAGAAGCCAATCAAAAAAACCTGCCGGATGTCCAAAGTCTGGCAGGTTTTCTATTCAACCTCTTTCCACAAACCCTTTTTATTCTCTCGTGCAAAACGGTAAGCCGACAGGAAACGGTCCTTGTATTTTACGTTTGGCGGATACGTCATCAGATTTGCATATCCAGCCTTTACAATTTCCTCGTTGATCATTCGCCCGTCTTCAAAATAAAGATATGCAAGTAAACGCCCGTATTTGTCACGCTCATTGACATCGATCTCTACCTTTACTTGAGCGCCTTCAGACACAAGCTGTTTTACAAAATTTTTCGATTCGTTCCCCTGTTTGACTATCACCTTGATATCCGCGCCTGTTCGCGCCGCATCTTTTTCTGCTTTCGCATTGGCATGCGCTTCGGGCGTATCGATCCCGATCAGACGAACCTTTTCGATCTTGCCTTGATACCTGATCTCAAACGTATCTCCGTCAACAATTTTAACGATCTCCGCCTTCGATCGGTTTACATTTAAAAAGTCAAGGCCTGGCGGTTGGTAATATACGATTCCGCCGGCGAATACTGCTATAAAGAACAATAGCCATTTTACAAATCGCCGTATTTTTCTCATTTCAGCAACGTGAACCTTTCACAGTTTTTGTTTCAAGATACGTAAATTAAGTTTGCATGACTGTGGTATTTTATATAATTTCTATGAAATTCATGTTTACCCCAATCGAAAGCTTGCTCCATGTCCAAATTTGTGTCCCTGAAAACGTCCCTGACTGAACGCGTTTTTCTGGTTCCGGCGCTCAAGCAGCTTCACTGTGAGATCCTCAAAACGAAAAAAGTAAAAACGCTGCTCAACCGCGTTTATGATGTGGATATTGCCGTTAAAACGCCCTTCGGCATTGTCGGTTTCATCAGGAACAAGAAAGGCGAATTTGAACTCTCCGGCGACGATATGATACTGAAAAAGGGCTCCAAATTCATAGAGCAGCTTACGCAAAAATATGCATACAATAAAGTTGTAACGGAAGCAAAAAAAGCGGGATTTCAACTTGTAAAAGAAACTTCAGGATCGGATCAATCGGTCCGACTGGTATTGAGGAAATGGAGTTAACGATTGTTGATTGATGATTTACGATTGACGTTTTTATAATAAAGGATCTTGCATGCCGGAAAATGTTCAGGAAATAGAATTCACGATAAAAAAGGACGGCTCCGTCGAATATACGATCAAAGGTATCAAAGGCGGCTCATGCGACGATTTGTCCAGAGTGTTTGAAGAATTAGGAACCGTGACCGCCTCAAAAAAGACATCGGAGTATTTCGAGAAAGAGCCGGACGTAAAGATCATAACTCAAAGAAAATAGCTGACGCGGCTAACATGGAGCAGGGATGAAAGATAAGATTTATATTGCCAACGGACAGGGATTTTGGGGCGACAGCATCGACGCGCCGGTGGAATTGGTCAAAGGCGGGAAACTGGACTATCTGACGCTGGATTATCTTGCCGAAGTAACGATGTCGATCATGCAAAGGCAAAAAATTAAAAAGCCGGCGCTCGGTTACGCAACCGACTTTGTTCAACTGATCGAACGCATCCTGCCGGCGATCATGGATAAGAATATCAAAGTCATTGCCAATGCCGGCGGCGTGAATCCCGAAGCCTGCCGCGAAGCCGTATTCAATGTAGCAAAAAAACTCGGTATCAAAGGTCTGAAGATCGGCATTGTTCACGGCGATAATATTCTGGACCGCATTAAGGAATTTGAATCTCAGAATATTGCCATGAAAAGCATGGACAGCGGCGAGAGTTTGTACGATCTGATCAAAAAAGGAAACGATATCCTCAGTGCCAATGTTTACATGAGTTCGGCGCCTTTGGTTGAGGCGCTGGCTCAAGGTGCGCAGATCATCATTGCCGGACGCACGACCGATACGGGATTGGCGATGGCGCCTATGGTGCATGAATTCGGCTGGAAGTGGGACGACTGGAATAAACTGGCAGCCGGCACGGTGGCCGGGCACATCATCGAATGCGGTGCGCAATGTTCGGGGGGGAATTTTACAAGGTGGCGCGACGTGCCCGAGTTGTGGAATGTCGGCTACCCCATCGTCGAGGCGCATCCGGACGGAACATTTTATGTGACGAAACACGACGGTACCGGCGGTTTGGTTTCTGTGGATACGGTATCGGAACAGCTTGTTTATGAAATGGGCGATGCCAAGAATTACATCACGCCCGACGTTATTGCCGATTTTACTTCCATTCGGCTGGAACAAGCAGGCAAAGACCGCGTAAAAGTTTTCGACATCAAAGGAAAACCATCCACCGAATTCTTTAAGGTCAGCGCGAGTTATCTCAAGGGCTACAAGGCTTCCGGACAGCTCACTATCTCCGGCCCGGACGCTTATGAAAAAGCAAAATTGTGCGGCGACATGTTATGGAAACGCCTTGCCCGCGCGGGCATGACGTATGAAGAAACAAGTACCGAATTTCTCGGCGTCAATTCGTGTCACGAAGGTATCGTTTCCATTCCATCGCAGATCAATGAAGTGGTTTTGCGGGTCGGCGTAAAAGACAAAGACCAGAAAAAGGTGGATCGGTTTGGCAAAGAATTGGCTCCCCTGGTCACCAGCGGACCTCCCGGCGTGACCGGCTTTGCCGGCGGCAGGCCTAAACCTCAGGAGATCGTTGCGTTTTTTCCGGCACTCATTCCAAAAAAGCTGATAACCACCACAGTTAGTGTTGAGAAAGTCTAATTATATCGAATGAAAAAAATATTGTACATAGAAGATGATCCTGTTTCCATGATTCTCATCACCAAGATCGTGGACAAAATGGGGCATCAGATCATTCCGGCGCTGAACAGCGAAGAAGGCATTGCCAAAGCTTACGCGTACAAGCCCGATCTGATTCTTATGGACATTTTCCTTCCGGGGGTTGACGGCCTCGAAACGACCATGCACATCCGCAGTTCCGACAAACTCAGCCACATACCGGTCATCGCGATCACCGCCGGCCAGAGCCCGGGCGATCAGGAATTAGCTATGGCCGCGGGATGCGACGGTTTTCTGACCAAGCCGGTCGATGTGAATCGTTTTGTCAATTACATCACAGAATATCTCGACGGCAAAGTACAAATTCGTAATAAATTCGACCCGAAAGAAGAAAATATCGGGTTGAAGAAATTCTCCCAGCGTCTGGTGCAACGTCTGACCGATAAGATCCATGAACTCTCACACTCCAACGCCGAACTTGAGATCGCCAACCGTACTCTCGATAAACTCGTAAAAGATGTTCGCGATAATAATTCCGATCTTTTGCAGTTCAACTACGCGGCCAACCAAATATTAACAATCTCCAGCAGGGAGAAATTATATCAATATCTCCCTAGTCTTATCTGCGACCAACTCAATATGATCAGTGCGGCGGTGTATGTGGTCAATGAAAAGCAAATGACTCTGGACATCTATTCACACTGCAGGGTAAAACAACAACCGGACTCTGATCACATAGGATTTTCTCAGCCGCCTTTCTTCGATATCGTATACTTCCAAGAGCCTTATCTTTTCGATCCGCATTGGACGCAAGCCGCTCAAAAAGTTGATGAAGCCATGGTAAGTAAGTTATCGCCGATCAAAGAATCTTTTCAATCACAAATCGTTTATTTCTTGCCGATCATCGGCCGGCCCGCCGGGCACAGCGGGTTTGATTGTCAAAATCAGGATTGCCAGGCTTTCATCAACCAGGATCTTAACTGGTGGAACAAACAAATTCATAACCTCGACCGTCAGGGCCTCTATTTCGAAACTCAGTTAAAACAGGTCAGTGAATTCTATTTCAATTGCTGCCTTTACCGGCTGAAAGGCGTGCTGGCACTGGGTATCCAGGAAGACCGGCTGGATG
>CAZHUW010000231.1:0-4986 GCA_964535295.1 uncultured Bacteroidota bacterium
CCTCGGAAGAATACCGGAAGATGGTCAACGATGCCCTGCATAATTTTGCCAAAGCAGAAAACGCCGACCGGAACGTGTTGAAGAATTTCATCGATAATGTTTTCTACATCGGCGGCGGTTTTGAGGAAGAAGCGCTTTATGCACAACTTGAGGATCTTATCCGGAAAAACTGCCAGTCACGCGGCTGCACGGATAATCGTATTTATTATCTTTCAACTCCGCCCAGTGTTTTTCCCGTGATCACGCAGCAGCTTGCGCAGCACGGCATGTCCCAGGTCAAAGGCTCCAATTACTGGCGACGCATCATCATTGAGAAACCCTTCGGACGCGATCTGGAATCGGCGCGTATTTTAAATGCCGAAATCGCCAAAGCTTTTGAAGAATGGCAAGTCTACCGTATCGATCATTATCTGGGCAAGGAGACTGTGCAGAACGTCATGGCATTCCGCTTTGCCAACGGGATATTTGAACCTTTATGGAATCGTAATTATATTGACCACATTCAAATTACCGCCGCAGAGAGCTTGGGTGTTGAGGACCGCGGAGGATACTATGAGGAATCCGGCGCTTTGCGCGATATGATACAAAATCACGTTCTTCAGGTGCTGACGCTGGTGGCGATGGAGCCGCCGAGTACATTTGACGCCAATGCCGTGCGTGATGAACGCGTAAAGGTCATGCGCGCCATCCGGCCGATGAAGGAAGATGAGGTGGATAAATACATAGTTCGCGGTCAATACGCGGCCGGGGTCGTTCATAACGAGATGGTCAGAGGTTACCGGCAGGAAGAAAAAGTCAAACCCGATTCGTCGACAGAAACTTTTGTTGCGGCAAAATTATTTGTTGATAATTGGCGGTGGGCCGGCGTACCTTTTTATATTCGTACGGGGAAACGTATGCCGCGGCGCGACAGCGAGATCGCTATTTTTTTCAAGCGCACGCCTCATATGATGTTTACGCGGGCGGCGAGCGAGGAAGTTGCTCCCAACGTACTGGTATTGCAAATCCAGCCGGATGAAAGTATCACTATGAGTTTTGAGGCAAAAGTTCCGGGTCCCGATATGAATCTCAAATCGGTCAATATGCATTTTGCTTATCAGGAGGCATTCAATGCGGAAATAGCCGAAGCCTATCAGCGCCTGATCATGGACTGCATGCGCGGCGACGCGACGCTGTTTATGCGTAAAGATATGGTGGAGGTGGCCTGGTGGCTGGTCATGCCGATCTTGCAGCGCTGGCAAAACAGCAAACCAAAAAACTTTCCGAATTATCCCGCAGGTACCTGGGGCCCGCTGGAGTCGGAGTTATTGCTGAACAACGACGGCAGAAAATGGCGTACCTAATTAAATCAAATAATTTAAGTTAATCCCTAATATGTTCGGCTGGAAAGAAAAAAATAAAGCTCTTCGGGTAGAAGACAAGATATGGGCAGAATACCTGCGAAAATATGACGGTATTCTCCAGGACTGTGACGAACTGATCCGGGAGAATTATCTCGTGTTGATCGTTTTTCATTTTGATTCCACCAAAGACGAACTTCAGACCCTGCTTCACAACCGAAAGCGTCCGTGGGCCGAATTCAAATCGGTTTTGGACCTTCCGAAATGGCTGGATGGATATTTTTCAGATAAGATATGTATGGTTGGATCGGACCTGATCGTAAGTTCTATTACCGAAGACGACTCCCCCATTACGACGGATAAAAAAACTTATGTCATCATTGCTGAACATTACCCGCTTTACGAAAGGGATGAAGACCTTATTGCGTGGGTGAACCGGATACCTTCCTCTATGATCTGCTTTTATGAATCCTTAGACTCGGACCTGCTGAAGCTGTTTGGTTCCGAGCAGATCGTATCGTTGCTGGAAAAAATGAATTGGGATAAAGACACGTTCATGAGCCATTCGTTCATCACCAAAGCCATCGAGAACGCGCAGCGGAAGATTTCGGAAAAAGCAACCGGGGATATTCGGAGTGTTTCCACTGAAAAATGGTTTGAATACAATTACGGAACGGTTCCAAATAAAAGTTAATGAAAGGATTATCGTTATGGGTAAGCTGGCTGCGTTTAATTTCAAAAAATGGATCGATGAGCACCGGCATTTATTAAAGCCTCCCGTCGGGAATCAGGTGGTTTGGAAAGATACGGAATTCATCATCATGGTGGTCGGCGGGCCCAATGCGCGTAAGGACTATCATTTCAATGAAGGTGAAGAATTTTATTATCAGATCGAAGGCAACATGGTTCTCAAGATCATTGAGAACGGCGAGCCGCGGGATATTCCGATCAACGAAGGTGATATTTTCCTTCTTCCGCCAAGAACCCCGCACTCACCTCAAAGACCCGCCAATACGGTTGGCCTTGTGGTCGAACGAAAGCGAGATGAAAAAGAATTGGACGGTTTTCAGTGGTATTGCGAAAAATGCGGAACGAAACTGTACGATGAATATATACCGTTGACGAATATCGTGACTCAGCTTCCGCCTATCTTTGAAAGATTTTATAACAACGATTCTAACTGCACGTGCAAGAAATGTGGAACAAAGATGGAACGGCCGGTGTTGAAGAATTGAGTCATTAAATCCTCATTTCATTGGCCGTAGACGGTTTTCCACAGAAATGTTTTTATTTAGAATCTCATGGGTATTGACAAATTTGTGCCGGTGTCTGACGTGTCGAAAAGTTATTCCAAAGCCATTTCAGCGCCTGTTGAAAAAGTGTATTCCGCTTTGAAGAACTGCGATGTCCGTGACTCTCCGGTCATACGATTTTTATTCCTTCTCAGAGGTCTTCCCGCTTTTTTCAAATCACGTAGAATCAATTCAGAAAAAAGACGATTGACGATAAGCGATATAACCGGCTCAGGCTTTATGTTATTGGATGAAAAACCTAACGAAGAGATCGTGATCGGGATTATAGGGAAGTTCTGGCAATTAACAGGGAATATTCAACATATTTCACCTGAGCATTTCGTTGAATTTGAAGAGCGTGGGTTTGCCAAGGCTGCTTGGAATTTTTTTCTAAAACCGGAAGACGTAAATAAAACATTACTGACCACTGAAACCCGGATTCATTGTTCAGACGAGAGCAGCCGAAGGAAATTTAAGCGGTATTGGGCGGTCATAGGCCCCTTCAGCGGCATTATTCGAAAAGAAATGCTCCGGATCATAAAACGTGATGCAGAAAAATAAGCATGCTTAAAATTGATATTCACACGCACATCCTGCCGGAGAACTGGCCGAACCTGAAGGAAAAATACGGGTATGGCGGGTTTGTTCAGCTGGATCATTACAAGCCGTGTTGCGCGCGCATGATGATTGACGGAAAAGCATTTCGCGAGATCGGATCGAATTGTTGGGATCCGTCGGTCCGGATCGATGAATGCGACAAGCATCGTGTACAGGTACAAGTCTTGTCTACTGTGCCGGTCATGTTTAGTTACTGGGCAAAACCGAATGATACCCTTGATCTGTCTAAGATATTGAATGATCATATTGCAGGGGTTACCCAACAGTTTCCGAAACGGTTTGTCGGTCTTGGGACCGTTCCTCTGCAGTCGCCGGAACTTGCCGTCAAAGAAATGGAAAGATGCGTGAAAGAATTGGGGTTTTCCGGGATCCAGATCGGTTCGCATGTGAACGACTGGAATCTAGATGATGAAAACCTATTTCCATTCTTTGAAGCTGCAAATGAACTCGGCGCCGCTTTGTTCGTTCATCCGTGGGATATGATGGGAAAAGAAAAAATGCCGAAGTACTGGTTGCCTTGGCTGGTCGGTATGCCTGCTGAAACATCCCTTGCGATCTGTTCCATGATCTTCGGCGGCATTTTTGAAAAATTACCAAATCTACGCGTAGCATTTGCGCATGGCGGTGGATCTTTTCCCGCCACGCTCGGGCGAATCGAACACGGGTTTCACGTTCGTCCTGATCTTTGTGCGGTTGACAACAAGAACAATCCGCGCGCCTATATTGGCAGATTCTATTTGGATTCGTTGGTACATGATACCTCAATGTTGAAATATTTGATCGAACTGATGGGTGAGAAACGCATTGCTATGGGATCGGACTATCCTTTCCCGTTGGGAGAAACGGTACCGGGGCAACTGATCGAATCCATGCCCGATCTGAGGCAGGAGACCAAAGAGCGATTACTTTCCGGCACAGCATTAGAATGGCTTGGTCTACAAAAATCCAAATTCGCTTAAGCCGTAATCATATAACTCAAAGTAAAATGAAAATTTCAGTACATCTTTCCGGGCAAAATTATTCCGTTGATATCGAAAATCCAATTGATGTATCCATTCCGCTTCGTTTTAACGAGGATCAACCAAACACCTACCACGTTCCACCTGCGCTATCGAAAGCGTATGAAGACCGGCATTTTATCGGCGACACACGACGTGGAGGGAGTTGCAATTTTGAGACGCTCACTTTTACTCCGCACTGCAACGGCACGCACACGGAATGCGTCGGACATATTGCCACAGAACGTATCTCTGTTCACAAAATGTTAAACCGGCTTCTCATTCCATCAACGCTGATCTCGATCGAATCGGAGGCTGCCGGCGATACTTCGAAAACTTATATGCCGGAGAAATCAGAAGCTGATAAAATGATCACAGCTAAAAATTTGTACTACAAGCTTAACAACTCACCAAAGGATTTTTTGAATGGCTTGTTGATCCGAACGCTGCCCAATGAGGAAACCAAGAAGAGCCGTAATTACGAAAGTCTCCCGCCGCCTTTCTTCTCGCTCGAGGCGATCGACTATCTGACGGAATTGGGAGTAGAACATCTGCTTATCGATTTGCCGTCTGTAGACCGTGCGTACGATGATGGAAAATTAAGCGTGCATCATTCATTTTGGGCAGTACCGCAAGGCAGCCATGACGTGGATCCGGACGCCTGTTCGGAGAAGACCATTACAGAAATGATTTTTGTTCCCGATGACGTTGCAGACGGGACTTATTTTCTTAACATTC
>CAZHUW010000232.1:0-4979 GCA_964535295.1 uncultured Bacteroidota bacterium
CAAGTATTTTAGGTAAGAGATCCATGTGGGTTTAAAGTAGATCCGGCGCTTATATGAATATCAGGAATTCTTGAACATAAATGTCGTCAGCCTGCGCAGGCTTTCGCGGTGCTGATACATATAGATCACACCGGAAAGCGCTGTCAGAACGGTCACCAGCATCATACCCGCATAGATAATATTGTAATGGAGCATGACCGATACCGTCTTTTCAATGTACCGCCCTAAGTCCATCGCAAATTCTCTCAAAAGCGACTGCAATGCGATGAAGAGCAGGATAACGATGATCATGGTCATCTGGGTAAAGGTTTTGGTCTTCGCAAGCAGATTGGTCATCATGGGTTTTCCGCGGCGCATACTGTAGGATCGAAGTCCGGTCACAATGAAGTCGCGCAACACGATGATCATGACCATCCAGAGTTTGACAAGACCGAGATACACAAATGAAAAGAATGCGGAAAGTACCAGGATCTTATCCGCGAGCGGATCAAGGAATTTACCCCAATCGGAAGTCAAGCCGTAACGGCGCGCCAGGTATCCATCATACCAATCGGTCAGCGAGGCGATCCCGAAAATGAGCACCGCGTAAAGCTGCCAACCGTCCTCAAGAAGGCAGATGACGAACAACGGCGTCATCAGAATACGAATGATCGTAAGAATATTAGGCAAAAACTTCATATGGGCTTTTATCGGATAAGTTATCGGCTGTATCAATAATCGCTTGAACACAACCCATGGCCTACGTAAATTCACCTGCGGAGAAGGTAGCATGTTTTTACTCCCAAGGCAAGTTATTTCTTGTTAAATTCTCGTAAAAAGCGTGTTAAATATGATCTGGAATTACCTGGATAGCGGGGCGAACCCCGGTCTTTTCAATATGATGTTAGACGAAACCATCGCGGGCAAAGTTGCATCCGGCGAAAGCACGTCGGTTTTGAGGTTCTATCGGTGGAAGCCCTATTGTATCTCTCTCGGAAAATACCAGAAGATGATAGAGATCGATACGGAGAAATGCCGGCTCGAAGGTATTGACGTTGTTTACCGTCCCACGGGTGGGCGGGCTATACTGCACGCGGAGGAACTGACCTACAGCGTTATTTTTAAGGATGAGATAGCAGGGAATATCGAAGAGACGTATCACCGAATCAGCCAGGCGCTGGTTAGAGGATTAGTAAAGGTGGGAATTCCTGCAGAGATGGCGCCCGTTCAGGCCGACTTCAGAACTTTGTATAAACAACCATCGTCAGCGGCATGTTTTTCGAGTTCGGCTAAAAATGAGATACAGGTTCAGGGCAAAAAGCTTGTGGGAAGCGCCCAAAGAAGATTTGCCGGCGCTGTTTTGCAGCACGGCTCTATTCTGATAGGTTCTTATCACCGGCGCCTTACGGAATTTTTACGGTTGAACGATGACGAAAAAAAGAAAATGGCAGCGCTCCTGGAAGATAAAACAATAGAAATTGAACAGATCCGATTGATCGATGCGGAGGAACTCAAGATCGAATTAAAAAAAGCTTTTGAAGAAAGTTTCGGAATTACTTTTAAAGAAGCGCAACAGGATTTAGTTTCCTCAATTGTTTGATCACGCTCTCAAAATCCTTTGGCAAAGGGGCTTCGACCGTCAGCTCATTTTGGCTTCTGAAATGGGAAAAGCGTAATGATCTTGCATGAAGCGTGAGGCGTGATATCAGCGGCTTTTCAAGGCTTCCGGGTTTCAGTTTGTAATTTTTTTTGAGTGATGACAACTTGATCCCTTCGGTATTTCCGTAGATCTCATCAACCGCCAGAGGATGCCCGATCGCTTTGAAGTGAACGCGGATCTGATGCGTTCGTCCGGTCAACGGTTCAGCCTCAGCCAGTGAGAAATTCACAAAACGTTCGATTACGTTATATTTTGTGACGGATTCTTTCCCGTATACTGTATCAATCTTCATGGTTCCCGCTTTGCCCGAATTCTCGCCTATCGGCAGATTAATAGAGCCTTCAGCGTTTTTTAAGTTTCCCTGAACCAGAACCATATATTTTTTTTGAATGCGGTGGCTTTCAAATTGCGCATTCAAGGCCTTATGGGCGTCGGCATTTTTGGCAAAGGCGATCACGCCGCTGGTTTGTTTATCGATCCGGTGCACCACGAAAATCTCGCCGTAATGTTCGCCCAGTATATGATAGAGATTAGGGATCGTCGGATCAAAACGGTCGGGCAACGTCAGCATACCGGCGGTCTTGTTAATGCAAACATAATCGCCGTCTTCGAAAAGTTTCTCGAGAGATGAGAATAAGGATTTCATACCCAAAATCTATCAAATGGAAACTCTGATAACAAGTTAAAAAGTTTCATAGTTGAAAATCATGCCGGATTCGGTTATGTTGTGACGGATTTACATATTAGAATACACATACATGACGCATTCCGCTGTTCCACACGTTACGATCTATACCGATGGCGCCTGCAAAGGTAATCCGGGCAAAGGTTCATGGGCTGCGGTTCTTTTATTTGAGAAAGAAACCCATAAACTCGAAAAAGAGATTTCCGGCGTAAACTCCCACACAACGAACAATCAGATGGAGTTGACAGCGGTTGTGGAAGCTCTGAAATGCCTCAAACAAACCTGTAAAGTGACTATTTATTCAGACAGCGCCTATATCGTGAATGCTTTCCAGCAGCGTTGGGTTGAAAATTGGCAGCGCAACGGGTGGCGCACCAAGACCAAAGAACCGGTCAAGAACCGGGAATTGTGGGAAGCGCTGCTCGATCTGTGTGACCGGCATCAGGTGACTTTTGCCAAAGTGAAAGGCCATGCCGGCGTGCATTATAATGAACGGGTGGATGAGCTGGCCAATCTCGCATTGGAATGATCATGCGTTTATTTTCCGGGCAAATATCTTCCGCATCAGGCTATATCGTTGTCAGGGTTATCCAGTTGATCTTACGCGTCTTATCGTATCACACAGTTTCCAACCTGGGCGCCTTTACCGGAGCTGCATTTGAAAAACTCGGCATACGGAAAAGAACCGCTTTAGATAATATTTTTCAAAGCGATATCAAGTCCGATATCGTAAACGAAATTATTTCTCAAAGTTACAGACATTTTGGGAGAACTTTTTTTGAATTGCTCATTTTGGACCGCATCCGCCTCAAAGAAGGGCGCGATTACGAGCTGAAATTGCCGGATCATTTCGAATCACAGATAAAAAACGGGGCTATTTTTGTTTCCGCGCATATGGGTAATTGGGAGCTGATGGGGAAAATTCTGTCTGAAAAAGGGATACCCTTAGCCGTTGTTGTGAAGCGCCAGTACAATGAAAGAGTGAATCAGCTTATCTTAGAACAAAGACAAGCCGCCGGAATGAAGGTCGTGTACGACGACGAAACGATTAAACTTCTGCGCTTGGTCGAAAATAAATTCTGTATCGCGCTTCTTTCCGATCAGGATTTTGGCGACAATACAGTTCCTGTCAATTTTTTGGGAAGACCGTGTTTCGCCCCGGAAGGGCCGGTTTTTCTTGCCAAGAGGTTTGAGATTCCGATCTTCATGTGTTTTGCAATTCGTCAAGGATGTTATTTTCACCGTTTTGAGATAAGGACGTTCCCAGCTGACCTGTCATTGAGCAATAAAGAACTTGTTCAAGCCTACACTAACGAGATCGAAACGGCTGTAAAGATTCATCCTGAACAATGGTTCTGGCACCACCGCAGATGGAAAGTTCATGCTTGATTTAAATATATGTAATCCTTATAATTCCTTGATTCTCAAGTCTGTATAAAAATAAAAATCACTGCTCCTATCTATGATGCTAAAGAGGCTACCTCAGACTGACACTGAAACGGCGGCAGACAACTCTTTATCTGCGTCTGACAATAAAGTCGAGATTCTCGTTGTTGATGACGAAGAAAATGTTCTTCGCGTTCTCACCCGTATCTTAGGTGATGAATACAAAGTTCATGCTGCATCAAGCGGGAAGGATGCACTCGAAATTCTGGAAGCCAACAAAGAGGCAATCTCGCTGATCGTTTCCGATCAGCGTATGCCGGTCATGTCCGGTACGGAATTCCTCAATCGTTCTATCAGCATCAAGCCGGACTGTATCCGAATGATCCTCACCGGTTACACGGATGTCAAGGATCTTATCGAATCCATCAACGCCGGACGCGTATTCCAGTATATCACAAAACCTTTTGAACCGGACGACCTGCGGATCCATATCCGCCGCGCGGTGGATTTTTATTTTAAGAGCAAAGAGCTTGAAAAAGCACACATGGAATTGAAGGAGGCTTATCATTCTTTGAAAGACGCTCAGGAGCATCTGATACGTTCCGAGAAAATGTCCATGCTGGGCCAGTTAATGGGAAGCATTGCCCATGAGATCCGAAACCCGATCAACAATATCAGTAACTCTACCAAACTCCTAACTTTCGAGTGGAATGATGTCAAAGAGATACTGAACGAAGTTCAAGAGGTCGTAAGCGGAAAGATATCGTTGGATGATCTGAAGAGATCATTCAAAGAAAGGTCCGACGTCGAAGAATTGATGCGGGAATTTGAATCAGCGGTGACGATCATCAATCATTCCTGTGACTTGGTGACGGATATCATTGAAGATCTTCGCGGGTTCTCGCGCCTGGATGACGCGGAATTTGTCAAAACCGACCTGCATGCGCAGATCGAACGCGCTTTTGCTTTACTCAAATCTAAGTTCAAACACAATGCGGAATTCATAAAGGAATTCGGCACTATTCCGAATATCATGGGTCTGCCGGGTCCGATTTCGCAGGTCATGATCAATATCATCAACAATGCTGCGCAATCCAAACCCACGGATGTGAAAGTCACCGTCAGGACTTTTATTGACGGTGATTTTGTAGTTGTGGATATCGGCGACAACGGTGCAGGTATTCCCAAAGCGAATCTCGAAAGGATATTTGAGGCAGGTTATGCGACCAAAGACGAGCATGAGGGTACCGGCCTGGGTTTAGCCATTAC
>CAZHUW010000233.1:0-4898 GCA_964535295.1 uncultured Bacteroidota bacterium
ACCTGTTTTTTTTTTAGATTAAGAAACAAACAAGCCTATCGCGGCGTATGGTACTATCGTATCGCTGCATTTGGAAGCCTATCCGGGAGTTATGTTTGATGCGAATATCCGATCTGTCTTTGGTGCTTATCGCCGGACTATTATTAGTTTCATCTTCATCCGCTCAGCAAAAGACCTATACCGTGGACGGTGTAGTCAAAGACCTGTATACCGGCAGGGGCATGCCGGCGGTCAATGTTTTTATCCAGGAACTGCAGAAAGGCACGATCACGGATTCGACGGGTTATTATAAGCTCGATCATCTGAAAAAAGGGGTCTACACCGTAACCTTCACCCGCGTGGGCTATAAGAAACAACTGCGCAAGATCAATTTTGAAAGGAACGAAAGGATCGCTTTAAGCGTTAAGCTGGAGGAACAATCCATTGTGTTTGAAGCGATCGAGATCACGCCCGGAATTGTCGAATTATCCTCGGAAGAAGGCGCCTCTTCCACCGTCAGTAACCAGGAGATTATCTCATCTTCCGGCGTCTTCTCCAAAGACGTCTACCGCACTCTCCAGACCGTGCCGGGCATATCCAGCAGTGAATGGAGTTCTAAACCCCATATCAAGGGCGGCAACCCTGACGAAACGGCCGTGATCATAGACAATCTGGAGATCTACGAACCCTTCCACCTTGAGGAGATCGACGGCCCGTACAGCGTGATCAGTTCCGATCTCGTGAAAGACATGAAGGTCATTACCGGCGGCTTTGCCCCGAAATACGGCGACAAGATGTCCGGCATTCTAAAGGTGAACACCATCGACCGCGTCGATGAAGATTCGATCAAAGCCTCCGTGGACTTTTCCAATGCCGCCGCGTCGCTCAATCAGCGCATCAATGACCGCACCAATGTCTTTTTCAGCGGGCGGCGCAGCTACATTTACCTGCTCGAAAAAGCCTCGGGAAACAACTTCCCTACCGTGGTCTACGACATCTGGAGCAAGTTGGACTATAAGATCGACGCCAAAAATCGGTTGTCCCTGAATGTACTTTTCCTCGATGACCGTATTACGTACAAACAGGATTCGACGTTCATCCGGCGTGAATTCTTCAAAAGTTCCAAGATCAATTATTATGCCTGGCTCAACTGGTACCGCTTTCCGTCGGAAGACCGTTATTATTCGACCACCGCGGGCTATCAAAAACTCCGGAAGAATTCCCATTTCGCCTTTGACGGCAGTTTTACAAGAAATAACGCCGATGACCGCACAACCACGATCGTCACGCTGAAACAAGACCACTTCTGGAAACTGAATGCGTCGCACTCTTTTGAATTCGGTATCGAAGCCAACCAGTTCTTCAGCGATTATTTGTACCGCGAATACCGCCTCAATCCGACCGAAACAAATGAGTATGCCGTTTCCACGGATATCATTTCCGTCAATACGGATTTTATAGGATATACGCTCGCCGGTTACTTTCAAGATAATTATAAATTTTCCGATAAATTGAATTTTATGTACGGCGTTCGAACTACCACGCAGGAATACGCCGACGGCATCCAGATCGCGCCGCGCGCGGGCGCCGGCTATGCATTCAGCGACAAACTGAGCTTCAAATTCGCCTACGGCTGGTACTATCAGCCGGACAATTTCCAAAAAATGAAAACGTATGCCAATCAGTCGGAACTCGATCCCAAACCGGAAAAAAGCATCCACTACATTGCGAACGTGACCTATCTCCACGGATCGAATACGGTCATTACCGTAGATGCCTATTACAAGGATTATCCCCGGCTCAACGACGATTACCGTTTTGATTTTTCCAACCGCATCGAAGGCGTTGGGATCGTGGATAAACCGTATAATACAAAGTCGGGCTATGCGTCCGGCTTCGATATCCTTATCCGGCGCCGATACGGAAATATGAATTTACTCAGTATCGCTTATTCTCTGGGCTGGAGCGTGATCCGGGATCATGATAATAACGAGACGTACCGGGATCTCGACCGCACGCATGCCTTATCCGTCAATAATATCCTGAGCCTCGGCCGCGGCACGTCTCTCAGCGCTCTATTCCGTATACACTCCGGCGATCCTTATACTCCGAGCACGGTCCGGATACTCGGCGACAGCAGTGTGCTCAATAGCCGCGTATTTTACCGTACCGATCTGAAGAACAGTAAACGCCTGCCGGTATTTCATTCGCTGGATATGAAAATTGAAAAACGATGGGATCTCAACCAAATGTGGCTGGTCACTTATGCCGGCGTCATCAATCTGTACGACCACGATAACGTCCGCCAGAAAGCGTGGAAGCGGAACGTGGAGAACGGAAAGATCGTCTCTTTCACCGAAGAAGAACAATTATACTATCCCCGCTTTTACACATTGGGGCTGAGCCTGGAATTCAGCCTTCCGCGGAGCCATTAAGGAATTATGATCATGAAGAAATATTTGTTCTACGTGCTGATTGTTATGTTCGCTTTGTCATACACCGCCTGCGATCCGAATGACGGCGTCAAAAAAGTTTTTTTTGAAAAATCGATCGGCGATGAAGGCGGTGAATCGGCACAGGCGATTGAAACGACGCGCGACGGAGGATTCATCATCACCGGCTATAACAGCAGTATCAGCAACAACGACGATATCTATCTTGTCAAAACGAACGACCGGTTCGGTATTGAGTGGTCGAAGACGATAGGCGGGAATTTTCGCGACCGGGGCTATGACGTGCACCAGACCGCGGACGGAGGCTACATCATCGTCGGCACGCTGTCGGTAACAACGCAAAACACCGACATGTATGTCGTACGTACCAATTCTAAAGGCGACATACTCTGGTACAAGAAGATAGCCCAATACGAGATGGAAGAAGGGTATTCCGTCAAAGAAACCGATGACGGATCGTTTGTCATAGCCGGAATTACAAAGCCGGCCGGCGAAACGAATTCCGATTTTATGGTCGTTAAACTGAGTGCGGCCGGGAGTTTTGTATGGACCATAACCTACGGAAGCGAAAACCCTGAGATCATCCGGTCCGTGGAAACCACTGCGGACAACGGCCTTGTCGTGCTGGGCGAGATCCGCTACAACATGCCGGAACTGGGCGACGATTCCATCAATGTCATCCTGATCAAACTGAATTCGAGCGGCCAATTCGAGTGGCAGAAAGAATTTGATCACGACACGTCCGGTGGATATTCCAAAGAAAGCGGATATTTTGTCAAACGCACTTCCGACAACGGATTCATCATCTGCGCAAGCAGTAATATCATTGTCCTGCCCAATTACAGTCATAACTGGGGTTGGCTCATTAAAACCGATGCGGATGGCAATACCGTGTGGTCCAGCTTCTTTGACGATCTCGGCGTGGACAGGATCGTATCGGCAGATGAAACGGACGGCGGCGAATTCATCGTCACCGGCCGCTCCGGCGGCACCGGTCCCGGACGTCAGCTTTATCTGTCTAAATTCAGTTCGTCAGGTTCTCAGATCTGGTCGCGGCTGTATTCCGGGCAAGGCAGTGCGGAAGGGCTGTGCGTAAGATCGGTGGGTAATTTCTTCGTCGTAGCGGGCTACACTTCTGCGATCATTGACGCCGATGACAGTAAACCCGATATGTACATTCTGAAAACGGACGCCGAAGGGAATATTGAATAAGAATATATTGACACTTTTTGATTGAAGAACCCACCTATATCCAGGTGGGTTTCTTTTTTCAAACCCTGAAAGCCTTGAAAGCCAGATGATTTGAGAGGAACCGAAAACCTGACAGCGGTCATTGTTTCTAAATTTTTTCTTCGTACATTCCGTATGCAGTTTCAGGGGGATTATTCTATGAATCTCTCTTCGTGCCAAATACCCTTCCCATACTTAATCTCTTGATCGGAGGTGATCTTATATATGCGTGTATATAAGTAACTTACCTAATCCCTTCAGGTTGCCTGAATAAAAAAGGGAAGAAAATATTACCGGATTCAGACCTGTGGCAGATTTGAATTTTGATAGTAATATTAACTTCCCAAGTATAATTTAAGGTATTGGACCTGTTTTATCAATGTTTTAAGAAAATTAATCACACCGGAGTAATTGAAAATAATTTAAGTATGAGAAAGATCATGTACGTTTTAAGAACTGTATTTTATTGCATCCTTATTGGTTTTTTGAGCTGTGAAAAGGATAAAAACCACATTGACAAGCCCGAACCTTGCTCTGACGTAAAATACAGACTCTACGTCGGCAATTGGGGGTTTGATCAGGTATATGTCATCGATTTGGACAGCAATTCGGTAATAGATACATTGTCCGGATTTACTGACGAGATTATGAATTTAGCCATAACTAACAGCGGAAGAAAGATGTTTGTTACGACAGCTTCCGGCGTTGGACCTGAGTTTTCGGCTAAAGTTTTCAGTGTCGATCTGGAAACAAAGGAAAAGAAAATAATTCATGACCGCCCCAGCGATGTTATCGTGGCGCCTGACGGATCGGTCTTACTTTTCTCTTATATTGTTTTCGAGGAAAATTCAAGCCTTGCAGCTGTGGGAACCATTGATACCATAACGGATGATATATCATTTTTCGACACATTAAACATTAGAAATCAAGGCATTAATCAAAATCATAGCATCATTTTCGATCATCATCGCCCTGTTTTCTATTCAGTCACGGATTCCAACCAATTATTTTCTTATGACTATTGCCAAAAGAAAATACTTCGTTGGTATCAGCTTTATGGCTCGCTATTAAGTTTAAGCATTTCTTTGGATGATAAGAAGCTTTATGCTGCCGGCGGGCCGGTATTTGATTTGGAAAATGATACCATAATTGGATTTGTTGGCGGAAATCATTTGGGTTCTTTAGCCTTGAAGCCAACCGGTGACTATTTGTATATGACTGACCCGGGTGGGTATG
>CAZHUW010000234.1:0-4884 GCA_964535295.1 uncultured Bacteroidota bacterium
GTTTACTTATTCTTTTATAGGCATCTATATCATTGCCCGAAATCTGGTTCTGCCCCTTGATAAAATGGTGTACTATTACCAAAAAAGTATCGCAGAAGGGGACTACTCCAAGAAATTGGAAATCGATGCTCAAAACCCACTTTTCGATGTGTTTGAAATCGTTAATAATCTGGTCCGGTATGTTGAGAGCCTGAAAAATAAGATTCAGGATACCGTATCAAAATTATCCACTCTCGTAACCGAGTTGACGGCTACTATGGACCAACAGGTGGTTGGCATGAACGAACAGTCGACTGCGCTTAACCAAACGACTACGACGACCCAGGAATTAGCCGCAACATCGCATCAGACAACCGAGAAAGCGCAGTTTGTCGTAGAGGCTACGGAAAAGAGTATGGAAGTGACCGGCAAAGGCAAAGGCGCTGTTGACGGCACCATTGATGAAATGAATGAAATTCGCCGTAAAGTTGAGCGTATTGCCGAGCAGATCCTTGACCTCAGCGAAAAAACGCAGCAGATCGGCATCATTACAACAACCGTCAATGATATCGCAGAACAAACAAACATGCTTGCTCTGAATGCAGCTATTGAAGCGAGTAAAGCCGGTGAATTCGGTAAAGGGTTTGGCGTCGTGGCGTTCGAAGTTCGAAAACTTGCTGAGAAGAGTAAAGAAGCCTCGTTGAGGATACGTGATCTCATCACACAAATTCAGAATGCTACCAATTCTACGGTTATGGCAACAGAAGAAGGCTCAAAACGCGTGGACATTGGTGTAGAGAAAATCCGTGAGGCCGGCCGGCTCATGGATGAAAGCATGCAAAGCCTTGAAGAAAACGTCGGTTATGCACAGCAGATACTCGTTGGAAGCAAGCAGCAAACCATCGGCATCGAACAGATAACATTAGCCATGGCCAATATTAATGAAGTCGTGAAACAGGTCGCAACCGGCACTCATCAAACGCAAAATGCAGTCGATTCCGTTTTGACCCTTACGAAAGAATTGGATGAAATCGTTGAATCACAATTAAATGGCAACGGAAAAAGAAGTTCATAATTTAAACCTTTGTAACATAGAACTCTATGGAACTTTCAAAAGACGAACTTAAAGAAATGATGTCCATTTTTAAGGTGGAGAGTGAGGAGCACCTTAAAAATCTCAATAAGGGCCTGCTTAAGCTCGAAGAGACTCCGTCTTCCAAAGAACTACTGGATGAGCTTTTCAGGACTGCGCATAGCATCAAAGGGTCTGCGCGCATGATGGGCTTTGCAAAAATCGAAGCCGTTTCACACAAGATCGAAGATATATTCGGTCTTTTGCGCAAAGGAAAAACGTCTCTATCTCCCGAAGATTTCGACTTGGTTTACGAAGGTGTGGATCTCATTTCACAAATCATCGAGAAGATTTCCGCTGAGGGTACCGACGATACAATTGATGTCAATGCCGTGAATTCCCGCTTGGAAAAACTGGTTGATGCAAAGAATGCCGAATCCGAACAGCCCGTGAAATCCAAGAAGGTCAAAGTGGCATCGCCTGAAACGAAGAAGGAATCGGAGGAAGAACCGGTCATCGATGTAGAGCTTACAGAAGATGAAATGGTTCCAAAATCAGAACAGTTTCAGTCTTCCCTGGATCAAAGCACAACGGAAATCATCGTTGAAAAATCGGACGGGACGGGAAAAAACCTCAGCAGCGATGACGCTTTCATTCGCGTCCCAACGCGGCGGCTTGATGATCTAATGAATCAGGTCAGTGAGCTTATTACTACGCGTATCAAATCCCAGCAACGTTTGGCAGATATTCGCAAGATCCTTGATTTCTGCGAGGAATGGAGTCAGCAGTACGATAGAGTAAAACAAATTGCGGATAAAGCGGGAAACCGTTTGGCGGCTGAGCAAGAGGCAGGACCTGGAAACGGAAAGATTTCCAGAATGAACAAGGAATTGATAAGCCAAACGGAACTGCGATATTTGATTAACTCGTTTCACAGTTCATTTGATAAAATCAGCAAGTTAGTTGATTTTATCAATGACTTGCATGATAAACACAGTGAAGAGAATCTGAGAACCGCTGTGATCACAGGAGACATACAGGATAATCTGCGTATCATACGTCTGTTGCCGATTTCAACGATATTCGATCTGTATCCGCGCATGATACGGGACATCGCCAAGCTTCAAAGCAAAAAGATAAAATTCGAAGTATTCGGCGCAGAAACTCGCGTCGACAAGAAGATTCTTGAGGAATTAAAAGACCCGCTGATTCATCTACTACGTAATGCAATCGACCATGGCGTCGAAGCTCCTGGCGAGCGGGAAGTCCAAGGTAAGCCGCCGGAGGGGCAGATTTCCATCAAAGCCAGTTATGCAGGTAATATGGTGCAAATTGAAATTTCTGACGATGGGAAGGGTATTGACACTGAACGTATCCTTCAAATCGCCATAAAAAAAGGATATTTGAAACAGGATCAGGCTTCGGAAATATCCAAGAGTGATCTTATCAGTCTCATTTTCCATTCGGGTTTTTCAACCGCCAAGATTATTACAGATCTTTCCGGACGCGGCGTCGGACTTGATGTGGTCAAATCCAATATCGAAAAGATCAAAGGCACTATCGAAACGGAATCTGAGAAAGGCAAAGGAACGAAATTCATCCTAAAGATACCTCTCACTCTGTCAACGACGCATGCGCTGATCGTGGATATCGGTGGAGATCAGTATTCGTTGCCCATCGACTACATCGAGCGCACCGTGCGACTTACCGAAGAAGAGTTATGGACAGGGGGCGCTAATCCCTTTGTAATGGTTGACGGATTTCCGGTACCATTGTTTAAACTTGAAGACGTTCTTGGAAATCCGCGGCAAAAGTTGAAAAGCCGCGGCCTCCTGAAAGCAGGAACCAGTCAGAAGATCGGCCAGCACATCAATACAATTGAGACAAACAAATTTCCTGCCGTGATTTTCAATGCATCCGGGCGGCGAGCGGCTTTTCTGGTCGATAGACTGTTGGACGAACAGGAGGTGGTCATTAAGAGTCTTGGAAATCAATTAAAGCGTGTCCGTAACGTCGCGGGCTCCACTATTTTGGGAGACGGCAGGATCTCCATCATTTTAGACCCGAATGACCTTGTAAAGTCGGTTCAAGGAGCTGCCGGTAAATTCTTATTCAAAGAACGCAGGAGGAAAGACCTTGCAAAGAAAAAGATTCTTGTTGTAGATGACTCAATCACCACGCGTACACTTGAAAAAAATATTCTGGAATCTGCCGGTTATAATGTGGTGATTGCGACGAATGGCCAGGAGGGATATCAAAAACTCCATGAAGCGGTCTATGACGTAGTGGTCAGCGATGTCGAAATGCCATTGATGAACGGATTTGAATTCGCCGAGAAAGTAAGAAAAGAATCCAAGTATCCTGATATTCCTTTTATTCTTTGTACGTCACTCGAGTCCGACAAAGACAAAAGAAGAGGGATTGAGGTTGGTGCGAATGCGTATATTGTCAAAGGCAGTTTTGACCAATCGAACCTGCTTGAAACGATTGAGAAATTAATCTAATCGTAACATGATAAAAATACTAATAGCTGAAGATTCGCCGACTGTTACGATGATTCTTCAGAAAATATTTGCCGCGGATGATGAATGCCAGGTTATCGGTACGGCTAAGAATGGAAAAGAAGCCGTTGACAAGGTTAAACTACTGCGTCCCGATATCGTGACAATGGATATTCGCATGCCGGTCATGGATGGTTTTGAAGCAACCAAACAGATAATGACGTACCATCCGACACCCATCCTCGTTATCAGTGCATCCGTCGGAAAAGATGACCTGAATATCGCTTTTAATGCGATACGTGCAGGTGCTTTGGATATCGTAGAGAAACCAAAGGGTAATCTGGCGATGGATTATGAATATATCGGCCGGGATCTTATCAAAAAAGTGAAAATTCTGTCCGGTGTAAAGGTCTTTCATCACGTTTCGGGCAGCTCAATACGTTCGAGATCGGAATCTAAAGTAACACCGACGGCAGAAACATCTGTGAAGTCGACACCAGGCTCTTTAGTTATCAAGACTCCTTCCACACGGGAGATGCTTGCTGCGGATAAGAGACTCTATCCAAAAGCCAAGGCACCTTCGAAGCAGGCTGAATTGGTTGCTATTGCGTCTTCAACAGGCGGTCCTTCGGCGCTTTTGAAAGTACTTAAGTTTCTTCCGGAAATTTTTCCCGTTCCGATTGTTGTCGTCCAACATATTTGTGAAGGATTCGGCCAGGGTTTTGTCGATTGGCTTAACAAGGAATGCATTTTGAATGTAAAAACGGCTGAACGTGGTGAAATCTTAACTGCAGGCAATATTTATGTTGCACCGGACGGATTTCACCTTTTGATTGATCCGGGCAAGGTCGTTCGGCTTAGTAAATCGATGCCGATCAACGGGCTCCGTCCATGTGCCACACTGATGATGGAAGCGGCGGCCAAGGTTTGCGGTGCGGCAACGATTGGAGTCATTCTGACCGGGATGGGGCGCGACGGTGCCGACGGAATGAAAGCGATCAAAGAGGCCGGTGGGATGACCATTGCGCAAAGTCCTGAAACATGCGTTGTTTTTGGTATGCCAAAAGAGGCAATCGAACTCGGGGTTGTCGATAAAATTCTTCCGGTTGACAGGATCGCTACGGATTTAGAATACGTTACCAAATTGAACGAAGTTGAGAGTGCATAAATAACAGGATACAAAAGTGGCTAAAGAAAAAATACTTGTTGTCGATGACAGTGCTACGCAATTGATCATGTATAAGATGGCGCTGGCTAAAGCAGGTTATCTGGTGATCAGCGCGAAAAATGGAGTTGAAGGCGTTCATCTTGTGGAAACAGAGAACCCGGATC
>CAZHUW010000235.1:0-4871 GCA_964535295.1 uncultured Bacteroidota bacterium
TTTCAACTCTTCCGGGGTGAAATCAAAGGGCAATTTGGGATTCATCGGCAAGGGCAATTCAGTTGGTTTGAATTAGCAAATATAATTATAACAATATAGCCACCGCAGGTACGAGAATCAAGATGATTTAGACCGCTGAAAAGCACAAAAGCCGTTCCAGTGCGTGGGAACGGCTTTTGGGATCGTGATACTTCTTGTTATTAATAAGGCACTTCGAGTGCAGCGGTCAGATCCTTTAAGCAAGGATCAAAAAATTATCTACGCGACTTTCGTCATTGCGCCCTGAAGTTTGCTGACCAACTGGGTCTTTGGAACGGCTCCGACGACTTTATCGACCAATTTTCCTTTGTTAAAGAATAAAATGGTCGGGATGCTCATAATGCCGTACTTGGATGCGACACCGGGATTGGCGTCGACATCAATTTTACAGATCTTAGCCTGTCCGTCATACTCTTTGGCCAATTCTTCGACCACCGGAGCGATCATGCGGCAAGGAGCGCACCAGGTTGCCCAAAAATCGATCATGACCGGTTTGTCGGACTTAATTACTTCGTTTTCGAAAGTGTCGTCGCTTAGAATTACCGGATGACTCATTGTATATTTCTCCTTGTGTTAAAGTTTTCGATCTTCTACGGAACGGTTGTTTAACGAATTCGCCCTCATTTTATTCCGTAAGGGCCTTTTTATCGTCCGGCAGACTTTGCGCAGCAGCCGGCATCTCATTTTCTGTTTCCTGATGCTGTTTGGTGAAAATCACAAATGCGCTCATGATGATCATGCCCGTCACCACCGAGGAATCGGCGACATTAAAAACCGGCCATCGCTGCATGCCGAAAAAATCCGGAATATCAACGTCCATAAAATCGACCACACGGCCGAACATGACCCGGTCGATCAGATTTCCCACGGCGCCGCCGAGGATCAGTGACAGGGATACGCGGTAGATCCAGCGTTCGTGACGCATGCGGTAAATGTACCAGATGAGGCCCGCCGAGGCCAGGATCGATACGATCGAGAAGAACCAGCGGCCCCAAAACGGGTGCGTTTCAAAAAAGCGGATACCGAACGCCATACCGGGGTTTTCCAAATAGGTCAGCTGAACCGTGCTTCCGATGAGAGGGATAGAATCGTGAAGCACCATCCAGTTCTTGACCATCCATTTAGAGACCTGGTCAGCTATAACGATCCAAAATGCAAGCCAATATATTCTCAAATTTCGTTCCTGTTAGTAATTGGTATATTCCGATTGGGAATCTTTTGTTTTGACCTTTTCCAGCTTGCGCTTGCAGTCCACGTGGTATTTGGCAACCAGGACGACCTCTAACCGCTCTTTTTCAATATCCTTGTTGCAGATCATGCATACGCCGTAAGTGCCTTCATCGATACGCCGCATGGCATCCACCAGTTCGGAAAGGTACTTGTTCTCGCGCGAGGCAAGCATGAAAGTCTTCTCGCGGTCGTACGTATCGCTGCCCTGATCGGCCATGTGGAAGGAGTAGGCGGAATGATCGCCCGAAGCGTCGCGGATCGTCGAATCCAGAATGGTCTCTTTGATATACCCCATGTCTTTCAAAACCTTTTCCTGTTCCTCCTGGATCAACTTCTTGAAATATTCCAGATCTTTCTTCTTCATGCTAAACCCCTCTCGGTAATGTTATGGAAAAAATATCATTCTAATTTATCCGTTGAACGCTGATCTGTATTTTTTCGTCATTGATCTCGACCTCTTTGGAAAATTCCCCATGTGCAAACGCGGTGAGAATCTCCGTCGAAAGCGTTTCGTTCAAAATATATTCTTTCTGATTCACTACGGCATTCTTTAAGGTTTCGCTGCCGTCAAATGCGATCCTGATGCGTTCTACAACCTCAAAACCCGCTTCTTTTCGCAGGTTCTGGACCCGGTTGATGAATTCTCTTGCAAACCCTTCATCGATCAATGCCGGAGTCAAATGCGTGTCGAGCCCGACCGTCAGAGACCCGTCGGATTGTACCGCCAGTCCTTCTTTTTCTTCGTGCAGGATCTCCACTTCGTTTTTCGTCACTTCGAATTCGTGCCCGGCAACATGGATCATGTGTTTTCCGGTACCGGCCAGTTCCGCGATCTCTTTATCGCCGAAAGATTTGATCGCCGTGGCAACCTGATTGACGTGCTGGCCGAACTTGGGCCCTAAAGCTTTGAAATTCGGTTTGACCTTTTGATTGACCAGTGAACCGGTATCCGTTACAAATTCGATCGCCTTCACGTTGAGTTCACTCTTAATAATATCACCGAAATCATTGACGTCACGCCGAACATCTGCTCTTTCCGTAACGACGATGATCTTGGACAGCGGCTGCCTTACTTTTAATTCTTTGAGTTCACGTAACGCGCGGCCCAACTGAACCACGCGGCGGGGCGAACTCATTTTTTCTTCAAGGGCTTTGTTCTGTTTTGCCGGATCCGCCTTTGGGAATAGGCTGAGATGCACGCTCGTATCTTCGGTCCCGCCGATCAGATTGCGGTACATTCTTTCCGCAAGGAACGGGCAGAACGGCGCAATGAGTTTTGATAAGGTGACCAGGATGTCAAATAACGTTTGGTAAGCCGCGGTCTTGTCGTGTCCGCGCTCGCCTTTCCAAAATCTCCTGCGGGAAAGCCTAATATACCAATTAGACAAATCTTGGTCAACAAATTCTTGGATCAGCTTTCCGGCTTTGGTCGTATCGTATTTTTCCAGCTGTTCCGTCACTTCGCCGACCGTTGTTTGAAGCCGCGAAAGAATCCATTGGTCGAGTTCGGTTCGATCTGAATGGGGGATCTCTTTTTCTTTAGGATTAAACCCGTCAATATTGGCATACAAAATGAAGAACTTATACGTCTCCAGCAGAGGCCGGAAGAAACGCTTCTTCATATCACTGAGGCCTTCGGCGTCAAAACGTTTGGGTATCCAGATCGGCGTATTGACCAGCAGATACCAGCGTAAAATGTCTGCGCCGTATTTGTCCAGCATCTCGAACGGATTGACTACATTCCCGAGAGACTTACTCATCTTACGTCCCTGCGGATCGAGAACGAGTTCATTGACGACCACATTCTTATAGGGCGACTTATCAAATAAGAAAGTTGAAATAGCCATTAATGAATAGAACCAACCGCGGGTCTGATCAACGCCTTCACAGATAAAATCGGCCGGGTATTGTTTTTCAAATTTCTCTTTGTTTTCGAAAGGATAGTGCCATTGTGCAAAAGGCATGCTGCCGGAGTCGAACCACACGTCCACTACTTCGGGAGTTCGTGTAAAGGTCTTTCCGTCTTTTTCGATAATCACGTCGTCCACATAGGGTTTATGCAGGTCGAGGTCTTTGGGTACCGGACGGCCATCCTTCATTTTTCCTTTTTGCAATTCCTCCCGGCTGCCCACGCAGATCATTTCGCCGGATTCTTCATGAACCCATATCGGCAGCGGCGTTCCCCAATAACGGTCACGGGATAATGACCAATCGATGTTGTTGCGGAGCCAGTTTCCGAAACGGCCTTCTTTGATCTCGGGAGGAAACCAGTTGACCGAGGCGTTATTTTCCACCATACGGTCCTTGTAATCGGTCGTGCGGATATACCAGGCGTCGCGCGCGTAATAGATCAGCGGAGTGCGATGACGCCAGCAATGAGGATAACTGTGTTTGACCTTTTCGGAACGGTACAGAATACCGCGCCGTTTCAGATTGGTAATGATATTCGGATCGGCGTCTTTGACAAACACGCCTTTGAAGTCAGTCACGGTATCTTCAAATTTACCTGCCGCATCGACCGGGCGTAAAAAAGGAAGATCGTGGGCTTTACAAACGATATAATCGTCCTCGCCGAATGCCGGCGCGGTATGCACGATACCGGTACCGTCTTCCGTTGTCACGAAATCGCCGGCAATTACGTAGAAGCCTCGTTTTTCAACCGGCAGATAGTTGAACGGCGGTTCGTAATCCGTTCCAAGCAGCGCGCTGCCTTTAAAAGTTTCAATGATCTCATAATCTTCTTTTAGGACATCTTTAACACGGGCTTCCGCCATGATCAATATCTGATCTTTGTGTTTGACCTTGACATAATCGATGTCATGGCCGACGGCCAAAGCCACATTGGAGATCAGGGTCCAGGGAGTCGTGGTCCAAACCAGAAAGTAGGTATTTTCTGAATTCTTTACTTTGAGCTTGATATAGACCGACGGATCGCTGACATCCTGGTAACCCTGAGCGACCTCATGCGAAGACAGCGGCGTGCCGCAGCGCGGGCAGTAGGGAACTACTTTGAATCCTTTATAGACAAGGCCCTTGTTGTAAAACTGTTTGAGGATCCACCAGACGGATTCGATATAATTGGTATCGCAGGTGATATAAGGATCCTTCAGATCAACCCAGTATCCCATGCGGTCGGTGAGCTCGTCCCATAAATTTTTGTAGGTCCAGACGCTTTCGAAACATTTTTTATTGAACGCCTCCGTGCCAAAGGCCTCAATATCCTTTTTGCCGCTGATGTTGAGTGACTTTTCGACCTCGATCTCGACCGGCAGGCCGTGTGTGTCCCATCCGCCTTTACGTTCTACGCGGAATCCCTGCATCGTTTTATATCGGCAGACAAAATCTTTAAGCGACCTCGCCAATACGTGGTGAATACCGGGGCGGCCATTGGCGGTCGGCGGGCCTTCGTAGAATACAAATTCCCTGTCGGGATCCCGTTCTTCAATGCTCTTCTTGAAAATATTATTCTGACGCCAAAATTCGAGTATGTCTTTCTCTAATTTCGGTAGTTCGTCCTGCGATTCTATTTCTTTGAACATAGCCATGGTCTTATTTTACAACCTGTAAGCGATTCAAGTAAGGGGCATATATAAAAAAAGAAG
>CAZHUW010000236.1:0-4842 GCA_964535295.1 uncultured Bacteroidota bacterium
GTGATGAAGCGTTTTGGCGCGGGATGAATTATTACGCCAATAAATTCGCATTCAAGAGCGTTGAAACGAACGATTTTAAGAATGCGCTCGAAGAATCTTCTGGACAGAATCTGGATTGGTTCTTCGACCAATGGCTTTATAAAGCCGGATATCCTGAGTTTGGCGTTCACTATCATTATGACGATGCGAAAAAAGAACTCAAAATGGTGGTCAAACAAAACCAGAGAATAAATGAGATCACACCGCTTTTCAAAATGCCCGTCGATATTGAAATTACGGATATCAAAGGCAAACATATGCACCGGGTGTGGGTTTCTCAACAGGAGGATGTTTTTCATCTTGCGTGTGAATCCAAGCCGCTGATGGTTTGTTTTGATAAAGGTAACTGGATCATTAAGACCGTACACTTCTCAAAACCTGCTGCGGAATGGACCCATCAACTGAAAAACGATGAAGATATATCAGAAAGAATCCTTGCCGCCCAAAACCTACGCCTTTTGCAGATCAAAAATGATGAATATGTGGCCAACCGCGTTTTTATTAATGAGAAAGCAAAAAAACAACAACAGTTAGTAAGTACGGATATTATCAAAACCCTGATCGACGCGCTGAATTCCGAATCTTTTTGGGGTGTTCGCTCAGAACTCGCAAAGATACTCGGAGAAACAAAAACCAACATCTCCAGAGACGCGTTGATCAAAGCGTATTCAGTCGAAAAGAATGCTAAAGTCCGGCTGAGTATCGTCGAAGCTGCGGGTCAGTTTGAAAAGGACGATAACGTGTTCAGATTCTTAAAAAGCGTTGTCGAAAAAGAAGAAGCAACGTATGTGGTTGCAGAAGCTCTTTGTTCGATCGGCAAGATCAAACATAACAAAGCTTTTGAAACCATGACAAAAAACCTGTCACGTCCGTCACATCAGAATATCATCCAACAGAAGATCCTGGAAGGGTTAGGAAATTTCGTTAATGTGAATTCACTGAAGATTCTTACAGAATATTCGGCGCTTGGAAAAGAATCGGGCGTGCGTCAGAGCGCGGTCAAATCACTTAAATATTACGAAAAAAATCAGGTTGTTGAAGATTATCTGATCAACCTGCTTGATGATTTTGACAACGGCGTGAAAGAACAGGCGATGCTGTCCCTTGAAACCCTCAAGAGCAAAAAAGCATTGAACAAAATGGCGTGGATCGCAGAAAAAGATTATGAACCGCGATTGCGCCGGGTCGCCAAGGATAGTATGCGGAAAATACTGGGGAATTAGCATCAAAAACGGTCACCATTTTAACATAGAAGTATATGAAAGATAAACTAATCCAAAGCCGCACCATTTCCTACCTGCGCGAACACCCGAACCAGTCCTATAAACCGAAGGAATTGGCAAAACAACTCCGTCTGGACGATCGTGAGATAGACGAATTATCTCAAGTACTCCACAAACTGGTATCGGAAGGTATTATCGGTAAAAAAGGGAAGAAATTCTTCATCAAAGAAAATCAGCTTGCCGGAACTTTATCGGTTAACAAGAACGGCGAAGGATTTGTAACCGTAGAAGGATTTGACGAAGACTTTTTCGTAGCGCCTTCACGCCTTAAGACGGCGATGAACAAAGATAAGGTTCTGATCGTCCCATTCAAACGTAAACAACCGGGTAAACGTAAAGAAGCAGAAGTCGTGAAAGTGGTCGAAAGGGCGCGGACCCGTTTTGTAGGAACGTTTGAGAAAAGCGACGAATTTGCATTTGTTGTCCCGGATGACCTTAAGATACGCCGCGACATATATATTCCGCTTGAAAAAATGGGCGCTGCCAGAAACGGTCAAAAAGTTGTCGTTAACCTAGAAGTGTGGGACGACGAATACCTCAATCCGCAGGGAGCTGTGGTCGAAGTGTTGGGTTTTCCTGGTGAAAAAGGTATTGATGTTCTCTCAGTTGCGAAACAGCACGACCTGCATTTTGAGTTCCCTATAGCCGTCGAACGCGAATGTGCAAAAATTCCAGATGAGATCCCTGAAAAAGAGATCAAACGGCGGCTTGATTTCCGAAAAGGGCTTACGTTTACGATTGATCCTTTTGATGCAAAGGATTTTGACGATGCGGTTTCAATTGAGATACTTGAAAATGGTAATTATCTCATCGGAGTTCACATTGCCGACGTCAGTTATTATGTTCGTGAGGCAACAGAACTGGACAAAGAAGCATTTATACGCGGAACAAGCACCTATCTAGTCGACCGGGTTATCCCGATGCTTCCGGAAAAACTATCCAACGAACTGTGCAGCCTGAGACCCGGGGAGGATAAACTGACTTTCAGCGCTTTAATGGAACTTACTCCGTCCGGTGAAGTGGAGGACTACGATATTGTAGAAAGCGTCATTCACAGTCATCATCGTTTTACCTACGAAGAAGTTCAGGAGATCATTACCGGTAAACGTCCGGGTGACCTTGACCCAATGATTGTTGAAAAAGTATTATTAATGCACAAGGTATCAAAAATACTGACCAAAAAGAGACTGACCGTTGGAAGCATTGATTTTGACACGCCTGAAGCCAAGTTTAAGCTGGATGATGATGGCCGTCCGGTGGAATGTTATAGAAAAGACCGTCTCGACAGCCACCGTTTGGTGGAGGAATTCATGCTTTTAGCCAACCACATCGTTGCCAGGCATGTAGGCTCAACGGCCATGTCCAACGGGAAGGCACCACATCCGTTCTTATACCGCATTCACGACAAGCCCGTTCAGGAAAAGTTAGAGAACTTTATCAACCTGCTCAAGGTGTTCGGTCATCAGTTACAGGGGACCAAAGGACAGAATATAACCCCCAAACAGATCCAGCGTGTGATCGAGAAAGTAAAAGGGAAAAAAGAAGATCGCTTGATAGAAAAGGTAGCGATCCGTTCCATGGCAAAAGCTGAATATTCGGAAAAGAATATCGGCCATTTCGGCCTCGCTTTTGATTTTTATTCACATTTTACTTCACCAATTCGCCGTTTTCCCGATCTTATTGTTCATAGAATGTTAAAAGAATATGACGAAGGCATGACCGCTCGACGCTTAGAGTGGTGGAACGATAAATTGCCCGGTATGGCCAAACACTGTTCAAATCGTGAAAAAATAGCCACTGAAGCCGAAAGGGAATCGATCAAGATCAAACAGGTCGAATTCATGCTTCAACACATTGGGAATGAATACAGCGGGACGATATCCGGCGTGATGGGATTCGGCATTTTTGTGGAAATCGCCGAATATCTGATCGAAGGGCTCATACATATCCGTGACCTCAAGGACGACTACTACACCTATGACGAGAAGAATTACCGACTATTAGGCGATCGGAAGAAAAAAGTCTTTCAGTTGGGAGATGAAGTAAAGATCAAAGTTGTGAGCGTCAATCGGGAAAAGAATGAAGTCGATTTCATGCTGCTGGATAAGTAACTCGAGTCTGTTCAACGAGAAGTGATTTTTAATGTAAATAACAAATGCGAATTCTCTCAATTATAGACCGTTATCTCATCGGAAAATTCCTGGCTGTTTTGTTTTTTTCATTGATCGCCATGATCACTATCTTTGTTGCGGTCAATTACGTGGAAAATGCGGATAAATTCATCGATCGTAAGGTTCCCGCAGACATTATCTTTAAGTATTATCTGAATTTCATTCCCAATATCATTACTCTTACCTTGCCTGTGGATATTTTGTTAGCAAGTTTGTTTTCTTTGGGAAGCCTCGCCCGATTTAACGAACTCACGGCCATAAAAGCTTCAGGTGTGAGCATTTATCGTCTTATTTTTCCTCCGATAGTCATAGCCCTCTTGGTCAGTCTCGCCAATTTTTGGCTCAGTGAAAATGTCGTTCCAAGCGCCAATGCGACGAAATCGGAGATCTGGCGAACGTACGTCGACCGTGCTTTGGCGAGCCGACGCATAAGCGGGTCCAATATCAGCATGTACGACCCATCCGGAACCAAGGTTTTTATTGAAAAGTTTGATAAGAAGAGTATCGTTTGTACCAATATTTCAATTCAGAAGTTTTACGGCTTCCGATTGGTAGATAGAATTGATGCGCGGGAGGCTAACTGGGACTCCATGAAATCTGCCTGGATACTCAAAAACGGAAATCACAGAACATTTGACAAGGAGGAAGAGAAAGTTCAGAGTTTTACGCAAATGGAACGAACGGATCTGTTCTTTCATCCGGACGATATCTTGAAACGTGAGCAGAATCCGGATGAGATGAACTTTAAGGAACTGAATGAGTTTATTGTCAAACTCCGAATGAGCGGAGCACGCACGGAACGATGGGAAGTGGATTATTACCTCAAATTCGCATACCCTTTGACCTGTTTTTTCATGGTTGTTTTTGGAGCACCGTTGGCAGCGGCGCGAAAAAAAAGCGGAGCAGGGTTGAATATTTTTTTGACGTTGATAATCTGCTTCGGCTACTATTCCATGATACAGTTGGGTCGCTTTATGGGATATAATCAAACTCTTGATCCGGTCCAGGCAGCCTGGATAGGCAATGCCATATTCGGTCTTCTTAGTATTTTGATATTTATGAGGATTAAGAGCTAGGCAAAATAATAAAAAAAAAGCGCCGCAGAAACCCAAACTGCGGCGCTTACAAAGTAGTCAAAGACCCTATCTTCAACTATTTTTTAACCCTAAACCCTCAAAACAGGAGAAAATTTCAAAAAACTGAAAGCTTTATTCAAAAAACTGTAGTTTTATTCAATAAAATTATTCTTAAGTGTATTAAAATTAGAATTGTCTTAGAACTTTGACCCTAGCTAATCTATATTTATAACAAGTATTGTGCCGATTTTATTTGGTGTCAAAATTGAAATG
>CAZHUW010000237.1:0-4742 GCA_964535295.1 uncultured Bacteroidota bacterium
ATTGCGCTGGCTAAATTATTATTACAAAACCCGGATCTGCTTCTGCTGGACGAACCAACGAACCACTTGGACATCGAATCCATCGAATGGCTGGAAGATTATTTGAATAACTACGAAGGCGCGATCCTGCTCGTTTCGCATGACCGCTATTTCATCGATAAGGTCTGCAACCGTATCACCGAACTGGACCGCCTGATCCTCACGGATTATTACGGCGACTATGAAGCCTACGAGGACCAGAAAGCGTTGGCGGAAGAACAACTGCTCAGTTCGTATGAGCGTCAGCAGGGCGAGATCCAGCGTATCCAGCTTTTCATCGACCGGTTTCGCTACAAAGCCAGCAAAGCCCGGCAGGCGCAGAGCAAGATCAAATTTCTCGATCACATGGAAAAGATCCAGTTGCCGGAAGACGAAAGAAAAGCGATCCAGTTCCGTTTTCCACAGCCGCCGAAAAGCGGCCGCGTAGTGATGGAAGTTTCAGGCGTATCCAAAAGCTACAACGGCCGAAACGTATTGAACCATATCCAATTCTCGCTCGAACGGGGCGAAAAAGTTGCGCTGATCGGAGCCAACGGCGCCGGCAAATCGACCCTGCTGCGGATCATCTCCGGTTTTGAAACGCCGGACACCGGTTCCGTCACGCTGGGTCATAACGTTACACTTGAATATTTTGCTCAGCAGCAGTCGGATAAACTTGACGCAACAAAAACTGCGTTCGAAGAGGTCGCCTCCTCCGGCTCCAATCAGCCGCCGCTGGTATTGCGAACGATCCTGGGCGCTTTCTTGTTCTCAGGCGATGATATCTATAAAAAGGTCGGTGTGCTCAGCGGGGGCGAAAAGTCGCGGCTTGCTTTCGCCAAAATGCTTTTGAATCCGGCTAATTTCATTATTCTTGACGAACCGACCAACCATATTGATGCGCAATCAAAGGAAATTTTACAGGGGGCGCTGACGGAATTTCAAGGCACTTTGCTTATCGTCTCCCACGACCGCCATTTCATGAATAATCTGGTCAATAAAGTGATCGAAATAAAAGACGGAAAGATCAAAACGTATCTCGGGAATTTCGATTACTATCATGATTGTAAATTAAAGGAATCGGAACCAAAAGAAGCGCCTTTGGAGAGAATGAAAAACGTTCTTCCGGAGGACAAAGCCAAACGAATCGCAGAACGGGAAGAAAAGAAAAAAATAGCGGCTGAAGAGAAAAAGCACCAGAAAAAAATTGCGGATATCGAACAAGCCATTCAGCAGCAGGAAAAACTGAAACTAGACATCGAAACCCAGTTATCCGACCCGGAAATTTATAAGAAAAAGGAAAAGTCGCAGCATTTGCAGAATCAATATCATGTAGTGAGCGAAAAGATCGCGAAACTGTATGAAGACTGGCAGAAGCTGATGTAAAATAGAAAGCCCCGCAGTTTTAACGCCGCGGGACCTTCTTATGAGGAGGAGAGGAGAAATTTAGGTCTTTTATTAGGCTAACTCGGTGTACGCAGAATTATTCCAAAAGTTTCATTTTATTTAAACTTATTCTTCTCCGCGCGTTGTCATGCCCGTCTTTTTCGCTTTGAATCCCCCGGCCAGATCGATCACGCACATATGGCGGTATTTCTGATGAGGCCCGAAGGCGATCCCTGCGGCTTTGAATTGCGGGTTAAAAATATTCGTCCGATGCCCGCGCGTGGGTACCCCGTCGTCGATGATCAATGAAAGGACTATTCTGCGCGCATCGTCATTTCCGTAATCGATATTCTCCCCTGCCGTAGATAACCACTGCCCGTATCTTTCGATTCGATCAAAAGGGGAGCTCCCGTCGCGCCCCGTGTGACCGGTTTCCGATGTCTCGCCCTGATCCTCCGCATGATCTTTGGCCGCAAGGGACAAACCTCGTGAAGGACGAAGCGTGTCTAAAGGTTCCGAGGCCATCAGGAATTCATAACATTCCTTTGCCGCGCTCAGACCTTCGTTGGTCATAATGGCAATTTCCCCGGGATATTGTATGATATTGCCTTCATAATACTTCATCATTTGTTTGACGTACTTGGCGTAGTTTTTGGGGTCCGACCGGGCGCGGTTCATTTCAACCAATACCTCTTTCTCCAATTTACTCAAAAATGCCATTGATGCCGGTTTGACCGTTGTCAGAGCTCTGAGGTTTGTAAAACCGGGCGCCATCCACAGTATAATGAATAGGTATTTCATGCGGTTCCCTTATTAGAATTCGATTACTTTGCTTTTTAAACTATTCTCTTTTAAGTTATACAAAAATTGCGCTGAAGTGAAATGAAAAAAATTCCAAGAACCGATCGCATATTCCTGATCCTTGCGTTCATATTGACCTTTTTTTTTCCTCTTTCACAAGAGGACCTCTCCTTTGACGAATCGGCTTCGTTAAAGATATATGATCGTAATGGTATCCTTTTGAGAGAAGTTCTGAGTTTACAACAAGGTAAAGGACACTGGACGCCTTTCGAAGATATCAATCCCCGGGCAATCCAAGCGGCCGTAACGGCTGAGGACAAGCGCTTTTATTCTCACTCCGGAATCGATCCCCTGGCCATGATGCGCGCCGCGTGGCAGAACATTTCATCCGGTGAGGTTATCAGCGGCGGTTCCACCATCACACAACAGGTCATTCGTAATATTTATTACTTCCCTCGCAACATATTCTTCAAGATCCTTGAAATGTGGTATGCCGTTCGCCTCGAATACACATTGTCAAAACAAGAGATACTCGAACAATATTTCAACCGTATTCCGTTCGGCAACCAGACCTTTGGAATCGAAGCGGCCGCCAGGATGTATCTGGGCAAAGGCGCCAATAACCTGTCATGGGCCGAAGCGTCATTTCTGACTGCCTTGCCAAAATCGCCGACGCATTATAATCCGTACAGAAATCTTCAGGACGCAAAGAAACGCCAATCATTTATTCTCGCGAAACTTTTTGAGTCCGGGAAGATCACCCCGGACGAACTCAACCGGGCACAGAACGAACCGCTTATATTGTTCCCAAAGAACAACGCTTTTTATGCTCCTCATTTCTGCGACCATATTCTTCAATCGGAGATCCCCAAAAGCGGTTCCCTTCAGAGCACGCTTGACCTGGCGCTGCAGACCGAAGTTGAAACCATCATAAAAGGCCACATTGGAAACCTTCAGGCCGAGAACGTCACCAATGCCGCGGTCATCGTGATCAGCAATAAAACGGGCGATATTCTTGCCCTTGCCGGGTCATCGGAATATTTTGACGAACGCAACGACGGCCAGTTTAACGGCGTATTCGCCAAACGCCAGCCCGGTTCTGCGCTGAAGCCTTTCACGTATGCTGCCGCGTTTAACAAAAACTTGACAGCGGCTTCGATCATACCGGATATGGAAACGGCGATCCAGTCGGAGAAAGCGATATTCACACCGCATAATTACGATAACCGTTTTCACGGACCTGTTCGCGCACGGATCGCATTGGCCTGTTCGTACAACGTCTCCGCCGTTCGCGTCCTACAATCCGTCGGCGTGGAGTCCCTGCTTTCCCTGCTTCACGCCTGCGGTGTCGCATCTCTTACGGAACCGCCAGAATATTACGGCCACGGATTGACGCTCGGAAACGGCGAGGTAACGTTATTCGAGTTGACCCGCGCGTATTCTATACTAGCTAATTCCGGCAAATGGATCGAGCCGAGGTTTCACTTTAATCAACCCGTACAACCCGTACGGGAAAATATTATTTCTCCGCAGATCAGTTTTTTGATCACCGACATTTTATCGGATAACCGGGCGCGAGTACCGGCTTTTGGCTATGATTCGCCTCTGGAACTGCCCTTTCCCTGCGCCGTTAAGACGGGTACTTCCTCCGACTTCAGAGATAATATGACGATCGGTTACACGGCGGATTATACCGTCGGGGTTTGGGTCGGAAATTTTGACAACTCACCTATGCGCGAGATCTCCGGGGTCACAGGAGCCGGCCCTATCTTTCATGATATTATGATGCGTTTGTACCGGAACCATATTCACGGTTATTTTTCTGCGCCGCCAAAAATACTTTCTCAGGCCGTTTGTTCTTTTTCGGGCGCTTTACCACACAAAGGATGTATCAACCTTACAGATGAATATTTTACAGAAGGAACAGAACCGAAGAATTTATGCAGTTTTCATCTCAACAACGGAGCGATCAATGTCTCCGCGCTCATGCCGGAGTATTCAAAATGGCTTGGGGGCTCTTCCGGCGACCGAATAGCCGATCAAGACAACATGACGGCAAAGACCGAACTTGGTCAAAAACTTTTAAAAATAATCCATCCAAGAGATAACGCCGTATTCAAGATCGATCCGAACGTAAAGCTATCCTATCAATCCGTCTATTTTGAGGCTTTGGCGCCAGCTCAGATAAATGAAATAAACTGGTATCTGAACGACCGGCTTTACCAATCATCTCGTAATCCCTTTAAAGTGCAGTGGAATTTGTCGCCTGGCGTATACCGTTTGCGAGCGGAAGGAAAGGCGGGAGATAAAATTTTTAGAGATGAGATCCGTATGGAAGTTCTGCCGTGAGCGTCAAGAAACGGCTGTCAATATCTAGTCATTAGGCTGGGCAATCTGCATAAGTATCTTCCATGATCCATCGGCCTGTTGTTTCCAGATCATCAGATATTTCCCGGATAACGCGATAGGATTTTTACCTTCCGGCCTCAGGGTACAACCATACTGAATCAATTCGTAAGCCAAATTACCGCTGGCAT
>CAZHUW010000238.1:0-4711 GCA_964535295.1 uncultured Bacteroidota bacterium
GGTCCGTGTGGAATTGGATCCGTATCAATGCATACATCAGCGAAACAAAAATAGTTGCCACGATCTTTCCCATACCTTCGGCCATCGTCTGCATAAAATAACCGCGCAAAACAAGTTCCAGCCATACAGCGGCCGTTATCCAGATGCATACATTCAAAACCAATGAAACTATAAAACTCAAAAACCCTACGGACCGAACGGATACGGAGATGAAGCCCCACGGCAGCAGTAGGACGAACAGAACGAGCGGGATCAATGATCCCATTAATATTCCAAATATAAATTCCCGCTTCCACTCCGGGTGAAAACTGAAGCCGATCGAACGCCACGGCCTTTTGTCCATAAACTTCAGCAAAGCCCAGGTCAGGACCCCAACCCCGGTCAGTGAAGCGGCAAATTGGATCAGGGTAATGAGATCATGCTCCGGTGCGGTCGTCGAGACGGCCGGTAGAATTACGTCTAAGAATGCAGCGATAAAATTTGCCACGATAAGTGACAGAAAGAAATAAACCAACACACGCCACTGCCATTTGATCTGCGCGACATGATTAAAAAAGAATTGATAGAGCTTTCCATCTGGGTTCATTGTTTATTCCTTTAATGGATGGGTTCAATGTCTTTATAATAAATTTCATCTTCCGTGTCAGTGCTGTCGGCCGCTTTTATACCGGCCATGAATCGTCTCGCTTCGCCCGTGATCCTGAAAGTACATGGAAGGTTTTGCGCCATGGTGAGCGAATCGATGATATCTTTCTCATGGAGCATTTTTACTATAAGGTTCATAAAATTAGCATGCTTTTTCTTCGGTTCGCCGTCCTCGAAATAACGGTCGTATTTTTTCGGATTCGGAATGATCGTTGCCAAAAACACCGATTCCCCGACCGTCAGGTCCTTTGGTTTTTTCCGAAAATAGAATTCCGTAGCGCGCCCTACGCCGTGCACATCCGGACCCCATTCAATGATATTAAGGTATATCTCCAACAGCCGCCGCTTATGTTTTTCCTTGTCGTGTTTTTCATCAAGATATTTCTCATGGTTAAAGAGCCATGTCAGGATTAGTTCCTGGAATTTTCTCGCGATGGTTTTCTCGCGGCTCAGGTAGATATTCTTAATAAACTGCATGGAAATCGTGCTGGCGCCTCGCACGAAATGTTTTGCTCGGATATTATCCCGCAGGCTTCGTCCGATCTGAAGCACGTTAAAACCGTCGTTTTTGAAAAAAGAATTATCTTCGCAGAACAGAACGGAATAGATCAAAATCGGCGGCACACTGTCCAGTGGATAAAAATACGGATTACTTCTCCCGATAAGAAACGTACTATCGGTCTTATCTTCACGTTCAAACGTGTAATCGAACGAATCCCGAAGCATTTTCACCTCGATGGAATCGCCGAGCGATAACACTTTAAAATCGTCGCTTAACCTCAGCGTAGGTCGGTATTTTACGCTATCCAGCTGAGCGAAATCCAGATTCAGTGTTGCACCGAATTCAAACGACCCCCTCACTTTAATGCCTGCCAGCCGTGTCATCAGTGCAGGAGGAATGGATGAAAAAAAATCATCCATAGTGATCATCGGCAGTTCAAAATGCAGATCGAACACCGGTTCGCCGTGCAGCCGGTCGACTTTTCCGCCGATAAAGCCCACGATTTTATTAAAATAGACCTTTGTTTCAGGGTGAATGATCACGTCGTCGGGCCCGGCATTCAGATCAAGATCGAACCCTAAATTAACATCCCGCAGTTTTTTCTCCGCGATCACTTCGGATTCTATTTCCATATCATTGATATTCAGCGACGCCTTCACGTTGCTGCGGATACCATCGCCTTCGATACTGAATATCTCCGCATCGAAGCCTCTGAGCGATATATTTCCATCAAAAACCGAATTAAGAAAAGGGATCTTAAAATGAGAATCAAATAACGCATTTAAAAGGAGGCGGCGTTTGGAATGATTGAGCGTCCCGTTAACCTCCACATGATTCTTAGCTTCATCCTGCCGGATCATACCTCTCAACTCGAACTGCGCATCCCGCAGCAGACTTTCGCGAAGCTTCAGGTTGAAATCGAGCAGTTTTATTTCGTAAGGTTTTTTTTTCGTTTTGCGATGAGCAAGCTTTAATTCGGAATAATCCTGGTAGCCCAGGTCCAGATGGCGTATATCAAATGACGGGAGTTTTTTTTCGAGGTAGGTATCGATGAAGCGCGCGATCTTGTTTTTTTCTTCCGGCTGCGCACTTTCAGCGGCATTCTGAGGTGAGGATTGGAAAGCCCGTATCAGAGAAACATAATTAGCGGTACTGTCCGACGTTCTGATCAATTGCGCAGAGACGGAATCGATCGTGACCGACTGTACAAACTGCCCCGTAAATACCCCACCCAGGTAGATATCGATTTGAATATTCTTGATCTCTAACAACGGGTCGGGAACAGGGAAGCCGGCGTCAACAAGCCTGCTCAGGCTGAGCGAATCCGATTCGATGGAAACTTTTTCAATCGAGATCGAGGTCGTATTGATGAACCGGAGCGAGGGAATCGTGATTTTGCTACCGATCTTTTTTTCGGCCCGTGCTACGGTCTCAAATATCTTATTTTCAATGACCGCATGAAGAACCGGCGGCAGCACAAAAACAACCATCATAGCCACAAGAAAAACGCTGGCTGCAATGACTTTCCAGTATTTGGGGAAAAAATCTTTCATTGAGTCCGATTCTTACAACAAAATACCGGCGATCGTTCCTGCCATCAGAGTTGCCAACGCCCCGCCTAGAACGGCCCGGAGGCCAAGCGCGGCAATATCTTTTCGGCGTTCCGGGGCGAGCGGCGAAATACCGCCGATCTGAATGGCGATCGAAGAAAAATTAGCAAATCCGCACAAAGCAAATGTGGCAATCATAATGGACTTGGGATCCTGGATGGCTTTATTCTGGATCAGCCCGGCCATATCGGAATACGCAACGAATTCATTGAGGACAACTTTTGTTCCGAGCAAGCGCCCTACCTCCTGCGCTTCGCTCCATGGAACTCCAGTAATGAATGCGACGGGAGCAAACACATAACCGAAAATATTCTGCAAAGAAAGATTTTCAACTCCGATCCAGCCGCCGACAATACCAAAAAGAGAATTAAACAAAGCGATGAGAGCAATGAACGCCAACAGCATACCTGCCACATTCATAGCCAGGTTTAATCCGTCCGCTGCGCCGCCCGCCGCCGCTTCGATGACGTTGGATGCGTTTTTCTCGACCTGAACTTTGACATTCCCTTTGGTCACCGGTTCCTCCACTTCTGGAAACATGATCTTTGAAATAGCCATACCGGCTGGTGCCGCCATGATGCTGGCGCCCAGAAGCTGGGTCGCAAACATGATCTGCCCTTGTTCCAGTGGAACTCCGTACGTATCCGAATAGGCCTTACCGAGCATCTGAATATAAGCGGCCATCACGCCGCCGGCGATCGTAGCCATACCGCCAACCATGATCGTGAGCAATTCGGAATTGGTCAGCGTTTTAATAAAAGGACGGATCATCAAAGGCGCTTCGGTTTGTCCAACAAAAATATTTGCCGTACAGGAAAGAGATTCTGCGCCGCTGGTTCCCATAAGCTTGGACATCACCCAGGCCATACCCTGAACCACTTTTTGCATTATGCCGAGATAATATAAAAGCGACATCAGCGAGGAGAAGAAAATAATCGTCGGTAGAACCTGGAACACAAAGAAAAAGCCAAGGCTGCCGTCGGCTCCCGGACTGATCGCGAGATTTCCAAAAACAAATTGCGCGCCGGCGGTCGTAAATCCGAGTATCGCAACAAACCCTTCACCGATCTTCTCAAAAGCAAGCGCGAGAAAATTAAACGGAGCGCCCCATTCTTTCCCTTTAATTACTAGAAATCCAAAAACAATCTGGATCAGCATGCCCATTCCAACGAGCCGCCAGTTAATGCGTTTTTTATTGTTCGAGACCGCGTATGCAATGCCGAGGATACCGATCAAACCCAATAGGCCGACGAATCTTTCCATGTTGACTCCGCTTTGTTTTGATGTAGAAATGCAAAAAAAGGTTAGGCAAAGTAGAAAATAATATTTTTTTAAGCAAGGCTATCTTACTAACGCGGACAGATTCCGGTAAACTTTCTCACCCTCGCGCCGTAGGTCATCCAGCGAACCGTTATTGTCAATTACTATGTCCGCGCGCAGAACCTTTTCTTCCATTGGGATTTGAGATTCGATACGATTACGGATTTCCTCTTTGGTCAATTGATCTCGCTGTTGGATACGCGCGATGCGGAGCTCCATGCGGGAGTTGACCACGATCACTTTGTCAAAATGTTTTTCAAGACCGGTTTCGTAAATTAGCGCCGCATCGACGATAATGACCGCATGGCCCTCTTGAACGGCACACGCGGCCTCTTCTTTCACCTTTTTCCATAAGTGAGGGTGAATGATCCCGTTCAGTTCTTTTTTCCTTGCTTCATCTGCAAATACGTAACTGCCCAATTCTTTTCTCTTCAGACTCCCATCGGAATTTTGAAATTGCGAGCCAAATGTTTCCACGATCTCCCGCATGATTTCCGGACGCGTATCGACCACTTCTTTTCCGATCCGGTCGGCGTCGATCACTTTCGCACCGAGCGCCTGAAAGATCTTTGCCACTTCTGTTTTCCCGCAGCCGATACCGCCGGTAAGGCCGATGAGTATGCTTTTCATAGTA
>CAZHUW010000239.1:0-4687 GCA_964535295.1 uncultured Bacteroidota bacterium
CCGCCCATGCTCATCGGTTCCGACACGTCCTGAATGTCATACAGTTCCGTGGCCGAGGGAGCGGCACCGATATAATTGAAATGATCGTGACGCTTTGAAGATTCTGCTTTGAATCGGATATTCCAATCGGAATCTGCCATGTGCTTCCCGGCGACGGCCGACCAATCGACGACTGTTCCCAAAACGACATTTCCTGCTGTTTTGTTCTTGATCGCATAGCCGCCAAAAGCTTTCACCAGAGTCACCTGGCTCCAATCACCGCCGGACATCTGCCAGATCGGATCTACTTTCGCCGGATCGGTAACCGAGACGGTTGCGCCAAATGCGAACGGCCATGGAACCAAATTCCACCCCGGCCTCAAGACATAACTATCGAACAGCGACTTCGGATTGGTATTGCCCGCAGCCATACCGCTGAATAATGCCACCGGGTCATCTCCCCGAATGTAGAGGAAGTAGGCCGTATTATTCTGCAAGGAAGTTACGTTGGAGAATGTTTGATTTGTCGGATTGTAAGTCACCGCGCGCCAGTTCGTTGGAACACCGCTGCCGTCCAATTGTTGAGAGCCGAGAACCGATACAAGATTAAGTGTTGTATTCAATGGCAGTGAGATCGTAGAATAACCGTCGACTTGCACGCCCAGCGGATAGGCGCTGTTAGATATGATTGTCGCAACGGAATTGTTGCTGACCGATACGTCAATATCCTGCCGACCGGTTGTCGGATAAATATCAACACCGGCATTATTGATCGCTTTGATACGATACCATAATCCCTGATACGTGACACGGTTTGCAAGAATGGTATAAGTATACGTGTTGCCCCCCGATAAAGTCATATCCGCCGAATCACCAACCAGCTGATATCCTACGCCGGTGAAGATCCTGACCGTCAGCCCGCTTCCGCTCACAGGAACTGTAATTGTGACTGCTTGGTTTTCGGTGGGATTGCTCGGATTGACCTGCACGGAGCCTCCTGTTATGGAAGGAGCAGCCATCATGGTATTGCCGCTGATCTGCTGTGTAAACTCAGAAACGCCCCATGGATGCGCGGCAATGAGTTTATAGAAATACGTTGTATTCTCGGTCAATCCTGTATTGGTGTACGTGACAATCACTTCCGGAACCGAATCAATCTGAACAAAATCTCCGTCCGTCGGCCCTTTCCTGTAGATCTTGTACTTTGTAATATTCCCGGATACACTCGCCGTCCAGTCCAATTTGAGAGACGTCGTTGACACGGTGCTTACGGTAAGGCCGGTAGGCGCTGCCGGCGGAGGAGGCGTGTTGGTCGTCGCAAATGCGATCGCCGAAGCCGGAGACAATCCTACATTATTCACGGCGTAGATCTTATAAAAATACGTCGACACCGGCTGCAAGCCGTCATCTGCATAACTTGTTGCCGGTGCGCTTACAGAATCAACCTGAACATAGCCGCTACTACTGTTAATAGAACGATAAATCCGGTATTTTGAAGCATTGTCTATCGAATTCCATGTAAGATCAATCTGGCTTTCAGACATCGCCGTGGCCGATACGCCCGTCGGCGTTACCGGTGCTGTGCGGATAGCCGTCCAGAAGGATTGGGCCTCTACAGCAACCGATTGCAGATCCGCCAAACCTGTTCCGGCACAGATCACAAATGCCAGTTTCTCAGTCTGATCATGTGAGATAAAATAAGGGCCGCGTCCAAATTCCACATTATAATCATTCGGCAAATCCAATTGCGGGTCATCCACACCGGCGGAAAACTGTGAATAAGTCTTCCCGGGTGTATTGAGAGCCGAGGCTTGGGTACTATTGAAACGCCTGAATGTCGAAGGATCCGTATCAAGCACTTTCATGCCAACGTGTGTCCCACTAGGGTTACTCGAATCAAAAATATAAGCGAGCAATTGCGAGGCATCAAAACCGCTGAGGTTCGTACCTGGATTGGGTTTGACATCAAAATCAAACCATTGGCCAAGGAACAAGTCATTGATCTGCGAGCCACTCTTATTGGTCACCGAATACTCAACGATAAAGAATTTGCCGTTATTTTTTGAAACCGTGGTCTGTTGTATCTCAACACCGGCGCCGAAGTTATCACGATACGTTGTTACGCTCTGTTTATAAGAACCGAAATCCGTTGTAACAAATGACGAAATCGGCTCATAATAATTAGTGCCAAATGGACTCGCGACGCCAACCGTATCACCCGGATTTCGAACAAATCCCAGATAGAATAATCCCATAAATAATTGATCGTTGGCTACGCCCAACGGATACTGGAACGAAGGTTTGGTCAAACCGTACCTCCCTGTCCCGATCTCACCGTTATTCTGCATGGTCAGTGCAGCCTGAGAGGTCGAATGTGTATATGCGCCGTTTGGAAATATAGAAATCGCGCCAAAAGTTTGTGATGAACCGGAAAGCCCCTGCTGATCGTAAGCGGTGATCCGCAGTTTGCCGTTTTGAGTGGATTGGTCATCCGGTACATTCCACACATAGGTTCCATTGGCCGTAAACGCTTCGGCGAGCGTGATAAAGTTCGTGCCATCATTGGCAAACTCAATCACAACTTTGGCCACACCGTTATCGTCATTGGATGTCCAGCTTATCGGTGCCGTTCTTCCGCCCCATGCGGTGTCACCATTGAAAATATCCGGTGCCGTGATGGAGACCGTTGGTGCCGTATTCCCTGCCCCGCCGGTCAATGTATTCAACTTGAATACGGATGCGCTTGTTAATCTTGTAACCCAACCAAGCCCTTGCGGATCGATTATGTCGATAGCATATAATGTCCCTGTGACGCGCGTAGATTGATATTCCCAATTGGCTCCGCCGTCGGTCGTGTGAAAGATTAAGCCAGTTTCTGTTGTGATCCAGCCGTTATTTACATCAAGAAAATCCAGCCCTTCAACGTTACCTACACTGGCTGGAGAAATGTTGGACCAGGAGGTACCGCCGTCAGTCGTTTTCAGGACAAGCGAATATTGGTCGTTACCTCCTGCGGCATACCCGATAGAGGCGTCTACCATTTGGAAATTATATAATAGATAACCCGGATAGGATCCGGAAAAGTCGGCAAGAACGGACCAATTTTGACCTCCATTCGTTGTTTTCCAGACTGTTGAGCCTATGAATTGGCCGGCCCATCCATTCGATGCGTCGACAAATGACACACCTCTAAAATTTCCGGTCACAGGTGTTGCCGGAGCGCTCCAGTTTGAACCGCTGTTTGTGGTGTAGCGGATACCGTAAGTTCCATTGCCGCCCAACCATCCGTGCGAGGTATTGATAAACGTAATATCGCGAATCGTACCAATCGCTGGGGCATTAAATTGTTGGGTCCAATTGTCGCCGCCATCATTAGTAAGGAACAAAGCAGAACTTGTACCGCCGACCCAGCCATTGACCGAGTCAAGAAACTCAAGCGCCCGGTAACTTGAAACGATCGGTGGATTTTTGATCGACCAATCCTGTCCGCCGTTAGTCGTTCGCAGAACTGTCCCGGCGCTGGTCGAAACATATCCGTTCCTGGGATCTGTGAATTTGATATCGTAGAATGAACCGGAACTCGGGGTCGATTGGCTGATCCAGGTTGGAATGGTGGACAAGGGCGTCACTGTTATTTGAGGCGTCGGTGTGCTAGGATTGCCTGAACTGTCCACTGCAATGAGTTTATAATAATACGTCGTATTATTATCGACCGTGAGATCCATATGAGACGTCGGAAAGATCCCGCTGAAACTGCTGTTTAGATTTAATAGTCCCTGGCTGTCAGCAGGAGTCGGAATAAATCCGGGGGTTGTATTTCTGTACAGAATATAGTGGGATAGATCTGCATCGGGTACGGCTGCCCAGAATAATTTTACTTCCTCATTACCTGCATAAGCGGTAAACCCGGTCGGTTGCGCCGGCGGGGTCGCATCACGGATGATCTCACTTAGTTCATTGGAATATGAACTCACGAGACCCAGCGTATCCAGCGCCTTGATACGGAAGTAGTATCGCTGGCCGATTGAAAGTCCGTAAAGAGTCCTGGATGTATCGGCAATACCTATCGTTGAATCCACAACGGTCGTCGGATTGAGCGACTGACCGGCGTAAATATAATAGGCTCTGACATCCGGTTCGGTACTTTTACGCCACACCAATGCAGCTGTGCCGTTTCCAGGATTCACATCAAGCAATTGCGGAATAGCCGGCGCAGTCTCGATCGTGACCCGTGTGGTTCTAGAATACAAGTTCAATCCCGGTAAGGCAGGATTGGTCACGCGGCAATAAAATCCGCCGGTATTGGAAGACGATGCCGATGCAACGCTGTAACTTGTTCCAGTAGCCCCGATAATCGAGATCTTATTCCGGAACCACTGATATGAATTACTTCCGTTGTTATAAGTACTGACCGCCACGGAGAACGGCGATCCGGCATTGACAGAAACATTCGGACTGCCCGGAATACTGTCCTGAGGATTGTAAATATAATTACTGAATTGGTTGACCGCACCGATATTCGGGATCAGATCGGCAAAATCGAATTTATTCCCTTTGACATCAAGATACTGCAGGTTCAGCGCAGACATGTCCGGCAAACTGTCCAAACGATTTTGATTGATAAGCAAATAGCCAAGATTCGGCATAGATGCTATCGATGAAGGTACCGTGCCGGAGAACTGGTTAAGACCGAGATCCAAGTAATACA
>CAZHUW010000240.1:0-4676 GCA_964535295.1 uncultured Bacteroidota bacterium
GGGGCGCGATTGGATTGTCCCTCCCCCGCATTCAACCGGCCGTATAATTTATGAAAATCATAATTGTTACCAATATACCCAGTCCGTACCGGATTCCTCTTTTTAATCAAATCGATGAGGACTTCAAAAAGAAAAACTGGAAGTTACACGTCGTTTTTTTAACTAGAAGTTATAAAAGGCGCAAATGGCAGGTTAATGAAAACGAATTCCATTTTGATTTTGAATATTTGAAAGACTGGCACCTCGCTTTTGGAGAGGGGTTTACGTCATTAGCATTATCACTCTTCAACGTCTTACGGAAAAATCGGCCGAATCTCATTATAGTTGGGGGATTTTCATTAGCGACGTTGTGGACCCTTATTTACGCAAAAACGTTCCGGGTTCCTTTTATCATTTGGTCGGGCGAAACGGTCGCTGAAGATCAATCGCGCCGCAAGTTTCGTCATCTCAGGCGGCTCTTAAGACATCGGTTGATCCGTTCGTCTTCGGCTTTTGTTGCATACGGTACGGAAGCCAGAAAATATTTGTCATCATGGAAGATCGATCAAAAAATAATCTTTACAGGTATAAATACCGTCGATACGGAATTTATACACCAAAGAACCATAGAATTGCGTAAACAAAAGCAGACATTTATAACTGACAACCGCCTGCCCGATCTAAATATCTTGTTTATCGGTCACCTCGAACCACGAAAAGGAGTCGGTTACATTCTTGAGGCCGTAAAAACGATTCAGGGTGAGCCCGGTTCGCCTATTTTCGGGACGCATATTGTTGGAAGCGGACCGGAGGAAGATCTTTATAAAAAATTCGTCGAGCATAATACACTCCGCCATGTCTACTTTTGGGGATTCCGGCAAAAAGAAGAGATAGCTGAATTCTTATCCATTTCCGATTTACTGCTTTTTACTTCAACTCAGGAATTGTACGGACTGGTACCCATAGAGGCAATGGCGGCCGGGGTACCGGTCTTTTGTTCGTCTTATGCTGGCTGTACGGTTGATCTGATAGAACACAATGTAAACGGCATTGTAATAGACCCCCAAAATACAGTTAAGCTTGCGGAAAACATAATTTATTGTTTGAAAAACCCCGAATTTATGTCTACATTAGCCAAAAATGCTGAAACCCAGATTAGAAGTAAGTTTAAAATATCGGACAGTTCACGGGGCTTTCTGGAAGCCGCTGAATATGTGTTACATCGCCCTGCAAAATAATGAATAGTAATATTTTAAAAATCGTCGCAGCCGTTGTAATCGTCGTTGTATTGGCATTTCTAAACCTTGAATCGCCGTTCATACCGATCGGAATCATTGTCCTTCTGGTTATTATGGCATATGTGGTAAAAAATATTCAAACGGGAATCTTGATTTTATTTGCGACCAAACCAATAGTCGATGCAACTTATGCGTTTCAGATCCTTCCTGGACTAACCCTCTTACAAATAACGGGAGTTTTGTTTCCACTGACTGTGCTCATGTACGCATATCAAAACCGGAGTTTATTGCAATCCCCAAAACTGATGGTCTTGTTTTATTCTTTTCTTTGGATCAATGTACTTTCCGCTATACTAACCATGATCCAGATTTCCACATTTGGGTCATTTTTATTTTCACTGGTCACTTTTTTTCAAGTGTCAAACTTGATTGCGGTATATCTTCTGATGCCAAACCTTATTTCAAATGAAGATCAGTTAAAAAAGTTCCTTAACGTATTGCTTTTTGCCGGTCTGTTTCCAATCATTACCGGCGTGTTACAATCATTTGATTTGTTACCCGGGCTGAAGACCCTTAGAACGACTGGCGAGCTTATTCGTATTTCAGGCTGGTATTACGACAGTTCTAACATGCGGTTTTATGCTTTTCAAACACTGTTGACTTCCATTTTCTATTTATACCGCTTTCACCCTAAGATCATCATGAAATTGGCGCTCTCAGTTTATATGATCGCTTGTTTATTTATCACTTACAAAACGTACTCGAAATCGGCGCTGGGTATTATTTCTACAGGATTTTTAATATATGTTATCCTTTCCAATCGTCTTATATTGGGCTTTATCGGTGTTACTGCTTTCCTTTTTCTCTGGACCACAAGTGACTTTATGAGCCGGGATATTGAAAAACTAGTATGGAAAGAAGTCAAATACAGTGAGTCATCGGAAGGTTTTAACACTAATTCCCTTCTTTCAGGCAGAATCGGGATTTGGGATAGTTACTTAAGTCAGTATGACGAATCAGATATTATATCCAAAGCTTTCGGATTGAGTTATATTGTTGGTCGAAATACGCATAACGATTTTTTACGCATATTGGTTTCAAATGGATTTTTTGGACTTGGTTTGTACGTTATTACTCTTTTGTCACTCCTTTTTTATTTATTGAAAAGTTATTATGCCAACCGGGATATACTTTCTATTCTGTCTATAGTTCTTTTTGTTGCCTTTATTATTGATAGTGTGGGCTTGACCATGACGTTACAGCCGGCGTATTGCTGGTTTTCATTTGGCATCATGAGTCTAAGTATTAATCGCAGTCATGCCTTATCGGCCGCCGGTCAGATGCAAACGTCTTCACCGATGAAAGTGAATTCACAATTGAAAGTCCAGATAATTTGATAACTGTACTCATCAAATCTTTCGCAAAATATTTTCTACTTATTGGCCTTGGCGTCTTATTCGCCTTACTGCTTCTTGAAATCGGTCTCAGAGCTATCGGCATACAGCCTGCCACCTATTTAAGAAAATTTTCCGAATACCATGAGTCCCTGGGTTGGACGAAAAAACCCAATATATCAGGGTATTTTCAAAGAGGCGATGTGAGAATACATGAAACATTGAATTCAAAAGGTCTTAGGAGTCCTGAATACGCATATGCTAAACCTCAAAACACCTTCCGAATCCTGTTTTTAGGTGATTCCTTTACAGAAGGATATGATGTCGAGTTCGAATCTCTTTTTACGACCATTCTAGAGAAACAACTTAATTCATACTATAAAGACTCAATACGCATAGAAATCATCAATGCGGGATCGGGCGGCTACAGCAATGATCAGGAGTATTTGTTTTATCGTTCCGAAGGTTATAAATATATGCCCGACCTTGTTGTAATGATGATGTATCCGACGAACGATGTGTATTATAATGCCCAAAGTAAATACGGTAACTACTTCAAGCCGCAATTTATCGTTAAAGAGGATACCCTCGAATTAGTCAATGTTCCTTTGCCTGCTCCTCCGGCCAGCGAATCATTTAAAGACTTGTTTCGCGGACTGGCTTTATACCAATTTGCCTTGAACAATGTTCTGTCAAGGATCCCGGACCTAACAGAGAAATTGAGTTCCTTGGGGTTTATCTCAGCCGAAACAACTGAAATAGCTACTCAAAAAGGACGCGCGCCGGCATCTTTTAGTATATTTGAGAGAACGTATTCACCGGATACGGAAAATGCTTGGAATATTACCAAGAGAATTCTGATGGAAACCGATAAAACTGCTGAAAGACTCGGAGCTTCCTTCCTAATATTCTCCATACCGGATAAATTTCAAATCTACGATCCGATCTGGGCTGCGACGCAAAAGTCATATAATGTTAACGATTCTTTGTGGGATCGGTCAAAGCCTGAGACTATCCTGAATGAATTTTGTGAAAATGAAAAAATCACTTTTATCAACTTTCTCGATTCGATCAAAACGACTTCATCGTCTCTTTCGAGATTGTATAACGGCGTCCATTGGAACGAATCGGGGAACCAAAAAGCGGCTGAGTTGCTGCTGAATAACATTGTTTCAAACGCCTACATTAAGATTAAAAACTAATTATATGCGTATCGGCATCTGCGCCTTAGGCCCAATTTCCCAGGATACTGGCGGACAAACATATCTCATTAATCTTGCCCGCACACTGCAAGAGATCGACAAAGACAACGAATTCTATTTTTTCGTAAGCAGCCGTGAAGGCGATATCATATCTCTACACGAAAAAAATTTCAGGAAAATCGAAGTCCCGAACACCTCTTCAAATGTGTATCGAAGATTAATTGGAGAGCATATAAAATTACCTCGTCTGATAACCCAGTATCAAATTGACATAATGTATTTTCCAAACAATTTCGCTTCCTTCTATTGTCCGGTGCCTTATGTCGTCGCTATTCGAAGTATGCTGTATTATCATTATCCGTATGCGATCGACAAGGTCAGGCTTTTTTATAGAAAATTACTCACCCCGCTTTCGGCGCGTCGGGCAAAAATGATCATTGCGCCGTCGGAAGACATCAAAAAAGACATTTGTCACTACATAGGAATTCAACCCGATAAAGTGAAAGTCATTCACCACGGCGTCAATGTCTCGCTGTTTGAAAATAATTACGAAACACACGAATACGTTCAATTATTTGAGCAATTGGGAATCAACGGACCGTTTTTTCTCTATGTTTCCGCTCTCTGGGAATATAAGAATCAGGATAAACTTATACGGGCATTTGACAAGCTTATAAAAGAACGTGGTATTTCTCACCAATTAATTCTTGTCGGCAAAGGGTTGAGCACAAAAAACAGCTACGAACTCTATTTGAGGAAATTGATACAGGAGTTACATTTGGAGGATCGGGTACTTATGCCTGGTTTTATTGGGCACGATAAACTTAAATACCTCTACAAACAATGCGATGTTTTTGTCTTTC
>CAZHUW010000241.1:0-4620 GCA_964535295.1 uncultured Bacteroidota bacterium
ATCTGCGTCAAACGCACCGGACATGATGTCTATATGGAGAACGACCGCGATTTCTGGTATCACGATCTGATGGGGCTCCCCATTGCTAATCCAAATTGCCCCACCGAGGTCATGGATTCCGAAGACATGTTATTTATTCTCTACACCTCCGGCACCACAGGTAAGCCGAAAGGATTACTGCACACGCATGGCGGCTATGCGGTGTACACTTCTACCACGCATCGGTACGTTTTCGACATTAAAGATGAGGACCGCTGGTGGTGCGCCGCCGATCCCGGATGGATCACAGGCCACAGCTACATGGTCTATTCTCCGCTGATCAACGGCGCAACACTCATGATGTACGAAGGCGCGCCGAATCATCCTTATCCCAACCGCTGGTGGCAGATCATTGAAAAATACGGGATCAATATTTTATACACCTCACCCACTGCGATACGCGGCTTGATGCGATTCGGCGAGGCTTGGCCGAAACGGCACGACCTGAGCAGTCTGCGCCTGCTCGGTTCCGTCGGTGAACCGATCAATCCCGAAGCCTGGCGCTGGTATCATCGCGTGATCGGCCAGGAACGCTGCCCGATCATGGACACGTGGTGGCAGACGGAAACGGGCGGCTTCATGGTCACACCTCTGCCCGTAACGCCGCTCAAGCCGGGCTCTGCGACAAAACCGTTCTTCGGCGTAGAAATAGGAGTTGTGGATGAACACGGAAAAGAAGTTAAACGCGGCGACGAAGGAAAACTCGTGATCAAGGCGCCGTGGCCCGGCATGGCGCGAACGATCTACGGCGACCCGGATCGGTATGTCGAAACGTACTGGAAAGAATATGAGAAACAGGGTTGGTACAAAGCCGGCGACTCGGCACGCATTGATGAGGACGGATATCTCTGGGTCATCGGCCGAATCGACGATGTGATCAAAGTGAGCGGCTACCGTCTGGGCACGGCAGAAATTGAGAGCGCACTCATCACGCACCCCGCAGTTTCCGAAGCGGCAGCGATCGGTTTGCCGCACGAAGTGAAAGGCAATGCGATACATGCGTATGTTATTCTGCGGGCTAATTTCACCGCGAGCAAGGAACTCGAAGAAGAACTCAAAGAGCAGGTGGTCAAGGAGATCGGGCCCATCGCAAGGCCGGAAGAGATCAAATTCATGGACGCGCTGCCGAAGACCCGCAGCGGGAAGATCATGCGGCGCGTTCTCAAAGCCCGCGCGCAGGGAATGAGCGAAGGCGATATTTCTACGCTGGAAGAATAGATTTGATTTACCTGTTTATCCGGTTAACTCACATACGTCATGGTGAGCGGAGTCGAACCATGACAAAGTATAGTAAAATCAGCCTTCGACTTCGCTCAGGCTGAAGGTTCTTTTCCCTTTGTGAGCCAACCGGATAAGCATGTTGATTTATGAACAAGGATTCGAAGTTTCTTCTTAAATCAGAAATCGTTGATCCTTGTTCTAAAAAACTCTTTGCAACGTTACTTGCACGATTTTTCATATTTGATTTGTCATTTTGGTCTTTGATGTTTAATTTTTGCTGTTTCAAATGATTTAACGAAAGGGAACTATGAAATTCTCTCTGAGCATTATGTTATGTCTGACACTATGTGTGATCGGCTGTGGTCCGCAACGCGTGACCCTATCCAAAGGCCCTTCCTCCCCTGAATTCTTTCAATTCAAACAATTTGCATTTGATAACGAATTAACGGTTATCACCAAAGACAGCGCGGTGATCGAATTAAAGAATGCCGACATTACTTTTGAAAACATCACCTGGTTTGATAAAAAAACCAAAGAAACAAAATCAATTCCGGTCAATACGATCAAACGAATTAAGGTCGTGAACCGCGGCGAAGGCGCCTTCCGGGGTATGGCGCTGGGAACGGTGTCCGGATTCGGAACCGGAATCGGGCTGGCTTTGCAGGACGGCAGTACGCCGTACGTTCCACTTTCCGGATTTTGGGAATATATTTCAGGCCCGATTCTTGGAGCGGGAGCGGGCGCCGGTGTGGGAGCCGGTTTCGGTTATCTGATCGGCATTCGCAGAACTTATGATTTTGTGGAATAATAGGAATTATTTTATCAATTGACTCAGAATTATTATGATCATTCACAATATCCCGTTTGAAACGGTCGATTGGAGTGAAATCCATTCCGAGAGGCACAACGGGGAAACAGGTTTTGCCGAATGGAGGGTTCGCCAGTGCGGCGATATCCGTGTTCGCGTAGTAACTTATTCACCCGGATACAAAGCAGACCACTGGTGCGCTAAAGGTCACATCATCTATTGCCTCGACGGCGAGATGACCACGGAATTAAATGACGGGCGATCCTTTGAAATGAAAAAAGGAATGTCCTACCACGTCGAAGACGAGAATTATCCGCATCGCTCAAGCACAAAAACCGGCGCAACGTTATTTATCGTAGATTAATTGGTTTTATATATTTTTTGCCGCCAACTATCGGAGGTACCCGCATGCCTTCTACGTTCTATTCTGCAAACGACACTGTGAACCGATTCAACGAAGCGTTCAACCGTCACGACGTTGATGCGGTCATGACCCTGATGACCGAAGACTGTGTGTTTGAGAATACCGCACCGCCTCCTGATGGAAAACGATTCACCGGTTCTCCCTCGGTACGGGAATATTGGAAAGAATTTTTCATACGGTCGCCGGATGCTTATTTTGAAGCGGAAGAGATATTTGAAGCCGGGGACCGCTGTGTCGTTCGATGGATCTACCGGAAAACCAAGGACGGCGTTCCGTGGCACTTAAGAGGCGTCGATGTATTTAGGGTCCGAAATGGAAAGATCGCGGAAAAACTTTCGTATGTAAAAGGATAAAAAAAACCGCAGAAGCTTACAGTTCAGTCATCTGCGGTTATTCTTTTTTATCAGAAAAGATCTATCAGACCGCTTTCGGTTTTAGACTGATCATCAGTCCTCCAGCCCCGATCGCCAGCATGATCACCGCCTGCACCATGGTCTTATAAGCGACTTCCGCATGACCGAAAACCGAATTATAGAAGAACCATCCGCCGACCACAACCAGAAAACCATAGATCCCGATCATCACCAGGCGCGCTTTGCGGTTTGTCTCCGGGGAGTCGACCGCAAAATATTTATTGTACCACAAAAGTCCTGCCATCGCAAGCAGGCCCAATCCGGCAAAAATGAGCCAGAAATTCCGCAGCTCATTTTCAATTCCCGTTTGCCCGACCAGCGGTTTCAGAAAGTTCTCGTACAGGGCACCGCCAAGATTGGATCCGATAAGGCTCCCGACCACACCGTACAAGAATGCGTAGCCCATGTAAACGGCTTTGCCTTCCGCAGGCGCGACGAGCCCGACGTAGCTGTAATACTTCGGGTGCGCAGTCATTTCTCCGATGGAGAAAACCGAAATACCCAAAACAAATATCCAGACATTGCTTGCATAAGCCAGGCATATAAAACCTAAGACGCCCAGCACAATACCGCCAACCATCGTAAGAAGCGGCGGCGCATTCTTGACGATTCGGCTCACAAATACCTGCAGAAGTATGATCGTTCCGGCATTGACCACCGTCACATGCTCGGAATCAAATTTGAGGGGAATTCCGATCGATGCGAACGCCTGATCGATGGGCGTTGTATTCACAAAATCGCGGAGGAACCAGAGCACCGAACCGAAATTCTGAAAATAAAGGATCCAGAAACACGAATAAATGAATATCATCAGCATGAACCGCGCATCGCCCAGCACCATGGCTGCACCGCTTAATACTTCTTTTAAATTTTTCGTATTGGCAGGTTTAGCCGGATCTTTGAACATGAATACGGTTGGAATCAACATCAGCGCGCAATATAGGGATGATGCCGTGAATACGTAGCTCCATTCAAATCCTTTTAGTACGCTGACAACGAGCGGGGCAAGGAATGCGCCCATGTTGATCATCCAATAATACACGCCGAAACCGAACCCGGAATTTTCTTCATTGGTCGTGCGCGCGATCGTTCCGCTGATGATCGGTTTGAACAGGCCCGAACCTGTGGCCATAATGAGCAGAGCAGCAAAAACGGCTCCGTAGGCGCTCATGTGTCCGCTGATAAAATAACCCGCGGCCAGAAAGGAAAATGCCACAATCAGCATGCGCCGGTATCCATAACGGTCCGCCAGCGCGCCACCCAATATCGGAATAATATACGTACAGGCATAAATGAGGCCCTGCAGAAATCCGACGGACTGTTCGGAAAAACCGAGGCCGCCTTCGGCGATAGAATTGGTCAAATAGATCGCAAGGACAGAATTGAGTCCGTAATATGCGGCGCGTTCAAATAACTCCATGACATTGGCGAGCCAAAAAACGGCCGGAAACGATTTCATAAGACTTTGTGATTTTACTTCAGACATGGTTTTTTACCCTGTGGTTGATTGAAAAAAATCTGATGAAACGATATGAATTTTTTGTCTGACTCGAAAGAGGAAAATGAAGGCCTCAATTACCGGCAAAAAAAAACCCTGTCTTTTTGGACAGGGCTTTTCGTACGGCATTTATAATGTGCTTACTGACATTTTTGATAACCTGCGCCGAGATCTCCTCCCCATAAATAACCCGCTCCATAACTTCCGCCATTATAGT
>CAZHUW010000242.1:0-4613 GCA_964535295.1 uncultured Bacteroidota bacterium
AGGCCGCCCATTTCCCAAATATTATTGGTGTGCATGGCATGAATAACACTGCCAGAACCCAGGAATAATAAGGCTTTAAAAAAGGCATGGGTGAAAAGATGGAATGTTCCGGCCGTCTGTCCCATCAACGCAAGGTCATTTCCTGCATGACCGTGACTGACGTTGCCGGTACCTATGCTGCCGCCGATGCCCAAAGCGAGCATCATATAACCTAATTGACTCAAGGTGGAAAAAGCAAGAATACGTTTGATGTCGTGCTGTGCGACAGCGATCGTTGCAGAAAAAAGGGCGGTGAATCCGCCGATATAAGCCACCCACAACATTGTGTCGGGCGTTTGCGCAAATATCATGATCGCACGCGCCACGAGAAAAATTCCGGCCACCACCATCGTTGCCGCATGGATCAAAGCTGACACCGGCGTCGGGCCTTCCATTGCGTCAGGAAGCCAGATATGCAGCGGAAATTGTCCGCTCTTTCCCATCGCGCCGAAGAAAATGAGGAACGGAAATATGCGTGCCAGGAATTCGGTTGTCTGGCCGTATAAAGTCTGAATCTCCGCAAAATTGAACGTACCGAAATATCCCCAGCAGATCACCACCGCCATGAAAAACCCCAGATCGCCGGCACGCGTAACTGAAAATGCTTTTTTCGCGGCATCGGCTGCGGATTTCTTGGTATAATAGTAACCTATAAGAAGATAGGAACACAAACCCACGAGTTCCCAGAAGATGAACATCTGAAGCATATTATCCGATAACACAAGACCAAGCATAGAAAAAGTAAACAGTGAAAGATACGAAAAGAACCGGGACTTCCCATCTTCGTGTTTCATGTACCCGAGGGAATAAATATGTACGAGCATCGATACCGTCGTGACCACGATAAGCATCATGACCGATAATGGATCCAGGAAAACACCTACAGTTACATTTAGCGCTTTGCCAAGCGGTATCCATTGAATGTTCAAAACCTGAGCTGTTCCTGCGCCGGCCAGCATCTCCATGGTCACGCGTATGGACAAATAGAAAGAAGCAACCACGGCCCCTACGGCAATGAACGCCGTCAGATCTTTGTATTTTTGAGTGAATAAGACGGTAAAGATAAATGAGAACAACGGCAGCGCAGGTATAAGCCAGGCTAATTCATAATAAGTTGGATTCACAGGAACTCCTCGTCAGATAATATCAAATATCCGGATACGGCGCATATAGAAGTTAAACAAGTGTACGCCGCAAGATATAATAATAGTTATGTTAATTTTTCAACGTATTTAATCCGCTGATCTCTAAGTTCTTAAAATTCTTATACACGGACATGACTATAGCGAGGCCTACCGCCGCTTCGGCTGCCGCCACTGTCATAATAAAGATAACAAAGACCTGACCGGTCACGTGTTCTGGATAAAGGAACCGGTTAAATGCAACTGCGGTCAAATTGATCGAATTAAAAAGAATCTCGATCGAGATCAACATCGCGATCACGGAACGACGAATCATAACGCCGACCATACCGATCGCAAATAATATAAAACTTAAGATCAAATAATGATAAATTCCGATTTCCATGACTCACCTTTATTCTAAACGTGCATCTCTTCAGTTTCTTTGACGTGGTGGCTATCAACGCCATCGCCGCCATCTGCAAAAGTTTCCTGAACATACGGCTTTCGATCGTCCTGCTTCGCAATATGCAGCGCGCCGATCAACGCAACCAACAATAAGATCGAAACGATATCGAACGGCAGAATAAAATCTGATAAAAGCGCCGTACCGATCGCACCGAGCATGTCTTTCGGCAGTGCGGCCGCATCGGCAACTACGCTCCCCCATCCGCCCTTCAATACTACGGCAACAATCAGCCCCAGCAATCCGAGCGTGGCAATGCCGGCGATCCAGCGCTGATCGTTAAATTTCGCCCGATCCTGATCATTGATCCGCGTCGTAAGCATGATCGCAAAGACGATCAGGATGGTGATCGCGCCGATATAAACCAAAACCTGTACGACAGCCAAAAATTCAGCATCCAGCGTGACAAATAATGCGGCCAGACAAAATAACATTCCGGCCAAAAAAGTGGCGGATTTAAAAATATTCTTGTGCAGAATCGTCGCCAGCGCCAGCACCACGGCTAACATTCCAAATACATAAAACGCTATAGCATGTCCCATAAAATCATTCCCTCATCAAGATTGAACGGCAGTGTTTGCAGCGGCTTTTTCCGCCGCTTTCTTCATGCGTTCTTCGTATTCTTTTTTATTAATAACATCCACGATCTCACGCTCTCTCGGCGAAATGATCGGCTTGTAATCCGCTCCGGTCTGCCGGCGGCTTTCTTCATAGAGGTCGTTGTTGTGTTTCATATCTTTCACCAGGATCATGTCCATTGCGGCTCGGTCATACAGCGATACATCGTAATCGTGCGACATGACAATGGCATCGAAATTACATGCTTCAATACACAGATTACAGAATTCACACTTCGTATAATCCAAAATGAATTCTTTCGCGATCCGTTTCTTGGTCGGATCCGGATGTTTCTCATTGGAAACCTGAATGCATGAAACCGGGCAAACGACCACGCAAGCCATGCAGGCAACGCATTTTGTTAAGCCGGCATGTTCGCCCTCCGTCTCGTACATCATTTTGACATAGCCGATATACCGGTCGGCTAACGGTTTACGCTCTTCCGGATATTCCACGGTCGACTTGGTCTTGAACATATATTTGAAGGTCACACCAAGACCCACTAAGAGGTTCCAAAACCCGGAGAATATGTTGATCAGATATTTCACGGTACTTCCTCGACTTTCGGTTATTTAATAAGCAACACCACGGCGCCCGTAGCAACCAGATTCACAAAGGCCAACGGCAGCAGGACCTTCCACCCGAACGACATCAGGTGATCCACCCGAAGGCGCGGGAACGTCCAGCGGAACCACATCATCAAAAATATCATCAGATACACTTTTATCATAAATACGCCAACATGAATCCAGGCAGGCATCGTCGAATTATCCGCGAAAGGAACCAGCCACCCGCCCAGGAAAAGTAGGACCATCAGACTGCACGAAACCAGCATAGCCGCGTATTCACCCAAAAAGAAGAAAGCGAACTTGAGTCCGGTATACTCTGTGTGGAAACCCGCTACCAGTTCCGACTCTGCTTCCGGCAGATCGAACGGCGCACGGTTGGCTTCCGCAGTTCCGGCAATAAGGAACAAAATAAAACCGAGCGGCTGATATACGATGAACCAGGTTTGGTTCGCCTGCATGGTCACGATCTCTTTCATGGATAATGATCCGGCGATCAGGAACACCCCGAGCACGGCGGTGATCATCGGCACTTCATATGAAATCATCTGAGCAGCCGAGCGCATAGCGCCGATCAGAGCATAACGGCTGTTGGAACCGTAACCGGCCCAGATGATCGAGAAGATCACCGAACTGCCGAGTGCAAAAATATAGATTGCGCCCATATCCAGATCACGTATGCCGATCGATTCAGCCACGGGCACCGTTACAAAAGCGGCAAACGGCGCAACGAAAGCCAATATCGGCGCAAGAAAATAAATGACTTTGTCCGACTGGTCGTTCCGAATGTTCTCTTTGAGGATCAATTTCACGATATCGGCGGTCGTCTGAAACAGGCCGAAAGGACCGACACGATTGGGGCCCAGACGCGACTGCATCCAAGCCGAGACTTTTCGTTCCATATACACGAGGATCAGAGCATTCAATGCAATGACCGAGAACAGAACTATAACGCCGATAATACCAAACAACAAAATTTCCATAAACGCTTACTTTTTTAATTCAATTGCCAATTCATCCATTTAAATTATCTGTCCACATCCCCTAGCACAATATCCACGCTGCCGAGGATCGCCACGAGATCGGCGATCTTCCATCCAACGGTCATGAGCGGGAGGATTGAAAGATTCGAAAAACTGGGAGTACGATATTTTACGCGATTAGGCCGCACCGTTCCATCCGATTGCATATAGACGCCGTATTCGCCGCGGGGCGCTTCTTGTCTGACGTACACATCACCTACAGGCGGTTTGATGTTTCGTGCCAGTTTCTTGACTTTATAATCTCCTGCCGGCAGACCATCCAATGCCTGACGAACGATCTTGGCGGATTCTACGATCTCATCCATGCGAACACGGAAACGGTCGAAACAATCGCCGTTATAATACACCGGAATGTCAAAATCAAACTTAGAATATACAGAATACGGTTCTTCTTTTCTTAGATCCCATGGCATTCCGCAAGCTTTGAGCATAGGGCCCGTCACGCCGTAACTGATCGCTTCCTCGAGTGTGATCGAACCGACACCCCGTGTCCGCTCAACAAAGATGGGATTGCCGGTGATCAGATTATGATAGTCCTGAAGTTTACCCGGAAGAATATCGAGGAATTCACGCGTGAGTTTCTCAAACTTAGGCGTGATATCCTCCGCCACGCCGCCGACACGGATGTATCCATAGGTCAACCGGCTTCCGCAGATCTCTTCGAACATGTCGAGGATCAGTTCCCGTTCGCGAAAGCCGTAAAGAAATGCGGTCACGGCGCCGATATCCGCGCCAAAAGCGCCCATCCACATAAGATGCG
>CAZHUW010000243.1:0-4607 GCA_964535295.1 uncultured Bacteroidota bacterium
CCTCCGGAAACCTTTCCAACTAACAGTTTTTCCAATTCTTCTTTTAGATTAACCTTTAATCGGCGAACCTGTTTCTTATATTCACTATCAAGTTCTTCGATCTTTTTCTTGTCCTCTTTCTTCGATTCGGTATCTTTTTTCTTCCGGCTGAAAAGTTTGGTGGAAACAACAATGCCTTTCATTCCCGGAGGTGCTTTTAAGGAAGCGTCTTTAACGTCACCCGCTTTATCGCCGAAAATGGCCTTGAGTAATTTTTCTTCCGGAGTCGGATCCGTTTCACCTTTAGGTGTGACTTTGCCGACAAGAATATCGCCCGGCAGGACTTCTGCGCCGACGCGAATAATGCCGTTTTCATCAAGGTCTTTGGTTGCTTCTTCACTGACGTTAGGGATCTCACGCGTAAGTTCTTCTTCACCGCGTTTAGTATCACGCACTTGAATTTCATATTCTTCAATATGAATGGAAGTGAAAAGATCTTCCTTCAGCATTTTCTCATTCAAAATAATAGCGTCTTCGAAATTGTAACCGCGCCAAGGCATGAACGCTGCAAGCACGTTACGACCCAAAGCAAGGTCACCACGATTAGTAGCGCAGCCGTCAGCAATAATTTGTCCTGCTTTTACTTCGTCACCGGTCGCTACCAGGGGACGCTGATTGATACAGGTGTCCTGATTGGTCCGGAAGAACTTCATTAACTGATATGAGACGGTATCGGATACTTCTTGTTTTTGTTTCTTAATATTTCCCTTTTTACGGATCGTGATCTCATTCGCAGATACCGATTCAACAATACCGTCAATCTCCGATATCAATACCGAACGGGAATCAACAGCCACGGCACGTTCCAGACCCGTCCCAACAATCGGCGCTTCAGGCACCAACAACGGCACAGCTTGTCTCTGCATGTTAGAACCCATCAGCGCACGGTTAGCATCATCATGCTCTAGGAACGGGATCAAAGCTGCAGCCGGGCTAACGATTTGTGCCGGAGAAACATCCATATATGTTATTTCATCAGGCGGGGCCAATGGGAAATCACCTTTATTTCGCGCTTTTACAAACTCGTTTTGGAAAACTCCTTTTTTGTCAATGACTTCACTTGCCTGGGCAATGGTTCTGTTTTCTTCATCGCTGGCGGTCAAAAATTCAATGTTTTGTTGAACGCGTCCGTTCACGACTTTGCGGTAAGGAGTTTCAATAAAACCATACCGGTTAATGCGTGCAAATAAACATAAAGACGAGATCAGCCCGATATTCGGTCCTTCCGGTGTCTCAACGGGGCAGAGGCGTCCATAATGCGTATAATGTACGTCACGGACTTCAAACCCTGCGCGTTCACGCGTCAAACCGCCTGGTCCTAAAGCCGAAAGTCTGCGTTTATGCGTCAGCTCGGACAACGGATTCGTTTGATCCATGAATTGTGATAATTGGCTTGTGCCAAAGAATGTATTGATCACACTCGAAATGGTACGTGCATTGACAAGGTCCTGAGGGGTCAGGTTTTCATTGTCGCGTAAATTCATTCTTTCGCGGATCGTACGGGTCATTCTGGAGAAAGCAACGCTGAATTGGGATGCGAGCTGCTCTCCTACCGTCTTAACACGGCGATTTCCAAGATGGTCGATATCGTCCGTCGAACGGGTACCGTTACGCAGTTCGATCAAAGCTTTGATGATAGCAATAATATCGTCTTTGGTTAAGACGGTGACCGCTTCCGGTATATTTAAATTGAGTTTCTTGTTGATTCGATTACGGCCTACATCGCCAAGATCGTATCGTTTGGAATTGAAAAATTGCCTTTCCAAGAGATTGCGTGCAGTCTCAAGATCCGGTGCGTCGCCCGAACGTAATTGACGGTAGATCTGTTCAAGCGCTTCCTGTTCGGTCTTAGTAACGTCTTTACGTATCGTATTGGCAATGACCTCTGGAATTTCGTCTTCAGCTTTAATAAGATCGATTTTCTTTATCTTATGTTTTTTCAGTTTGGCAATGAGTTCCTCATCCACCACTGTATCTTTTTCAGCAATGATCTCGCCTGTCTCTTCCTGAACGATGTCGACTGCGATTTTACGACCGTTCAATGTGTCGCCGACACGTGTGAGTTCTACCTCGTCAATTACACCGAAAAGTTTGAGCATATCACGGTCAGATGAATAGCCTAATGCACGCAGAAATGTGGTGACGGGAAATTTCTTCTTGCGGTCAATGAAAACATACATGACGTCATTCACATCGGTCGTGAATTCGATCCAGGATCCGCGGAAAGGAATTACGCGGGCAGAGAACATCTTAGTGCCGTTGGGGTGAATAGATTCATCGAAGAACACGCCAGGCGAGCGATGCAGCTGGCTCACAACCACACGCTCGGCACCGTTAATGATAAACGTTCCTTTTTCTGTGATGTAAGGCAAATTGCCAAGATATACGTCCTGTTCAATGATCTCAGGATGTTTGTCGTCAGATGATTTCTTGCTCGAAAGGCGTAATGTAGCCTTCAGCGGGACGGAATGAGTTACTCCTCTTTCCTGACACTCACGTACATCGTATTTTGGACGTTCCACGAAATACTTAATAAATTCAAGTTTGAATAGTTCCTTAGCGTCTTCAACGGGAAATGAACTTACAAAAACTGCCTGCAATCCTGTATTTGTTCGTTTTTCCGGCTGCACATCCTGTTGAAGAAACTCTTTGTACGAATCAATCTGAATTTCAAGCAGATCCGGCATTTCGGTAACGCTGGGGTTCTTGGCAAATGAAACTCTTTCGATGATCTTGTTTTTCAAGGGTAACCTGCCTTTTAGTAAATTAGGTTGTGAGGAACAACTTAATTATGTTTTTCAAAATATTGAAGCGCAAGGCATGTGCGCTTGTGGGAAAAGAAAACCCATATTATCGCCTGGATTCTCTATGTAAATAGAAGCGGCCCGGTGACCGAGCCGCTTATGATTGACGCAATATAGCTGAATCAGGCGACGTCGACTGTGGCGCCCACTTCTGCGAATTTAGCTTTAATCTTTTCAGCCTCATCTTTCGAAACGCCTTCCTTGACGACCGCCGGAGCGCTGTCAACGAGATCTTTCGCTTCCTTAAGTCCGAGATTCGTCAATTCGCGCAAAACCTTGATCACCTGGATCTTTTTATCGCCTGCGCTGGTGAGTTTCACTGTAAACTCGGTTTTTTCTTCAGCTGCCGCTGCACCTCCGCCTGACGGGCCAGCCGCTGCTGCTACCGCAACCGGGGCTGCGATTTCAACTCCGAATTTGCTTTTGATATCTTTGACGAGTTCGCCGATTTCAATCATGTTGGCATTGGCAAGATATTCCAACACATCTTCTCTTGAAGTAGCCATTTCTAGGTCTCCTTAATGTCTCTGCCGCCAGTCATTCGACACATTTAAACGAATGATAAATTAAGACGGCAAATGGTTAATAATAAAATTTTTCTTATGCTGCTTTCTTGTCTTTTAATGCGTCCAGAACACCTACCAGGTTTTGCATAGGCGTATTGAGAAGCATGACCACGTTCTGCATAGGCGAATTGAACAATCCGAGCAGTTGCGCCAGCAGATCCTTTTTGCTCGGCATCTTGGCGATATCGCCTAATTTTGATGCCTGGAAAAGCTGTTTGTCGATGACACAAATCTTGACCTGGAGTTTGTCATTCTCTTTTTCCTTAAGAAATTCCGATATAACTTTCGCAGGGGCGACCGCATCGTCATACCCAAAAGCAATTCCCGTAGGGCCTTGCAGGTACTCGTCCAGATTAACGGTATAGCCTGCCTTATTTAATGCGATCTTTGCCAAGGTGTTTTTGACAACTTTAAAGTCAGATTTGGATTCGCGAAATTTAATCCGCAATTGTTCCATCTTCTGAACATTGATCCCTGTGAAATCGGTCAGATACAAGCTGGAAGCTTTTTCGAATTTGTCCGCCAATTCTGCGATCAATTCATTTTTGTTTTCTTTTTTCATATGGCCTTATAAAACGTTTAATGATCGATTGTTGATTTAGTGAATACTTAACGAGCCGACTTCCTGATTGCTGACCTTAATACCGGGGCCCATAGAGGTAGACACGTGGACGCTTTTTAAATATTGTCCTTTTGCGGTTGACGGTCGCATGCGCATGATCGTAGTCATAAAACTGCGGAAATTATCTTCTAACTGTTTTTGCTCGAAAGAAGATTTACCGATACCCACGTGAACCGTTCCTTGTTTGTCGACGCGGAACTCCACGCGACCGGCTTTTACTTCATTGACAGCTTTGGCGACATCGTTTGTAACTGTGCCGCTTTTTGGATTAGGCATTAAACCTTTGGGGCCAAGTACTTTTCCTAATTTACCCAACTCAATCATGGCCTCCGGAGTGGCGATGATCACATCCACGTCCGTCCAACCTTCTTTGATCTTCTGTAAGTAATCGTCAAATCCAACGAAATCGGCGCCTGCTTCTTTCGCTTCTTTGTCTTTCATCTTCGTGATCACCAGCACGCGTACCGTTTTACCTACCCCGTGCGGCATCAAAACAGTTCCACGGATCGCCTGATCCGCATGTTTAGGATCGACGCCAAGATTCACTGCAACGTCTATCGTTTCTGTGAATTTAGC
>CAZHUW010000244.1:0-4556 GCA_964535295.1 uncultured Bacteroidota bacterium
AGGCGGTTTATTTGAGGCGTGCGCAGGATAGAAACTGGGAAGCTCCGCTCAAAGGCTGGGAAAATGCAACGGATCAAATCGCACAATATTTGTGGATGAATAATTAATTATGTCAAAGCGAATTGGCGTTCTGGCACTGCAGGGAGATTTTGATGCGCATAGAAGCATGCTTGACCGCCTGGGTGTACCGAACACGGATATCCGCAAATACCAACAATTGAACGAAGTTGACGGACTGATAATCCCCGGCGGTGAGAGCACGACCCTGATCAAACTTCTTCATAGCTTCGATATGGTCGAACCTATCAAAGAATTTTATAGATCAGGAAAAGGTATTTTCGGTACCTGCGCGGGATCCATTCTTGTTGCCAAAGATATCGAGAACAGCAACCAATTTCGTTTCAGTTTCATAGATATTACGGTTGCGAGAAACGGATACGGAAGACAAGTTGATAGCTTTGAAGATGATTTAAATGTAAACGAATTTGGAACAGAACCGGTGCATGCGGTCTTTATACGGGCGCCGAAGATAACCCGATGCGGCGCCGGCGTTACAACACTCGCTGCGACAGAGGGTTCGGCCCTGATCGCGAAAGAAAAGAACATATTGGTTACCACTTTTCATCCGGAATTGACCGATGATACGAGAATTCACAAATACTTTGTTGACAACTGCGTGAAAGAGAGTGAAATAAGATGAGAACCGCTATTACGATTATTGCTGCAATGCTCCTGTTAGTTTCGCTGTCGGGATGTGATGAAAATAACACCACCGGCGGAACCGGGCAAAACGATCCTTTGACGGTCACCTCGATCTTGCCTGCCAATAACGCGGTTGTCGATTCTGCCGATGTCCTGACTTGCAATTTCAGCTGGACGCTTAATGTATTAGAGTTTTATCCCGATGAGTATTTTGTAAGATTCGTATTTGAAGGCCATATTGCCGGTGACTTTAACTATCCTGATTCCCTGATCTTTACCGATATGTATGATATCAAAAACGTGAAAGGATCAAACAGTCTGCAATTCCCCCTTTCAAGAATATGGAACGATCCGGCGATCGAACATCCGCTGGATGTACGGATAGAATTGATCAAAAAGATATCTCCGACCGAAATAGTGCTGCTGGATTATTCGGGAACGATCCATTATCAGGAATGACCGAATGATTGACGTTACGCAACACCGGTACTTTTATTTTTACCAACGGTGCCTGCAGTGAATTTTTTTCGCCGCTTCATAGATTATTTTCAAATCCCTTCTGAGGCAAAAAACACATTTAAGTTCGACCTGCGGAACGGTATTTCAAAAGGTTTTGTATTAGCCGGTTCCGCGAGCGTTGCCGGTGTGATATTAAAAAAAACCTTTAATTCTTCGGACTTTGAAGTTGCGCTTCTCCACAGTTCGGTCAGCCTGGGTCTGTTATTCAGTATTTTTCTCGCATCCCACGCAGAAAAGCCCAATAAAATGGATTATGTCTACTACCCGGACATGATCGCCCGCTGGTTGTTTATTATGACCGCCGTAGTTTCATTTTTTTTTCCGGTTTCACTCGTCTTTACCCTTATTCTCTGCGCCGCTTTTGCTTTTAATTCTTTAAACACCCCTGTTATTACAAGCATCTACCGGTCAAACTACCCTGATCATTCCCGCGGAAAGATCATGGGCGTGGTGAGAACCTTCTTCAATCTGGCTTTTGTTGCCGCATCATACCTGTTCGGCCTAATGCTTGATCTGGACGGGCATAATTATATTTATGTGTATCCTATCATCGGCTTGGTCGGGATCTGGGGCGCGAAGCAATTCAGAAAAATTCGGGTAAACAAAACGGAAGACATTACGACCGCATCGCCAGAACATCCGCTTCTGCAACTGCGACACGTATTAAAGCAGGACAAGCCGTTCGCTTATTTTATGTGGTATTGGGCGATATTCGGCTTTGCCGCGCTGATGGTTGACCCTGTTAAAACGATCTTTGTGACCGATCCGAAATACGGCATTAACGCTACCTATGAAGAAGCGGTGCTTGCCGTGACTGTCATACCTCAGGCTGTAATGCTTCTTACATTTGCTTTTTGGGGAAAGCAGATCGATAAATACGGCGTCATAAGGATCCGGTTCTTGCTGAATATTCTGCCTACGATCAACCTGCTTTTGTTTTATTTTGCTGCCGATCTGAAGCTGATATATCTCGCAAGTGTTTTGCAGGGCATTTCAATGAGCGGCGCGCAGCTCAGCTGGCAATTGTGTGTTATGGAATTTGCTCCTAAGAATCAGGTTGGAATTTACATGGGAATTCACACTATGTTGACAGGGATCCGCGGAATTATTGCCCCTTTTTTCGGCGCGTACCTCATAGGGGCAGCGGGGATCGGAAATACCTTTTTGGCGGGATTTGTTCTTATGCTTATCAGTACGGTGATGATGATCCGTTTTGCCAAAAACAAAGCACAGCATGATCTTCATAATAATATCACGCGGGAATTCGTGCCTAAAGCGTTGGCGGAGTAGACAAGTTATTTACCGGACACCTGTTTAAGCGTAAACTCCAAACACTTTTCAATCTCGGAAACCTGTAGTTTGATCTGCTTTGGATTTGAGTTCTATTCTGATTTCGTCCCGTTCGCTCACAATATTCATGGATTCTAATTTTGTGTACTCGGTGGTTGGACAAGAACATTGTCCTTTTTGACAGAGTTCGAAATTCTGCATCAGCGCTTGTTTGTCTTTAACCGAGCCGATAGTGATATTGATTCCGTCGTTTTTTTCATTAACATGATAATTCATATACGTGCCTTCTTAAAAGTCATGCTTTTTCCAATTTGACATCATTGAAATATTTTTTCTTAAACCACAAAGCCACATCCACGAGCAGGATCAAGACCGGAACCTCTACTAACGGCCCGATCACAGTTGCAAAGGCAACCTGCGAATTGATCCCAAATACCGCGACGGCGACGGCGATCGCCAGTTCAAAATCATTACTTCCGGCGGTAAAGGCAACGGTCGTTGATTTTTCGTAGGAACTTCCCATTTTCTTCGCGACATAAAAAGTTGCAAAGAACATCACGGCAAAATACAATGTGTAAGGGATAGCTACCCGGATCACGTCCATCGGTAATTCCACGATCTTTTCGCCTTTCAGTGAGAACATGACAAATATGGTAAATAACAGCGCCACAGGCGTTATCGGAGAAATCTTCGGAACGAATTTGTCGTGGTACCAGGTTTTGTCCTTAAATTGCAGTAACAGGATTCTCGTCAGCATCCCGGCCGCAAAAGGGATCCCCAGATAGATCAGCACGGTTACTGCAATTTCAGAGATGGAGACTTCAACTAACGCGCCGTGCAATCCGAACAGCGGCGGCAGGATCGTAATAAAAACGTAAGCGTAAACCGAATACAGAAAGACCTGAAATAGTGCATTGAAAGCAACCAACCCCGCCGCTAATTCCGAATCTCCTTTGGCAAGATCATTCCACACCAAAACCATCGCAATACATCGCGCGAGACCTACCAATATGACACCGATCATGAGATCGGGTTTGTCCGGCAAAAGCAGGATGGCAAACAGGAACATCACAAGCGGACCGAGAATCCAATTCTGCATAAGCGAAAGAAAAAGCAATCGGGTATTTTTAAATACGATGGGAAGTTCTTCGTATTTCACTTTCGCCAATGGCGGATACATCATAAGAATAAGGCCGATAGCGATGGGGATATTTGTGGTACCTGAACTTAACGAATCCCAATAGCCGGCAATTCCGGGAAACAGTGACCCCGCCGTAACGCCGAAGAACATGATCAGAAAGATCCACAGCGTAAGATAGCGGTCGAAAAAGGATAATTGTTTTGATACGGATGACATATGCGCCTCGTTTTAGTTGGTTACTCTTGCCATATCGAGAAGCCAGTGTTCTAAGGTCGAACGCGTCGGCATTTTTCCGCTGATAAGAACCCGGCCGTTTACCACGAGTCCCGGTGTAAGCAATACGCCGTAATCGGCATAACGGTTATAATCAGTGATCTTTTCAACTTTTGCTTCCAATTCATATTGCGAAACAACTTCTTTAACCATACCCTCCAGCTTGATGCAATTAGCGCAACCGGGTCCCAATACTTTAATGTCTAACATACTTATTGCTCCTTCTTTTGCAATTCTTTACGATACAGATCGTAAAAACGTTCTTTGATTTGGTCGCGTATTTTTCGGAACTCTGCCAAAATTTCTTCTTCCGTTCCTGTTGCCTCCGCCGGATCTTCAAAACCGATATGCTGACGATGTTTTACTTTACCTGTAAAGACAGGACAATTCTCATTCGCATTGCCGCAGACGGTGATCACGTAGTCAAACGGCTGTGAAATAAACTGATCCGCGTTTTTGGGATAATTCTGGCTAAGATCGATTCCTGCTTCCCGCATCACCTGAATAGCTTTCGGGTGAACTTGTCCGGAAGGTTTAGTTCCTGCAGAATGGACTTCCAGGTTTTTATCAAACGATTTTAAAAATCCTTCCGCCATTTGACTCCGGCAGGAATTGCCGGTGCAGAGAATCA
>CAZHUW010000245.1:0-4544 GCA_964535295.1 uncultured Bacteroidota bacterium
ACGGCTGTATACGCCGCTTTATTCCAGTTATTTGCACGTTTGTAGGTATCGTTGATCTTTTTCAGCCCGGTTGCATCATGATAGGATTTATAGAACTTCTTTTTCTGAGTAAACGATACGGCCGATGCGGCGCCTAAAGTTAAAGTGCTGATCATCAACGGACCTGTGGGCGCTCCACGAAGAGTTACTTTTTCCAAACGTTTGCCTTCCCCGGTAAGCTGATAAACAATGTTCTGTGCCAGCATCCTGGCCATAATGCCGATGTGTTCTTTAGAAGGGGCCATGGCTTTTTCGCCAACAACCTGGCCGTTGGAGATCTTTGTGATCGCCACATCGATACGAATCTGCTTTCCGTTCTCAGAAATATCACCCGTAATAACATAATCTGCACCGATAAGACTTCCTACTTTCGCTTGTTTATCCTTATCCTCAGAAAGGTCACTTAAAACAAAGTCCTGTTCTTTTAGAATAGCTTCAATTTTTTGCCGTTCGACGATAAACAATGATTTTTTCTGTGATAATTCAGTTTTTAATAAAGAAGGGAAAGATTTTTGCAGTTCATCGAGATAAAACTTCTTGGTGGTATTATTAAAATCTAACACCGCAACCACGGGTAGAGACTGCTCTGTTTGGCTAAAAACCGGGGAAAGCGCTGGTAATAAGCAGAGAAAAAGAATTAAGAACCGTAAATTTTTCTGCATCCAAGTTGAATCCTTCTGTTAAGTAATTCCTTGAGCCGAGACGTTATTAATATCTCCGACAGATCGTTGGTAAATAATTATTTTAGGGTTATTCAATTGAGGGTTACTGACTTAATGACCAAAAAACGTGCCGACTCATCCGGCTCTATATTATTTGAATTTACGATACCATATAAAGTATGAATTTGTGAAAAATAAGAACACTGCCATATTTTCTTGGCACTTAATCTTATTGTGAAAATAAATTCAAAGCATTTTCACGAACGATCTTGATTTTTGTTTCCTCTTTTAAAGGCAGAGACAGGAATTCATCTGCATTTTTTCTCATGTCCTCCACCTGCGGCCCCGGCCAATCCGTTCCGAAAAGAACTTTATCCGCGATCTCCTCCAATCTTGGAAAATAATTGCTCAGAAGTTTTGTCGGCGGAATCGACGAAATGTCCATATACATGTTCTTGTGCCTTCGCATAAGATAGAATGCCGTATCCATCCAGATCGGGCGACCTCCGTGGGCCATGATGATCTTCAGATCCGGGAAGTCGACCGCCACATCGTCGAGATAGATCGGATCGCCGTATTTGATGCGCGCACCGGAAAAGAATGAGGTACCGGTATGGATCATCACGGGAATTTTCCATTCCTCACAACGGCGGTAAACTGTTTCCAGATTTTTCATTCCGTTCAGATAATCATTGGGATAATATAACTGATGCGGCGAGTGAACTTTGATGGCGCGAATTCCGAGATCATGAATTAAGCGGTGGATATCTGCGTCTGCATCTTTGGTGAACCGGGGATGAACCGAGCCGAAAGCAATGAAGCGGTCCGGAGCATACCGTTGATAATTAGCGGAAAAATCATTGGAACTGTCATCGAAACCCATAAGATCCGGGCTGACATAATTGATCAGTCCGACCTTTTCAATTCCTGCTTTATCCATAAGGTCGATCAGTTTGGCCGAGCTTTTCATTAACGCCATCAGAAAATCAAAATCATCTTTGCCTTTGGCCATGCGCTCCAGAACCGCAGGTTTAAGCTGCCACCAGGGCTGGATGTGGATATGGATGTCGATGATCTTGATCATGGATCACGCCTGAAAACCGAAAGGATTCTTCGGTTCACTCGCTTCTTCGATCTTTCCGAACTGTTCCTCATAATGACGCATATTCTGAACTAGCGCTGCAATCACGCGTTTCACGTGCCCCGGACTCATGATCACGCGCGCGTTGACCGTTCCGGTAGGAGGGGTGACCAGCATAAAATCGAGTATGAATTCTTCTTTCGAATGCGCCACGACCATATTATTAGCATAGGCGCCGCCTTGTTTGTCTTGAGGAAAATTAATTTGAATTTCCTGGATTTTCTTTTCTTCGGCCATTAGAGTATTTCCTTTTTCATTTTAAATTATTCGTAATCTCAAAAAAAAATTACCAATATCAGATAATGCAATTATCAATGTATTCAGAAGGCTCCATTCGTTTTCTGATAAGCTTGACATTTCCATCGCGGATCATGACCTCGGCCGGAATAGGGTGACTCAAAAAATACGGCATAGATTCCGTAAATCCGTACGCCCCTGCATTAAAAAAAGCGAGAACATCGCCGATCGCAGGCTCGGGAAGCATGACATCACGCCCAATACAGTCCAGGCTGGTACATAACGGGCCCTCTACGCGATAGGCATGCGTAGGCGGTTGGTCAAACTTATTGGCTATAAACACCGGATGGTTTTGCTGGACCAGCGCCGGTCTTAAAAAATGGTTGATGCCGGCATCTGTGATGACAAACCGGATATCACGCGACTTTTTAACGTCGATCACCTTCGTCAGCATTACTCCGCATTCGCCTGAAAGATAACGCCCCGGCTCGACGATCCAATGCACGTTTTCAAGCTCACGGAATTCACTGCGCATGACCTGAAATTCTCTCCCTAATGCCTCTACATCCAGTTCTTTTTCGTCTGCCGAATAAGGGATCCCAAGTCCCCCTCCGATATCCAGATATTCGAGATCCAATTTTTTTTGACGCGTTATTTCTGAAGCAAGTCTCAGTATGTTTTTGGTGTTGGCCGCAAGTTCCATGTGATCAAGGACCTGCGCCGCATTAAAAACATGGATGCCTATGATCTCAACGTATTCAAGTTTCTTGACTCGTTCGATCACATCGAAGATCCGGTCCTCGTCGATGCCGAATTTTTTCGCCTGGGTTCCGCCGATCATTTTGATCTTTTCCCGGATGGCGTAATCCGTATTGATGCGGAGCCCGATTTTGATTCTCTTCTTTTCTTTTTTTGCAGCCGTGTTGATGCGTAGAACCTCATTCTCGGATTCGCAGTTAAACGCATATATCTCATGTTCCAACGCGGATGCGATCTCCTCGTCCGATTTACCCGGGCCGGTAAAAACAACACGTGTACCTTCAATACCGAGTTTTTTTATAGCCGCCAACTCGCCAATGGAAGCCACATCAAAGCCGCAGCCGAGTTCAGCTAATATCCTGATCACCGCTAAATTCGGATTGCTTTTGACAGCATAATACACCTGCACATGAGGTGGCATCGCTTCGCGCAATCGGCGATATTTCCGGATAATGATCTCGGCGTCGTAGACATAAAGCGGCGTTTTGAATTGGCTTGTGAAATCTTCAAAATCTGCGCCGCCGATACTCAGTCTCGATGTCTCACGGTTGAAATATTCGAGCATAGCTAAGGGTTTTGTTCACACAGTTTTTTGAGCGTTTCCAAACTGCCGGAATTTAATTTATTCATCCCCATACGAACTATTATCACCTGTAAACCTGCCCACAGACCGGTGAAAGAAAATGATTCTTTGATGGTAACTTTGGTGTTATTACCGTCAAGTTCAAAGAAGAGAACTTCAGGCTGCATGCCGTTCAAAGGACCGCCCTCCACGTTATAAATGATCCGCGTAGGAGGTTCCGATTTAACCAATCGGATCCGCATCTTCAGAGATTGCGCGGCGTCTTTTATCCCGGTCAACATAGTGTCCACATTGACGCCGGGGATCCGGACATGGGAATTAATATTTTTCGGGATATCAAACTGATCCAAAGAAATCCCGTTCATCATCGCCGCCACATGCCAATGGGAAAGATTCAGCGCTTTGGAAAATACCGTTTCCCGTGAAGCGCGAATATCAATTCCCGATTCGCTGTTGTATTCTCTGGGAAGAAAAACGATGACCACAACAAGCGCAATGATCATAAAGACAACGAACAGGATCAGGTTCTTAATCCATCGAAAAAGAAACATGTTTCACCCCTTTGTTTTGGATGATCGCCTGTATCATTACACAGCATGCGCGCAAAAAAATATCACTCTGTGCCCTGAAATACAAGCCATTTCTTACTTGATAAGCTCAACCAAAATGGTTAAGTTCATGTATCTTTGCGTGGTAACACATCCAATTCAACCGTTGAGCACATCGTGACCTCATCAAAAACGACAGAATCATCAGCGCTTGCCGAAGCGATTTTGGAAAAAACGGACACTGAAAAAGAAATCGGCTTACCAAGTCCTAAGTCATACGACAAATCGGATCATTTTACCAACCGCGAACTAAGCTGGCTGGAATTCAACCGACGTGTACTGGAAGAAGCGCAAGATCCGAATGTGCCTTTATTGGAACGCATCAAATTCCTATCCATATTCAGTACCAACCTGGACGAATTTTTTATGGTGCGCGTTTCCGGTGTGCGCCGCCAGATCGACGCCAACGTCTTAAGCAAAGGCCCCGACGGCATGCTCCCCCGGGAAGTCATGGAGGCTATGTCCCGACGTATCCATGAGCTTACGGCGATCCAGCATGATTATTTTTTTGATAC
>CAZHUW010000246.1:0-4497 GCA_964535295.1 uncultured Bacteroidota bacterium
AGTTGACCCGTCTTGCATTAGGAGACGATATTGAAGAAGCGCACATGCGTAACCGGCAATTGATCGCCAAATGGGCTTATGAAAAAGGTCAGCCTGAAAATGTGATTGAAATGAAAGTAAAAGACGGCAAGACCTATATTGTGATCAATGATTATCAGAAACTTCGTAACCTTTTCGGCCAGCTTCTCAAAGAAACCCAGCGTATTACCTCTGAAGGCGACTTCAAGGCCGCACAAGCGCTTGTTGAAAACTACGGCGTCAAAGTGGACCAGAAATTGCACAAAGAAGTCAGAGAACGTTTTGACAAACTGAATATCGCACCCTACGGCGGATTCATCAATCCGAAGCTTGTTCCTGTTATGCAGGGCGATAAGATTGTTGACGTCAAAGTTGAATATCCGGCCGATTTTACGGAACAAATGATGTATTATGCGAAACAATATTCTTTTTTGCCAACTTACAATTAGCCTGATTTGAGGTGCTCGGTTAAACTCCCCTTTTCGTTTGAAAAGGGGAGTTTTTTTTCTACATTTGATTGAGCTTAACATAAGGAGAAAGACCATGAGATATAGATTTAACATTTTGTGGCTGGTAACTCTATCGGTTTTCGGAGGATGTCTGGGCGTTGAAAAGAAAGAATACTCTATCAAACTTAAGGACGGACAATCCGGAACGGCTGCCATTAAGTATATCAATATCTTTTCCACCGATGACAATGAAAAGGACGTATCGTTCAAGGATTTCGGTGAATTGGTCAGCGATTATCTTGAGGGTAATAAGATCGAACAGGATTTTCCCGGAATCCGGGATGTAAAAAAACGGATTTTCATTGAGAATAATAACTTATGCGGCGAAATTTCTTTCGCATTTGACAGTCTCAGCCAGGTCAAACTCTTCCGATATGAAGACGGACCCTACATGTACTACATTAATTCAAGTTCCAGCCCGTCAGAAAAATTCGAAGCATCCAACGGTACATTCGGAGGCGACAAAATGCCGGTTATTTTTTGGAATAAGAGCGCCAAAGATTTTCAATTCAGGACGATGGTAACGGAAGACGTAACCGGAAAACGAAGCTTCGTTAAATTATATAAAATGTGGCAAAGCAGCCTTAATGAACCCAAATAGAGCCTGATTCAGGCGGTTTCTTTCCTTGACTTTCGGTGAAAAAAATACTACACTACCAACACTTTCTTATATTTAATCTATTGTCGTTTAGAGACTTAACCATAAATCATGATGAATTGTCCCGTTAAGTCCAAGCGTCTGTGCGGTTTTTTCCATTTTTCGCAGATAACCATGTTCTTTGCCAATTTGCTGATGCTTAGCGGTCCGTCTTTGTATACGCAATCAGCCGCCGAATTGATCGCACAGGGAGATGCTTTTCACAGGCAATTGGATACGTATAACGCATTCAAGACCTACAAAGCAGCATATGAACTAGACACTACGAATTTTGACGCCATATGGAAAATGGCCGGGGAACTCATAGACATGGGTAATGAGCTTCCTAAAAGCAACGATCAAATCCTGAAATACCAAGAGGCGGTTGCAGTTGCAAGCAAAGCGGTAGAGTTGAATCCTAATCATTCCAAAGGACATGTATTGCTTGCCGCCGCATTGGAGAAGATAGCTTTATACAAATCAGGCGGTGAAAGGATAAAATTATTGAATCAGTCACGAACGGCCGCGGAAAAAGCCATTATGATAGACCCAGGTGAAGATCTCGGCCACCATCTGTTGGGTCGATGGCATCGAGAAATGACAAATATCGGCTGGTTAACAAAAGCCTTCAGCAAGGTGTTTGTCGTTTCCACTCCTCCGGCAACATTTGAAAATGCAGTGGATCACTTTACGAGAGCTATCAGCATCAATCCAAATTATATAGCGCATTATCTTGAATTAGGGAAAACCTATCTTTTTCTTGAAAAATGGGCCGAAGCGGGAGAGGCTTTTACTAAAGTCACTGAGCTGCCGTTAACTGAAAAAGGCGATAGTAAATATCAAAGAGATGCCAGACACTATCTTCAGTTGCTACAGCAAGGCAACTATTCCGAATTGTTGGATTCAATCGAAGAATAATTTTAAATGTATAGAACAATCACCAGAGGAGGTTACTATGACCATCCGAGTTGCGAATGCAGAAAACGGAATCGTTGAAGAGTTTAAATCGAATAATCTGGATTTCATCCGAAGAAGTTATACCGAATTTGACGGTGTTGCTACGATGGGCGAAGAAGATTATAAAAAACTGGCCATTCTTATCGTCAAAAAACGTTATACCGATACGCGCTTCGACAATTTAGAATGGACCGTCGAAGTAATCCCCGAATAGGAGGCGCTCATGCTGAAAGCCGGACAAAAAGCTCCTGATTTCACACTAACTGACACGGACGGAAGTAAAGTTAAACTCTCGGACCATCTGGGGCACAAAGTCGTACTTTATTTTTATCCTAAAGATGACACCCCTGGCTGTACCAAAGAGGCGTGCAGCTTCAATGCTGGCTTGAAAACATTTGAAAAGAAAAAAATCGCGGTATTCGGTATAAGCCCGGACGATAATAAATCACACAAAAAGTTCAGCGAGAAATTCGGACTCGGATTTCCGCTTCTCTCGGATTCCGGGCACAAGGTAGCCTCGGCTTATGGAGCCTGGGGAAAAAAGAAATTATACGGCAGAGAATATGACGGTGTGATCCGAACCACGTTTCTGATTGACGAAAAAGGAAATATTGAACACGTTTTCGATAAGATAAAGGTTGATATTCACGCGGATGAAGTTTTGGCGGTGCTAAAATGATCCGTCCAAAATCACACTTCATAAGAATAGTCTATCTATTGATGTTGTTAGTCATCGTGTGCACCGGCTCTTTAACAGCGCAAGATTTGCAATGGGAAAAACATGTTTTTGAGAATTACGAATTTGAATTTAAGACACCGGCCAATTGGCATGTTACGATCAACGACAGTTCCTCTCAGATCTATATAGAATGCTATAGCCCGGATAATCAGATCTACTTCTTTATTACGTCCGCAGAAAATGAAAAGAAATCCGAACCCGATATTGTACTCTCTTATCTCAAAGTGACATACGAGAACTGCGAGTTCATCCGGGAAGAAACGAAAAAAATCAATAATGTCGAGTTTGTTTTTAGTTCGGGCATCAATAGAATGTCGGAGATCCAGACTTATATTAAACTAGGCGTAGGAAAGCACAAGAACCGTATCTACATGATCGACAGCGGTTATAGCGAAGTCAACAGCGAGGAAGCCGACCAGATTCTCAACGAGATTATTAACAGCGTCAAAGCGATCCACTAATTCCCATTCATTGTTTTTCCTTGATCAGGCCATGAAGAGAAGAATAGTCATTCTTGGTTCCGGCTTTGCATCCTTTAGTTTCATCAAAGCCGTCTCATTGGAGTATTACGACATCACGATTATCAGTGAACGAAACCACTTTATTTTTACACCGTTGCTACCCAGCACAACCGTAGGAACTATTGAATTCCGCAGTATCATCGAACCCATCCGTACCGCCCGCAAGAATCTGACTTTTGTTCAGGCGCGATGTAAACGCATAGATCACAGTGTAAAAACCATTCATTGTACGAATATAATTGACCAACGTGATTTTTCGTTGAGCTACGACGTGTTGATCATAGCCGTTGGCGCAGTCAATAACACGTTTGGTATCCCGGGCGTTCTTGAAAATGCTTTCTTTTTAAAGGAGCTTCGTGATGCACGAAAAATACGGCAGCGCATTATTGATAACTTCGAGCGCGCGTCAACTCCCGGCATTGATGCCTCACAACTTAGCCGGATACTTCATTTTGTTGTCGTCGGAGGTGGGCCCACAGGAGTAGAATTCGCTGCCGAACTCGCTGATTTTTTGGAGGAGGAACTTACGCGGTCGTACCCGGAGCTTGTCGGCACTGTCCGCATCACCTTGGTGGAAGGCGGAAGATATATTTTAAATTCCTTTGACGAAAAAATCAGTGAATACGCGACGCGCTTGTTCAACCGGCGGCGGGTTACCGTATTGACGAACAAACCCGTACGTGAAGTCAAACCTGATATGCTTATTCTCTCAGACGGATCCGAGTTGCCGTACGGCTTGTTGGTCTGGTCAACCGGAAATGGGCCAACAGAACTTGTACGCTCACTGCCCTTTGTCAAAGATCAGGCTCAGCGAATAATTACTGACCAGCATTTTTGCGTTTTAAATGAAAAAGATGTCTTTGCCTTAGGCGATTGCGCAAATATCTTTGAACATCCTCTTGTTGCAACAGCCCAGGTTGCCATCCAAAGCGGTAAATACCTTGCAAAGCTGTTCAATACTATGGGGAAGACCGGTTTAACAAAAAACGAGTTCAAACCGTTTGTTTATAAACATATGGGCATGCTGGCCTACATCGGCGGCAACAAGGCGGTGGCTGACCTGCCGAATACCAAAGCCCGGGGATTTACAACATGGTTATTCTGGCGCTCGGCTTA
>CAZHUW010000247.1:0-4431 GCA_964535295.1 uncultured Bacteroidota bacterium
ACTTCGACGTATGCATATTGGGATCAAGGCACTAATTTTACATTCCCCGGAACGAACAATCAGTTAGTGACCTTGTTGAATACTTCCAAGATTATTGCCGGCCAGCCAACGGCAACAATCGAAACTTTGGGTAGACCATTGATCACAGAAGGTGAAACGGTTGATATGGTTAATAACTGAATTTCGGTACAGACAAGCATTCAAATCCCTTCGAAATACAAAATCGAAGGGATTTTCTATTTGCAAAAAGAATGATATATTCACTTCATAATTGTCATTAAAAGATAGTATCATGCAACCCGTTCGAATCGCCCACATAGACCTGACCGCATTTTTTGTTTCGGTGGAAAGACTGCTGCATCCGGAATGGGTAGGGAAACCCATTATGGTTGCGGGTAAGGCCGAGAATCGGGGAGTTGTCACGTGCGCGTCCTATGAGGTAAGGAAATTCGGCGTGCGCGCCGGTATGGCTACCGCCATTGCAGAACGCAAATGCCCGATCGCCATTCGTGTTGACAGTCATCATGATGTATATGAGGACTATTCACGGAAAATCCGTAATTATCTGAAGAAGTACGCGCCGGTGTTCGAACCGGCAAGTATCGATGAATTCTATATCGACTGGACCGGCTGCGAAAAATTGTTCGGAGGAAATATTGCCACGTTCGCAGAAAAGATCCAGAAGAACATTATGGAACAATTCGGCCTCCCCTGCGCGATGGGCATTTCTTCAAACAAAGTGGTTTCCAAGATCGCCTGCGATCATGCAAAGCCTTTTGGTATTAAAGAGGTTGCCGCAGGCTTCGAAGCGGCCTTTTTGGAACCGCTGGACGTCAAAGTTTTGCCCGGCGTCGGCGAGGTGATGCTGGAACAGCTTCATCGGTTCAATATACGGACGTGCGGCGAGTTGGCGAGACTTGATTCGGAATTCGTAGAACAGAACCTGGGCATGTGGGGACTGCATATTCAGGAATATGCGCGCGGTTACGGTTCGCAAGTATTGTCAGTGCTGCGTGAACAAAAACAAATTTCTGCCGAAGAAACCTTTTCAAAAGATACGCGCGATATGAAATTCCTGCAAATGAATCTTCATGACATGTCATTGAGATTATCCGAGGTTCTTCGCCATTCCGATATCAAAGCCCGCTGCGTGCATTTGAAATTACGTTATGCCGACTGGGTCGATCATACGCGCCAAATATCGGTAAGTCCGACCCACGACCCGGTGGTCATTTTTAAAAAAGCCGTCCAGCTTTTGAAAAAAGCGGACACGCGCGGACTGCCTATCCGATTGATCGGTATGGGATTGTCGCGGTTCGGAGAAGAAGAATCCGCGCTGGATCTATTTGATGAAGATAATGTCCGGCGAGAGCAATTGTTGAAAGCGGTGGACGGGATCAATGCTAAATTTGACAAAACGATCGTTCAGATCGGAACGGCGGAATAGAATAGCGGGAGTATGTGGGAATCGAACCCGACCCTCCGCCTTTCGACGGAACAACGATTTTGAAGACCGCGGGCGCCACCAGGCAGCCGGATACTCCCGAATATGAACGGGAAAAGATACACTGGCCGCCCATCATTTCCAAAATATTTTATGCGCCAACAGGTCATTCTGTAAGAACCTTTTTTAAAAATAGAACAGACTTTAGTTCTAAAAAGATTCTTTCAGAATGACAATAATGAGATTGTAGATAAGCTGTTTTGCGGTAAGGTCAGGTACATTATCATTGCGAAATACAAATCGGTTCATTAAACTAATTAAAAAAAGAAAACATTATGCCGATAAAAATCCTTGTACTCAACGGCCCCAATCTGAATTTATTAGGTGAACGCGAGGCGTCCGTTTACGGGAACGAAACGTTGGCGGATATTGAAAAATCCCTGAAAAAAGGGTTCCCTAAAATTCAATTGGAATTTCGGCAGTCGAATGTTGAAGGCGAATTGGTGAACCTGATCCATGCGGCTCGTAAAAAGCATAACGGGATCGTATTTAATCCGGGCGCGTATTCCCATTATTCTATCGCATTGCGTGACGCGATCGCCGCGGTTTCCATTCCGGTTGTGGAGGTTCACTTATCCAATATTCATGCCCGTGAGGATTTTCGGAAAGTATCCATGACTGCGGCGGCATGTATCGGGCAGATATCTGGTTTTGGCAGTCAGAGTTATGTTCTGGGGGTCACGGCATTGATTCGTTATTTAGAAAAAAAGTAAAATTTCAAATTATTTCCAACGCACTTAAAAAGTGCGTTGGAAATATATGGCAAAACAAAAACCCCGGCATGACCGGGGCTTTTTAATTTTATTTTTTCTTATGCTTTTTTATTTTTTCTTATGCTTTTTTTTGTCTTTTTTCTTGTGTTTCGGCTTGTCCTTTTTCTTTCCTTTTTTCACATCCTTATGAGTTTTCTTGGAAGCCTTCTTTTCTTCTTTTTTATCGGCCGCTTTAACTGCGGATTTTTTCGGTTTAACTTTGATCCCTAATGCAGCCGCCATGGTGATGCCGATGTCGGCGGGGCTTTTAATCACGGTAATGCCGGCGGCTTTAAGCGCTTTCATCTTTTCTTCCGCCGTTCCCTTGCCGCCGCTGATGATGGCGCCGGCATGTCCCATGCGGCGTCCCGGAGGCGCGGTCTGGCCTGCAATAAATGCCACCACCGGTTTTTTATAATTCTTTTTAACCCACGCGGCAGCCTCTTCTTCCGCCGTACCGCCGATCTCGCCGATCATAACGATACCGTCCGTATCCCGGTCGTCGGCGAACATTTTAAATGCATCTACGAACCGAGTGCCGATCACCGGATCGCCGCCGATACCGATGCAGGTAGACTGACCGATCTTAAGCGCGGTCAACTGGCCGACGGCCTCATAGGTCAAAGTTCCAGAACGGGAAATCACGCCAACGCGGCCCGGACGGTGAATGAATGCCGGCATGATTCCGACCTTGCATTTCCCGGGAGAGATGACGCCGGGGCAGTTCGGCCCGACCAGATGAATATCTTTATCCTTGATGTAATTGTAAGCGCGTACCATATCCGACGTAGGAATACCTTCTGTGATACAAATGATCGTCTTGATACCTGCTTCGGCCGCTTCGATGATCGCATCGGCTGCAAAGGCCGGCGGAACAAAGATCACCGAGGCGTTGGCGCGCGAGAATTTTACCGCATCGGCCACAGAATTATAGATAGGGACCTCGTATTTGAGTTTGTCTTTTTCATTGCCTTTATATTTCATACCGCCTTTGCCGGGCGTTACGCCGGCAACAACGTATTTGCCGTAAGCCGTCATTTGACTCGTATGGAAGGTTCCTTCTTTGCCGGTGATTCCTTGCACCACAAGCCGCGTTTTTCTGTCAACAAGTATGCTCATATTCTTCTCCGAATACTATTGGTAAGGTGTATTAAGTGTAATCATAAATGCTTGGCGGCTGTATCTCCATTAGGCGCAGGTACAGCATCAATTGTCCGCGATGATGAATGGCCTCTTCCGTGATCAGTTTCATCGCATCGAAACCTGAGAAATCCTTTCTCTGCCTTATTTCTCTTTCCATATCTTCTTCCGTGATCGTCAGAAGCGTATCTTCAATGAATCGTTTGACCTTTTGTCCGTATTGGATGATCTCACGCGACGAAGCGATCTTATCCGGATCGAAAGCGATAAGATCAAGGTCTTTGACGTTGTATTCCCCTTTTTTTGTGGCGCTGGCGAGCAAAAGGGCAACCTGATAAACGTGATACGAGATCTCTTTCGCGGACATATTCGCCTGCGTCGGCCTGAATTCAAGCCGGTCGTCCGGAATTAGCGCAATGCCTTTGTCAAAGGTCTTAAAGACCTTTTCCAGCGTATTATAGGTGACCTGTTTGATCAGCTCCACTTTTGACATCATATCAACCACACGAAGATTTGAAGAACAAGGTTGCTCCATATACCGGCGACGACGTCATCCATCATTACGCCCCAGCCGCCTTTAAGGCGCTGCATCCGGTCGGCGCCGAGCCATTTTGTAATATCAAAGAACCTGAATAATACGAATCCGGTCAATACCAGATACCAGACCTTTGGGATGAACAGCAGCGTGATGCCCATACCGACAATTTCGTCAATGACCACGCAGGACGGGTCGTGTCCATACTCGGATTCCGCCCTTGCGGCGGCCCAGACGCCGATAAAAAAAACCGCGACTATTATAAGTAAAAAAATATAGTGAATCAATACCGAAGGTACGGCAGGGAAAAAAAGATAATACAGAAGTACGGTGAGCAAACTTCCGACAGTCCCGGGTGCTTTGGGTGAGAATCCGGTTCCAAAACCCGTCGCAAGTATTTTAGGGAAGAGGTCCATGTGGGTTTAAAGTAGATCCGGCGCTGATAGGAATATCAGGAATTCTTGAACATAAATGTCGTCAGCCTGCGCAGGCTTTCGCGG
>CAZHUW010000248.1:0-4419 GCA_964535295.1 uncultured Bacteroidota bacterium
CCCTTACTTTTCAAAAGTGAATCCGACTTCAGAAAAAATCTGCGAATACTTTTATAATGAATTGGAACGAAAATTTCCTTCGACCGTGAGAATGGACTCCGTTCAGATATGGGAAACAGAGAATTTTTCGGTTATTTACAAACGATAATACTCATTGAACATTGATCAATGCTCAATGTTCAATGTTAAATGTTTTAAAGCGTACATCGCCGACCCCGTAATACCTGCGTCGTTGCCCAATTCTGCCCGAACGATTTCAAGTTGGCCCCGTACCGGTTTCATCACCCTCGATAAGACTTCATCACTTATCCGTTTAATAAATCCCTGCCCGGCATCCGACATCCCGCCGCCGATAACAATGATGTCCGGATTCAGAACATTGACAATGCTTGTTAACCCCGCGCCTAAATATTTAATCATTTGTGCAATAATGCGGCTGCACAATTCATCCCCGTGTTTAGCTGCCGCAAAGATCAGCGGCGGCGTGATCTCGGCTTGTGATTTTAAACCTTGTGTTATGATCGATTCTTCACCGGTTTTCAGCGCATCGATCACGTCCTGAACGATATATTTCGCACCAACGTATCTTTCCATACAACCGCGGTTGCCGCAGCTGCACGGCCGCCCGTCGGCTTCTACCGAAACATGCCCCAGTTCGCCGCCGTTGAATATCGCGCCATGATAGATGTCTCCGTTAATGACAATGCCGCCGCCGACGCCCGTACCAAGCGTGATTCCGACAACGTGTTCCTTCTGCCGTCCCGCGCCCGCAATATATTCGCCGAACGCCATAAAGTTGGCGTCATTATCGGCAAATACGGGCAGGTGAATTTTTTCCGATATGGCCGATGCGATCTCGGCGCCTTCCCAGTTCGTGATGTGGATCGTGGGTCCGAGCGAAACACCGTGTTCCGTATCGATCGTTCCCGGACAACCGGCGCCGGCTGCAGAGATCTCAAAACCTTCTTTTTTGGCGAACATCATGCATTCATGCGCTGCGTCAGCCATAACGGACAGAACCTTTTTCCCGCCTTCCATTGTCCGCCCCGGCGTCAGGTTCTTATAAACGATCTCCCCGCGATCGGAGAGAATACCGTATTTCAAATGTGTTCCTCCCAGATCCAGTCCGATGGCATAGATTCGCGGCTCGGAAGGCTTCCTTATTTTGTCGTCAAGATAAATAGGCGTCATTTTTTTCCTGCTTTAAATCTTTTAAACCGATGATCTTTATTTTGTTCCTATTAGCGCTGACATACCGTTGTATGGTCAGGCGCTCGTCTAAAGTGTCTTGATCTTCGATGACGGCACCGGTGTTTACCGTCGAAGATTCAAACAACGAATGAATATCCTCCAGTTCATCCTCATGAAATACTTTTTTAATGAGCCCTTGTTCGATCAGATAGCCTGTTCGTTCTTCAGGATCAACGATCAGGTATTGCTCTTCATAACTTTCCGGCAAGACGGTCATCCTTTTTTTTTCGCGGCGAAGGGCTTTACGCAACTCGTTCATCTCAGGTTTTTTCATTTCGCGCGATCGAAGGAAAACATCGATGTTTTCTTTAGAGTCCATACGTGTGAAATGAGATAATATCGATTTAGCTTCTTCAATGTATTCGTGATATTCTTCGGGCGCTATCACCTCACCGCACGCACCGGAGCATCCTTTCAGTTGATAAGAAAAGCAAAATCCTTTTTGATTGCGCCGCGGCTTCATCAGTTCCGGACAAAGTTTCAGGTGTTTTTGGATCTTATCCAGCAGGAATTCAAGGAATTTGGCTGAACGAAACGGGCCGACATAATCGCTTCCGTCGTCTTCCTGAGAGTCCGCAAGAAAAATTTTCGGATAGGTGTCCTGCGTGATCTTTGCAAAAACGTACCCTTTACGCTGAATCTGCTGCACATTATAATACGGCTGATGTTTTTTTATCAGGCGTGATTCCAAGATAAGCGATTCAAGTTCACTCCCGCACTCGATCGCATCCATCCTTTGGGTATAACGCAGTAACCTCTTTTTCTTTGGAATATCATCATCGCGTAAATGGCTCAAAACTCTCGATCTGATATTTTTACTCTTGCCGATATACAAAGGCAGGTCGTTGACGTCTTTGAACATGTAAACGCCGTTACCGGATGGCAGGTTCACAATTTCCGTTTCCAGCCTTTCCTGCCAATGTTCCTTTTTTTCCAGCGCGCGGGCAAATTTCGTAAAAACCGCAACAGCGTCAGGATGCTGCAGATATTTCAGGAAAATTTCAGCCGTTGCCGCCGCATCACCTAAAGCACGATGACGTTGGGCACAGTGAACTCCAAATCTTTCGATCAGGGCGTCCAAATTGTAATGTTTATGCCCCGGGTACAGTTTACGGCCAAGTTTTACCGTGCAGAACCGATCCTTATAAAACGGCTTGCGGGCGCGCTGGAATTCCGATTTCAAAAAGCCGTAATCAAAACTCACATTATGCGCTACGAAAAAATTTCCATCCAACCTCGATTCAATATCGTAGACGACCTCTTCAAAGGATGGCGCATGAACAAGGTCTTCTTCACGTATACCCGTAAGCTGTGTGACAAAAGGTGAGATACCAGACGGCGGACGGATCAGGGAATGATACGTTTCAGTGATGCGCCGGTCTTTGATATTAACAATGCCAATCTCGATGATGTGACCGGTTCGGCTGCTGTTACCCGTAGTTTCGATATCTACGACTGAAAAACCGGCGTTAAGATCAAAAATGGGTAATGAACTAAGTGACATTATTTTTTTTGATCGGTATATTCGTAAACGCCTTTACCGGCCTTACGTCCTAATCTTCCGGCTTTGACGAACTGAACCATTAACGGACAGGGTTTGTATTTTTCACCAAGCGATTTGTGAAGGTATTCAAGGATACTCAAACGCGTATCGAGACCAACAAGATCCACCATTTCAAACGGACCCATCGGATGGTTGAGCCCTAGTTTCAACGCAGTGTCAATATCTTTCGCCGACGCAACGCCTTCCTGAAGCATGTAAAATGCTTCATTGCCAATCAACGCATTAATTCTACTCGTAATAAAACCCGGAGACTCTTTGATCGTAACGATCTCTTTGCCCATTTTTTTTGAGACTTCCTGTGTGATGCGTATCGTTTGCTCGTCGGTTTCCAGCGCCTTGATGATCTCAACCAGTTTCATTTTATGAACCGGATTAAAAAAGTGCATGCCGATACATTTCTGCGGACGGCCTGTGACGGCCGCAATTTCTGTGATACTGAGCGAAGACGTGTTGGTCGCAAATACCGTTTCAGGCTTGCAGTTCGTGTCGAGAGTTGAGAAGAGTTTGATCTTGAGGTCGATCTTCTCCGGCGCCGCTTCGATGACAAAATCGGCATCACGTACTGACGATACCGGATCGTCATTGGTTGTCAAGTGTTTCAACGTATGGACTTTTTCTTCCGCCGTCATTTTTCCGATCTCAATACCTTTGTCAAGATTCTTCGTGATCGCATCGACCGCTTTGTTCAGCGCTTCTTTGGAAATATCGTGTAAAACCGTTTCGAAACCTGCCAACGCCGATACATGCGCAATACCGCTGCCCATGATACCGGAACCGATCACCGTGATCTTCTTAACGTTCATTCACACTCCTTTTGTATAAAAGCATGAACGCACCGCGATCAGTAAAAAATCAATCCGCGATGCGCTTTGCTGTTTAGATAAAAAAAAATTAAAGTTTATTCTCTTTATGTCGTTTCTCGATCATTTTGGCGTAATCCAGGACGGCCGATACCTGCCCGGCCGCATGAATGCCTGCTTCTTCCAGAACTTTTGCGCCGGAACCGCTGCCGAGGTAATGCCCTTTGCGGAACGGATACAGTGTTCTGCGAATACCTTCTTCGGAACGAACCCATTTGTACATCGTTGGCAGTGTAAAGTCCGACATTCCGAATGCATGCATACGTAGTCTCTCCGGAAATATCTTTTCCTGTTCGTCATCCGGCAGCAATCCGAAAAGTTCCGTGCTGGCCACGTAATACACGTTCATGTTGATACCTTGAGCGTCCAGTTTTTCGAGAACCTCGCTGACGAAGATCGTTGCGACACCGTTACCCTGCAAAACTAATGTTCCATGATATTCTTTAGCGCTCATATCCGCTTTGCGCATCGCGTAAACGCCTTTGATCGCGGCGGATGCATCGGGTAATTTTAATTTGACCCGATCCACGATAATGTCCTCCGGGCGCGTAACGAAAGGAGCCAAAACGGCGGGTTGTTTTTTCAAACCTTCTACCATAAGGTGCCATATCTCGGTCGCGTCCCACGGCGTCAACGTGATCATCTTGCCCTTTGGAAATCCTTCACATAATAACTGCAGCGGCTGCGGATCGGCATGCGTCGGGCCGTCCTCACCGGTTTTCGGCCCTGCGTGGCCGTTCTATT
>CAZHUW010000249.1:0-4404 GCA_964535295.1 uncultured Bacteroidota bacterium
AACGGTACAGGGAACAAAAAAACTGATCTACGCGGACTGGACGGCCAGCGGGAGGTTATACCGGCCGATCGAAGAGCGCATGATGAAAGATTTCGGCCCCTTCGTCGGCAATACGCACACAGAAACCACCGTGACCGGCACCTACATGACCGAAGCATACCATGAGGCGCACGCGATCATCAAAAGACACGCTCATGCAGGCAAAGATGATGTCATCATCACGCAGGCGTCCGGCATGACCGGGGTGGTGGCAAAATTCCAACGTATGCTGGGCCTACGAATTCCGGAACAGATGTCGAAATACATTGCGATACCTGACGAAGAAAAACCGGTTGTATTTGTAACGCATATGGAGCACCATTCCAATCATACGTCGTGGTTGGAAACGATCGCGCATGTGGAATGTATTCCTCCGGACGCGAACGGAGCGGTGAACATCGGATATCTGAAGGACGTTCTAGCGAAGTACAAAGACCGAAAGACCAAGATCGCTTCGGTTACAGCTTGTTCCAATGTGACCGGGATCCAGACGCCTTATTATAAGATCGCGCGAATAATGCACGAAGCCGGCGGTCTGTGTTTTGTTGATTTTGCCTGTTCCGCTCCTTATGTCGAGATCGATATGCATCCTACGGAACCGCTGGAAAAGCTCGATGCGGTCTATTTTTCTCCGCATAAATTTCTAGGCGGCCCCGGCACTCCGGGCGTACTGATATTTGATTCTAAGCTATACACCAACAAAATTCCGGATCAGCCCGGCGGCGGAACGGTGGATTGGACCAATCCCTGGGGAGGACATAAATTCCTTGATGATATCGAGGCAAGGGAAGACGGCGGAACCCCGCCTTTTCTGCAGACGATCAAAGCGGCTTTGTGTGTTAAACTGAAGGAAAAAATGGGTGTTGAGAATTTGAAGCGCCGGGAAGAAGAGATCGTGGATATTTTATTCAATGAATTGCCCAAAATTGACAAGCTGAATATCCTTGCCGCGCAAACAAGAGATCGTTTGGCCGTTGTTTCATTTTATATTGACGGCCTGCATTATAATCTCGGTGTGAAACTGCTCAACGATCGTTTCGGCATACAGACGCGCGGCGGCTGTTCCTGCGCCGGAACGTACGGGCATTATCTGCTTCATATTCCGCAGGAAGTGTCGCATAAGATCACGGAAAAGATCGACCATGGCGATCTTTCGGAAAAGCCGGGCTGGATCCGCATGTCGATTCATCCTATCATGACCAATGATGAAGTCCACTATATTATCCGATCGCTTAAGGAAGTTGCGGCTAATTTTGAGACTTGGGGGAAAGAGTATACTTATAATCCGCACACCAATGAATATTGCCACAATACATTTGATTCGAAAAAATCCTCCCCCGTTCATCAATGGATGGAAATCGGCTGATCCTGATCCCCGGCACTGTTAATAAAATCAACAACACCCTTCCTTTTTCTCAAATCACTTTTTTCACAAATTAAAAATCTGACAACATTTAGGTAAAAACCTGACGCAGGTCATTGTTTTGATGCGGTTTTTTGATTATTTTTTAGTGAAAAAAGTATCAAATTACGTTTAATATATTACTAAATAATCACTTAGCTATTAACGGATGTGGTCAAACAGGCATCTGGTCATTCAAACATAATGGAGGTAGGAAGTAAGTCTATGAAAAAATTTACACAATCAGCATTCAGTATATTGTTTTTATTGATGATGACCAGTATGGCTATGGCCACAGACGGTTATTTCTCGCATGGGTACGGAACGAAGCACAAAGCCATGGGGGGAACGGGCGTGGCATTTCCGCTTAACAGTATGTCGTCCATTACAAACCCCGCAGGTGCGGCATTCCTAGGCAACAGTTATGATTTCGGTTTAGCGATGTTCAGTCCCAGCCGTCAATATACGATCGTTGGGAATCCGTCCATGCAAATGGGCACATTCGGATTAACGCCCGGAACGATCAAGAGCAAATCGAATTACTTTTTTATTCCCTCATTTGGAGTGAACCGAACCTACGGAAGCAATACGTACAACATAACGGTCTACGGCAACGGCGGGATGAACACCGATTATAAAACACATACCTACTATGACATGACCACGTCGTCCACCGGAGTGAATCTCACCCAGTTATTTGTGGGCCTAACCTATGCGCGCCGAATCAATGAAAAACATGCACTGGGTCTATCTGCGATCGTTGCGTATCAGCGTTTTCAGGCTAAAGGTGTGTTGAGTTTTTCAGGATTTTCCCGAGACGATAAGAATTTGTCCGATATGGGATTCAGCAATTCAATGGGTATGGGAGCCCGCATCGGTTACACCGGTAAGATCCTGCCTCAGTTAACCTTGGGCGCCGCCTTCCAAACAAAAATATTTATGAGTGAATTCAAGCAATACGCCGGTCTCTTTGCAGAACAAGGCGATTTTGATATTCCAGCCAACTGGACCGCAGGCGTTGCCTACAATGTAAATGATGCCTTGTCCTTTACCTTTGATGTAAAACAAATTTTCTACAGCGGAATCAAATCGGTAAGCAATCCTTTTGATCCCGCCGATTTTCAGAACAACATTTTGCTGGGAGATGATAAAGGCGCCGGTTTCGGCTGGGAAGATATGACCGTATTCAAACTCGGTACGCAATGGCAAAAAGGCGAAGGCTGGACATGGAGAGCGGGTTATTCTTACGGCAAACAGCCGATCCCGAAAGAAGAAATGATGTTCAATATCCTCGCACCCGGCGTGATCGAACAACATTTGACCATCGGTTTTTCCAAAGCCTTGGCCAACAAACATGAAGTGAATTTTGCCGCCATGTTCGGTTTTGCGAAAGAGATCAGCGGACCCAACCCGATGGAAATACCGAATCAGCAAACGATCAAATTGAAAATGAGCCAGATGGAATATGAAGTGGGTTATTCATTCTAATAGAGATAAACCCCACAGGCTCTGAACCTGTGGGGTTTAACGAACAGGAAAAACATGAACTCCTTATCACGCAGAAAATTTTTGAAGATCGGCGGCGGAACGGCTCTGGGAGCCGCGGCTTCGGGGATGGTTGTCAATTCAATCGTTCAAGCCTTGGATCAAAGCCCGGCCAAAGAAGGCATTCAGAAGATTCCGACCTATTGCGACATCTGTTTCTGGAAATGCGGCGCTATCGCCTACTTGAAGGACGGGAAATTATGGAAAGTGGAAGGCAACCCGGAAGATCCGCTGAGCCGCGGGAGACTTTGTCCGCGGGGAACCGGCGGCGTCGGTGCGCATTACGATCCTGACCGGCTTAAGTCGCCATTGATCCGCAAAAATCTGCGCGGCGAAGAACAATGGGTTGAAGTCACGTGGGATGAGGCATTGGATTACATCGCCGAAAAGATGAAGAAGATCAAGACGAATTACGGTCCGGAATCGGTAGCCCTCTTCAGCCACGGCATCGGAGGTAATTTCTTCAAACATACGATCAAGGCCTACGGTTCTCCCAATATTTCCGCGCCGTCTTTTGCGCAATGCCGTGGACCCCGCGACGTCGGGTTTCGCCTGACCTTCGGCGAAGATGTGAGTTCGCCTGAACGGACGGACATTAAAAACGCCCAATGCCTCGTGCTGATCGGCTCTCATCTCGGGGAAAACATGCACAATACGCAGGTGCAAGAATTTGCCGATGCCGTAGAGAACAATGCCTCGATCATTGTGGTCGATCCGCGTCATTCGGTTGCGGCAAGCAAAGCGAAATTCTATCTGCCGATCAAGCCAGGGACAGACATAGCGCTGATCTTGGCGTGGATGAATGTGCTGATCAAAGAAAATTTATATGACAAAGAATATGTCGAAAAATACGGATTTGGGTTTGAGCCATTCGCCGCCGAGATCCAGACTTATACGCCCGAATGGGCGTATCCGGAAACGGGGATCGAACCGGAACTGATCCGTGAAACCGCTCGTGAGATGGCGCGATACAAACCGGCAACGCTGGTTCATCCCGGCCGGCACGTCACGTGGTATGGCGACGATGCGCAGCGTAGCCGCGGCATTGCTTTGCTCAATGCGCTTCTCGGAAGCTGGGGACGCAAAGGCGGATTTTATACGCCGGTCAGTATGGATATTCCGGGTTATTCCTATCCCGCTTATCCAAAATCGGAAAAAGGAAAAGTTGATAATCCAAATCATAAATATCCATTTGCGCATGAAACGATCACGACGGGTATTCGTGAAGCGACCATCACCGGCGATCCTTATCCGATCAAAGGCTGGTTTGTTTACGCGACCAATCTGCTCCATGCGCTGCCCAATGAAGAAGAGACCATCAAAGCGATACAGAATCTGGATCTGATGGTTGTGATCGATGTCATCCCCAGCGAGATCGCCGGATGGGCGGATGTGGTCTTGCCGGAATCGGTTTATCT
>CAZHUW010000250.1:0-4381 GCA_964535295.1 uncultured Bacteroidota bacterium
CGACGCCTTCCCGAGGCTTTCACTGCCGAACATATTGGCTGTGAGCGCCAGACCTATGATGGCATAATTTCCACGAAAACTTCCCTGGATAAATACACTCCGGTCGCGCGCATCTTTGATGAAAGGTTTGGAAACAAGCCAACTGAGAACGAATGAAAACAACGTTCCGCTGCAAACAAATACAATTTGCTTTACATCGAGCGCGGTAGTAAAATCGATAACGCTTAATTCCAAAAATATCAGAGTGGGTAATGATATCGTAAAAACTATCTTTGACGACAAATTCACAAAATTGTCATTCATCAATCCCCATCGTTTTAATCCCATTCCCAAAAAAACGATCAGAAATACCGGCAGAACCGTATTGGCCGTGAAAAGAAGATTATCCATAAATTTGTTTTATGTATCCAATGGGTGGTTTTTCGATCACTCTGATTTTTCCTTTAGCCGCATCATCATCAAAGTTCCAACCAGACCGATCCCGAACATCGCCGCCCACAAAACCTGCGCATTAAAATGATCATACAACTGCAGGCCCAACCAGGGTCCGATGATGAACGCCAGGCCGAACATCATTTGATAAAGCCCCATGTATTCCCCTCGTCGTGCAGGCGGCGCGATCTGTCCCATATAAGCGGCTGCGGCAGGCAGCGTGATCATCTCGCCGAATGTCCAAATGACAACCGTCAGCGCGGCCGTTAACATTCCGTCCGCCAACGCCATCGCGCCAAATCCGGCAGCGATCAGGAATGTCCCCAAGGTCAAAGCCCGCCGATGCGTCCAATGCGCCATAGCAATATTCATAGCGACCTCGATCAAAATGATAAGCCCGGTATTGACCGTGAATAGAATTCCGTACGCCGATTCCGGAAGCCGCAGATCATTCACCAAAAACAAGGACATGGAGGAGGAATGCTGGAAAAATACAATGATGACCGGAAGCATGGCGATCAGAAAATAGATCATCGCCCGGTCTTTGAATGCGCTGATCATGGGTTCCGATGAAATATTTTCAGTGGGTTCCTGGCGATGTTCCTGCACGTGCCACGGCAACAATAAAAATACCAGGCCGGCTAACAGCGTTGTAGCACCGTTAACAATGAACAACATGGGATACGAAACCAGAACTAAAAACCCGCCGAGAGCCGGGCCGAAGCTCATTCCGATATTGATCGCAAGGCGGTGCAGCGCATAAGCGGCTTTCCGCTGTTCAGGCGAACTGAGATCCATGATCACAGCTAAACTGGAAGGCCGGTACGCTTCACTCACTATCGACCAGATCATCGCGATGATCAAAACAACCAAAAAATTACTAGCCAGCGGAAAAACGAGAAGAACGATGCCGGTGAGGAACAAGGATAAGAGCATCAATCGGCGATGGCCAACTACGTCTGATAACTTTCCCGCAAACGGCGCGGTGACGAGCGCGCCGACCCCGTAAGCGATGTAAATGTAACTGGCCTGATCCGAAGAAAATTGCAGGCTGCGCGTCAGGTACAACACAAGAAAAGGGAGGGCCATCGTGCCCATCCGATTGATCAGTGTGGTCGTAAAAACGATCCAGAGTTCGCGGGGCAATTGCCCGAGGCCGCGCCAGGGATTTATCAAATAGAAGTTCCTTTTTCTAAAACTGTGCGAATGGAATTCACCCCTGCCACGTCTTACGGAATTTCCCGTTAAAAGGTTTATAATAATTTTGCATAGACTCGATGTCTTTGTCTATGTCTCCTGTGGGATGAAAAAGGGGTCCGATCTTCAGCGTTTTATTCGGAAAATCAAACGAGGTCATCAGGATCGGTACGCCGGCTCCCGCGGCAATATGATAAAAACCCGAACGCCATTTTATCATATCCTTTCGTGTTCCTTCCGGCGACAGGCCAAGGATGAACTGATCGTTCGCATTAAATACGTCCACGATCTGTTGGACCACGCCGTGCGGATTGGACCGGTCAACCGGTTTCCCTCCGAGCCAATGCCAGACGTACTTTGCAGGCCATGTAAAAATGGCGTCTTTGCCGAACCAGTGCACACGAATGCTCATGGCCATCAGCGCAGACATACCTAAAACAAAATCCCAATTGGTCGTATGCGGCGCGGCGATCGCAACGAATTTTGGAATATTCGGGATCTCCCCATCAATGCGCCAACCCATCGATCTCAAAATAAGCTTTCCCAATATTTCGGAAAACCGGTTACCGCGCCTGGGAACTTTATCGCCGAGAAAAGGTACTTTCATCAGATTCCTTAAAAGTAACCTCTCAAAGTTGTCATCCGAAAGAGGGCGGATAAAATGATTGACAAACACAGAGGCTTTGGTTAGATTTTTTGTGTTCAAAACTATTCAAACAATTTTATTTTGTCAACTCTTATTATCTAACCGACCGAAGGACATTTTGTGAAAAAGAACAAGAATTCTCTTAAGGCCTATGAAAATCCTGAATTCCTGCACAGTCCGGAAGCCCGGGTAATTCGGATGTTATCTGAATTTTACGAACCGCAGCGCCGATTCAGGAAGTTGAATGTCCGCGATACGATCGTGTTTTTCGGTTCCGCCCGAACGCCCTCGCCGGAAGTTGCCAGAAAGACCTTTAATTCAATAAAGAAGAAGATCGCCGCAACAAAGAACCCGCCAAAAAAACTAATGGATCAATTTGAAGAGGCTAAGATCAAGCTCGACATGTCTAAATATTACGAGGATGCCGTTCAGGTTGCTTACCTTCTTACGAAATGGTCGAGATCCCTGAACGACGGAAAACATTTTCTGATATGTTCCGGCGGCGGCCCGGGCATGATGGAGGCGGCCAACCGCGGCGCAAAGAAAGCCGGCGGCCCATCGCTCGGGTTAAATATCACGTTACCGTTCGAACAGGTCCCCAATCCGTATATCACACCGGAACTCAATTTTGAATTCCATTATTTTTTCATGCGTAAATTCTGGTTTGCTTATCTTGCAAAAGCGCTCGTGGTATTTCCCGGCGGATTTGGAACGCTGGATGAATTGTTTGAAATTCTCACATTAGTTCAAACTAAAAAGATCGCCAAACCACTTTCGATCCTGATATACGGGTCCGAATACTGGAAAGAAGTCCTGAATTTCGACTCCATGATCCGCCATCATATGATCGATAAGAATGATCTTAAATTGTTTACATTCGCTGATACGCCGGAATCGGCTTTTGAATTTCTGAAGAAGGGGCTGACGAGAAATTATTTGCGGAACAGTAGAAAAAAATAATGACTCGTTACATTCCTTTGATTCTGAATTTTGTCAATTCCTTTTCCAGATCTTTCCCTGGACTCAGATGGATGGCCCGCATGCCCAGTTTCATTGCGGCAAGTACATTCACCTCAAGATCGTCAATGAAAAGGCTTTCCTCCGCCAGGACTGAGAGAGCTTTCAGAGCATCCTGAAAAATTTTCTCATGCGGTTTCAGGTACCCTGCAATAAATGAATAGGTCGGTTTCGGGAACCAATCTAAAAAACCGAATTTTTTCGTGATCCACTCCACATGCGCCTCATTGGTATTGGATATGAGTCCTACCGGATAATTGACGTGAATCTTACCAAGCAGTTCCAAATGTTTTGAAATGGGCGTAAATATATCCGACCAAATATCCTGAAGTTGTCTAATTGATCCATTGTAATTTAATTCGTTCTTCAACCTTTCGAAAAACAATTTGGTTTCGATCTTGCCCGTTTCGTATTCCAGGGCCATGGCGCTGCCGGTACATAAAACATGAACCTCATCCGGAGTCATTGCGGAATTTTCTGCTATCTTTTCTGCGGCAGGTTTCCAGTTAAAGTCGGCCAGAACTTTGCCCAGATCAAAAAATACGGCTTTGATCATTTTATACAATTTTAGTAAAAATGCGATTGAGAAAATATACGCTTCCGCCCGGAACAATTCAAATGTTATGCCATGAACCTGCTGCAAACTTTTTCAGCCGAGCCGAGTTATTCTATGACTAAAATCTACTTGCATTTATCTCGCTTTTTGGGTAAAATCCTGTCAATTCCCGTGATTTTTTTTAAAAATTCAGGAGGTTCGCTCATGCGGCGGTCTAAACAGTTTTGGATGTTGAATTTAGCGGTCACTGCAATGTGCATGACTTTATTACGCCTCCCTCTTTATGCACAAGATCCGGCCATTGTTACCCAAGATACAACTGCCGCTGCAGCCCCGGTTCTTCAGCTTGATTCAACTCAAACGTTAAGTGCAAAGTTAAAAGAACTTTTCACCCGGTTAGAAACCGATAAAACGAATGCTTCGCTACAATACGAAATAGCTCAGGAGTATCTTACGCTTGGACGGAAGAACTATGCGCTTAAATATATGGAAGAATCTCTGAAAAGTGATCCGACCAATATGGATGTCCTTTA
>CAZHUW010000251.1:0-4355 GCA_964535295.1 uncultured Bacteroidota bacterium
AATGATGTGGTATGCGGCAGGCTTATTCGGGGCGGCGCTGATGTATGTCGTTTTTGTATTATTTTGTCATCAATGGGAAGTTCTGCGTCACATTACCATCGAGCTGTTGGGCGCTTTAATATTTTTATCTGTGGCTTCTCTTGGATATAAGATCATACCTGGTCTGTTCGCAATAGGATGGATCGGACATATTGGGTGGGATGTTTTCGTACCTGGGCATTTGATTAATCCGTATGTACCGTCGTGGTATGTGTTTTTATGTATTGGATTTGACTTGGTGATTGGAATACGCGTAGCCGTAAAAGCTATTATGCACAAATGAAAACGAATTCATACAACGGACTGGGTTCACTAAAATCAAACGTCTTGATCTGACCAAATATCACAAAAATCTCTTGCATTCCTGACGCGGTTTCATTAAATACCGATCATGAGATTAAAATTTTTAATTGTCTTCTATATATTTTCGCTTGCAGTGTGGCCATGCAAAGACAGGGCGTTGCAACCGGATATGTCGCCTACGCATGCGATTGAAACACATTGCAACAACGGCGGCGCATCACAACAGGATCAGTGTGCGGCATTTTGTTTGTGCAATTGTTGCGGCCACCAATTTTTTCCATCCAATGAAAAACAAAGCTCTTTGTTATTAAGATCATCTCTATTAGTCAATTTGGATTCCTACAATTCTTACCCTGCATTTATTTTTCCTCACTGGCAACCCCCCAAAGCCTAATCTCCCAGTACTCAAACTAATTTTACAATCGTTTTTTCGGAGATTTTCTCTATCAAAAAAAAGAAGAGAAAGCCTCTCACGATTTATGTCCTTTTGAAATGGCTGTTTCTTGCTGTGGCCTGTTTGGTAATTATTGCAGCTATTATCGGACGTGCGAGGCATTACTACTATCATCATTGGAGATAATCGAAAGGTTGATGTGAAGCCTCGAATCGTTCGAACCATTCTGGTTAATAAGGTCACTCTCGCGAGCGTTGCCAACGCTCGTATATTTATCTTTGTATTAAAATAAGGTGTACAGATGTTACAATTAATTGTCGGTTATATTTTAACTCACTCCCAACGGCTTTGGTTTGCTCTTACAGTGATTGCTTATTCAACTAGTTCATTACTTCTTTGTCAAGAACTTGAAATCGTTGATAAACTGTCTCTTAAGACTGCGGTTTCGGAGGCACTGGAAAAAAACCCTCAAATAACAGCCGTGAAATGGAGGATAGAAGAAGAAAAAGGAATTTTATGGCAGGCACGATCCTTGGAGAAACCGGAAATATTTACTGAATATGAGGGAGTAAAAGGATCGGGCCTGACCAACTATGAAAACCGGAAACTTGGCGTATCGCAGTCCTTTGAGTTTCCAACTAATATTTATTTTCGAAGTAACGCACAAAGCAATATTGTTCAATCAACCGGAGCTGTATACCGAGCTGCCGTATTGGACATAAGCGCCTCCGTAAGAATTGCTTACTATCGGGCGTGGCTCAGCGGAGAAGTCGTAGGACTTACCAAGAAGAACATGGAGCTCTCTCAAGAATTTCTGACTAAAGCAGAAATTCGTTTTAAAAGCGGCGAAAGTACGCGGCTTGAGTATTTGACCGCAAAAACAGAGAAAGGGAAAGCCGAAAGCAGATTAGCAAAAGCTGAAAATGAAAGAGCGGCCGCCTACACGGAACTCAATGCGCTCATGGGATACGACAAAGGTCATGAATGGCTGCTAACGGACAGCTTGATTTTTTCAAATTTTTTCCATCAGGAATTCGATCTTGAACAGCTATTATCCAGAACCGGCAATCACCCGCTTTCACAATCAGCAGATTTTGAGGCTCGAAGCGCTCAATCCTTGATGCGGCTTTCATATGGAAGTGTCCTTCCTGCTATCAGCTTTGGAGCCTACAGGCAAAAGTTCGGGGACGTCCAAAGTAAATTCTGGGGTTTCAATCTGTCCGCCTCTTTTCCGTTGTGGTTTTTTTTAGATCAAAAAGGAAAAATACAACAAGCCCGTGCGCGGTTCCAAATTGCAGAACAGGAGAAAATTAAAACAAAAATATTTCTAAACACGGAGGTAAAAAGCGCTTGGATTGATTATAAAAACGCCCGGCAACAGTTGATTTTGCATAGGGATCAGTTATTGCCACAGGCTCAGGAAACCTATCAGGCGGCAAGAACAAGTTACGATAGCGGTGAAGCGGGATACCTGCAGCTTTTAGAGGCGCAGAAGCTCTTGATCGAGACGCGAGCTGAATATCTTGAGAGTTTGTTTGCTATTTATAGCGCTACGGCTAATCTTGAGCGCGTTACCGGTATCACGTTACAGCCTTAACCAAATTAAAGGAGTTCATTCATGAAATATATGTTTGCGCTAGTTCTGAGCATCATCGCTTTCGTTTTTTTGAGCTGCGGTTCAAAAGCGTCCACAGAAAATGCAGAAAAAGAGACCAAAACGGAATCCCACGAGCCGGTCGTGACTATCACGTCCCAGGCTCTAAATGAAATCGGAATTAAGCTTATCCGTGTTGAGGAAAAACTATTAAGTGACGAGATCGTTGTACCCGCTAAATTAACTTTGAACCAAGATTTGGAAGCTCAGGTTGGCACCCTTGTGCCGGGACGTGTCCATAAAGTATTTGTTAATCTCGGGGACTATGTATCGGAAGGACAGATACTCATGCATATTCAGGGCGGCGAAGTTGGCGAGATCAAAGCCGCTTTTCTCAAAGCCAAGGCCCAATTAAAATTTACCGAAGCCAATTATAAACGGCAGAAAGGCCTATTCGACCAAAATGTTGTGTCTCAAAGAGCGGCGCTGGAAGCTGAATCCGAATACGAAAAAGCCCTTGCAGAGTTCAATGCCGAGCATAAACGGATTCACTCTATCGGGCTCAATGATGACGATTTGAAAGAATTTGTCGAGAAAGGAATGGAAGATACGGGCGATCACAGCGGCGGTGTATTGCCTATCAAAGCGCCGATCTCCGGCACGGTTGTCGAACGTAATGTTGTGGTTGGGCAGTTCATTGAGGCCTCGACAAATACCTTTAAAATTGTCAACACGTCTGTTCTGTGGGGTGAAGGGCAAATTTATGAAAAGGATTTGGCTAAAATCACAGGAAAACCTTCAGTAACTCTCACGTTCCCGGCGATTGAAGGTCAAATATTTAAAGGTACCGTTTCTTATATCGGTCAAATACTCGACCAGAATTCCCGCACCATACCTATTCGCGCGATTGTCTCTAACGCTGACCAAAGACTCAAACCGGAGATGTTCGGTGAAATGCAGATCAGTATGGCCGGCGATTCAAAGGGCGTCGTTGTCCCTGTTGAATCCGTTGTGAAAGAAAAAAGTGAAACGTATGTATTTGTGAGCATCAACGATTCTTCGTTTAGCAGGAGGATCGTTGAAATCGGATCACAGAAAGGGAATTGGGTTGAAATTCGCAATGGCGTTAAGGCCGGGGAAACGATAGTTAATAAAGGGACGTTTTTCCTTAAGTCGGAACTCCTCAAATCTTCACTAGGGGAGGAATAACATCATGATCGAACGCATTATTCATTTTTCTCTGAAACAAAAACTGCTGGTCATTCTTGCGGTGATTCTTTTGACCGGATGGGGCGTCGTCGCACTCCGGCAAATTCCTATCGACGCGTTTCCCGATGTCACGAATATACAAGTTCAAATCATCACGGAAGCGCAGGGCATGTCGCCTCTTGAGATAGAACGGTTTGTAACATTTCCTATAGAAGTTACTATGAGCGGACTGCCGAAGCTGACGGAAGTCCGTTCGTTATCTAAATTTGGATTGTCAATGGTTACGATCGTTTTCGAAGACGACGTGGATATTTATTTTGCACGTCAGTTGGTATTTGAACGCTTGCAGGAAGCCAAAGAAAAAATGCCCACCGGAGCGGAACCCGTCATGGGGCCGATCTCGACAGGACTCGGAGAAGTCTACCAATTTGTGCTCGAAGGCCAAAATCAGGATGCGATGGAATTGCGAACGATCCTTGATTGGATCATCAAACCCATTCTCCGCACGGTTCCGGGTGTAACAGAAGTCAATAGTTTCGGAGGATTTGTAAAACAATATCAGGTCTTGGTAGATCCGAACAAATTATTGAGCCACAACCTTTCTTTGCGGGACGTATTTAGCGCTGTTGAACAGAATAATAAAAATGCGGCCGGAAATTTCATTGAGCATGTTTCGGAACAATATATTGTTCGCGGAGTGGGACTCGCACAGTCGGAAGAGGATATTCGAAATATTGTTTTGGCTACGCATGACGGTACGCCGGTTTACATCAGGAATGTAGCCGATGTGCAAGTTGGTTCGGAGGTTCGGCAAGG
>CAZHUW010000252.1:0-4310 GCA_964535295.1 uncultured Bacteroidota bacterium
ATGACTGCCACATGATATTTCTTGACAAGGTTCTTTATTATTTTTTTTGCATTAAAAATTTCTTTCTGCGGTTCGTGCGGATAGATCGTATCGCCATCGAGATATTTACCGGTCTCGTCGATCACCGCAACCTTACAGCCCGTGCGGAATCCGGGGTCGATACCCATGATGATCTTGCCTTTGGTCGGCGCCTGAAGAAGCAGGTTTTTTAAATTCGTACCAAAAACACTTATCGCATGCTCTTCTGCTTTCTCGGTAAATTCGGCGCGAACTTCCCTCTCGATGGAAGGCGCGATCAGGCGGTAATATCCTTCCTGAACGGCTTGGGTCACCTGTTCACGAAAGATCGACTTCTGTTTTTTCACGTACCGGTAATCGATCTTATTACAACACGCCTCTTCATCGACGCTGATCTTGATTCGCAGTTTCTCTTCTCGTTCTCCGCGATTCACAGCAAGGATACGGTGCGGCGGCATTTTTGAAATGGCCTCCTTATATTCGTGGTACATTTCGTAATCCTTGTCGTCATCCGCTCTTTTCTCCGATATCAGAATACCATCCTCTTTGGTGAATTCGCGTATGTCTTTACGAACGTCGGCATCTTCGCTGATCATTTCCGCAATAATATCGCGCGCGCCTTGCAATGCTTCGTCGACGGATCCCACTTTCTTCTCTTCATTGACAAATTCCTTCGCATAATCTTCGGGAGAACCGTGCATCACTTCCTGCGCAAGAACCATCAGCGCCAGCGGTTCCAGGCCTTTTTCTTTGGCAATGATCCCTTTTGTTCTGCGTTTAGGTTTATACGGCAGGTACAGATCCTCCACATCCTGCAACTTAACAGCTGTCTCGATCTTTTTTCTCAGTTCGTCCGTTAATTTTCCCTGTTCTTCGATCGACTTTAAAACCGTTTCTTTCCTTGCTTCGAGCGCGCGGTAATACGTCACTTTTTCGGAAATATCCCGGATCTGATTTTCGTCAAGGCTGCCTGTAACTTCTTTCCGATAACGCGTGATAAAAGGAATCGTATTTTCGAGGTCCAGCAGGCCCACGGCAGCCTGTACGTTTCGTTCGGCAATAGCCGTTTCTTTAGAAATAAGGCGGATGATGTCGCGTTCAGTCATTAAGAAAAACTCCCTTGAATAGGAATGCCATTAGCACTTTAGATGAGTTGAAGTGTTTTGAAAAATTGGCGGGACAATAATAGTGCTTTCGGGAAAGAAAAGCAAGGTCAGCTTGGTGGTCAGAATATAGTATTAAATATCCTTACTCCGGATTTCCGTTTTCGTCAATTGCTATTATACGAATATCGCTTTCCACATCGTTTCCACTGGTGCCAACCAAAAGGTAACGATGTTCTTGGCGAGTGTAGATTTTATAGTCTGATGCCCACTCTCGGTCTTCAATCAATTTTGTCCACACCCACTTCCCTTGTCGATCCCATTTCATCAAAATAGGCTTGCTCCCATTCCATGAGCCCGCCAATAAAAAACTGGAATCCGGAGTTTCAACGACAGAATTAATAAGACCATATCGGTTTACTTTGACGGAATTGGCAAGCAAAACATTTCCATGAGAATCTATTTTTCTGAGCTGAACCGTGTAGGTGTTTTGACCTTGATAGAATTTATTGTTACTGCCTACCAAAACGTAAATAGAATCATTGTATTTATGAATAGCACTGACATTTATTGAATCCAAAATTTTGGTCCAGAGCGTGTCGCCACTTACATCCGTTCGAAAAAGATAGGAATAGTTGTAAGGAGTGTTATAACCATAATAATAATTCGTAATGAGTAGACAGCCCTGAGAGAGCAACGCTATATCAATTGATGTTTCCCAACGATCACGTTCATACAGCTTTTCCCACAGAATTGATCCGGAGGTATCCAATGCGATCAGCCCGACGCTATAAGGTTCGGTGTAATTTGCAGAATTTGTCGAAACTATATAATTTCCATCCGAAGTTATTTTTATTGACTGCCCTCCCTGCACCGACGGATATATTTTTTTCCAGATCACAAGGCCTTGCGGATCTGTTTTGATTAAAAACAGTCCGGATGAAACGGACGAGTAATAGGAACTTGTGTTTCCGCAAATGATGATTTCTCCATTTTCCGCTACTGCCATAGCCGTAGGATTTAGGGAAATCGAATCTTGAATTAAACGATTCCAAACCGTATCGCCAAACAAGGTGGTTTTAGCTATATAGACTTTGTTTGTAGGGTCATAATCAGAATTACAATAGAAAGAACGACCCAAAACAAGATAATGACCATCATTAAGTTCCATAGCTGTAACGGCCTGATCCCAGCATTCTGTTCCAATCATGAAACCGGCCAACAATTCCCTGGAACCCGATTGATCGTTTGAGCAAACCAAATTTGCAAAAGCGATCATGACTCCCAAAAAAATATTAGAAATGCGATTCATGAATATTCTTCCATTCCGGTGTAAAATATTTTTAAATGACAACGCGCGGTGTGATGATGAAATAAACCGGTTTTCTATAATTGTTCATTGAGCCGAAAAACCCGAAGCCGCCGTTAATGTTAGATATGATTTTTCGTCGCGAGTCATTCGTAACGGAAAAATCAAAAGACTGAATTTGAATGTAGGTGCTTCCTTCTATGATATTTGACTCGTCCGGGAGAAAACCGGTCCAGCTCCAGTTATCGCCGTATCTTGCGTTTGGCTGATCAAATACCAGCAGTTCAGGCTTATACAAAAAACCCTGGCTAACAATAAGACTGAAGTCATAATACGTCACATCGCCATTTTGATGATCCAAAACGTACATTGTGTCGCTGCCGATTCTAAAATAAAACACCACGCCAGAAGAAGGCGTATTCCATTGAAACAGAAGCGGCGCATTGAGGAACCGCATATTCACTTCCACCCAGTACGAAGAGTCATATATAAAATGATAGGTCGTATCGATAGCAATGTCTACATGAAAAGTGTCTATTGAAACTGGCGCTGTTAATGTTGGAGTGAAGGGAACTATGGTCGTTGCCGATATTTTTTCTCCATTCGCCGTAACCACATTCAATGAATACGTTCTGCCTGAAATCACTTTCAAAACACCCGCTGTATCCTGATAATAACCGGGCGTCAATTCAATAAATCGCACGGATTGAGTATCAAAAGAAACTGTGACGACGGCCCCACTTTCGTGCCCCTTAAGGGTATCGGGACTATATTCCTCGAAAGCGTCTAAATTAAAAGCCCGTGAAACATACACTTCCTGTTTTTCCAATTGTGGATTTAAAACGGCATGGACACCGACAAATGATGGACTATTGCCGGCGGTTGGAAAATCCGAACAGCCGGTCGTCATAAAAAAAACAAATAGGATCGTAAAATATCTCATATGCATAGTTTTATGTTAAAATTCAAAATGCGCCCCAAAAGAAGGTAATATCGGCATTCCGTAGGGTTTACGTTTTTGGACGCCGTAGACCTGCGGATCCGGTTCATTCGTCAAGTATGTTTTGTTCGCATTTACCTCTTCATAAAACAACGGATTCCGGTTGTTATAAGTATTAATAATATTGATATAGGGCTTAAGAACCCACGATTTAAACTTAACGGTTTTTATGAAACTAATATCGAGGCGGTGATAAACAGGAAACCGTCCGTAGTAGTTCAACTGCTCGAATCGTTCCCCGTTGACGCTTTCATATGCATAGTTGCCCCACATGGAATATATTCGCCCCGATGACGTATTGAAATGAATGTAACTGGTGTAAAAACTGGATGGCCGGTATGCGCGGCCACTAGAAAGCACCCACCGGAAATCAAACATCCAGTTTTTCGGGAGTCGATAGGAGCCTGTAAAAGAAAACATGTGACGTTGATCGTAATTGGTATAATATGTTTGTTTATTAAACGTGCGCGATACAAAGGCCACCGCGTAGTCGGTTTCGAAGCTGAATTTTGTTCCGATTTTTCTCCAGGTAAACTCCGCCCCGTAAGCGCGCCCATTCCCTTGAATAAATACAGGTGAATTTGTGGTTGCAGTATAATTCTTGGCCAGTTGAGAAAATGTTTTATAATATATTTCAGTTGTAATTTTAGAATCGGCTTTTAAGAAATACTCCGCCCCCAATATGTAATGAACGGCTTTTTGCAATTTCATATTTGACGTTGAAAATGGAATTTCAAGAAACCCCACATAGCTTTTTTCACGCGAAGTAAAAAGAGATTGGTAATAAATTCCTGCGGTTGCCTTCAACGCCAGGTCTTTATTATAATCGTATCGTGCACTAAACCGCGGGCTTACGGCCCATTTGGGGCTGGATTGTGCA
>CAZHUW010000253.1:0-4305 GCA_964535295.1 uncultured Bacteroidota bacterium
GGCCCTGCGTACGTATGTATCACGCCGTTCCCGCGATCTAAATAAACTGATGACTTTTGCGAGGCGGTGTAAAGTTGAAAAGATCATGAGCCCCATTCTCAAAGGGCTGATAGGATGAAAAAAGAAATCAAAAACATGCCTGCATCCGTATGGGCCAGACTGGCTGCGATGGCAAAACATCAGCAAATCGAGCCGATGACCCTGTTACGACGCTACGTACAGGAACGTTTTCTCTATCGTCTAAGCAATTCAAAATACAGGAATAGCCTTATCCTCAAGGGAGCTATGATGCTTGTTGCTCACCGGATGCCAATGTCCCGGGTAACCAAAGACGTGGACTTTCTGGCCGAAGGGATTAGTCATGAACCTGAAAAGCTCCGGCCGATTATTAACGACATTGCCCTGATCGACAGCGCAGACGGCTTGACATTTTTACCGGATCAGATTCAGATAGAAAAAATAACGGAAGGCGATCGCTATTCCGGCGTCAGAGCAAAGCTGCCCGTGCGAATGGGCACCGTGAAGGATATATTGCAGATTGACGTTGGTTTTGACGATGTCGTTATTCCGCATCCTTACGAACTTGATTATCCGGTCATACTGGATCACGATTGTCCGAGGATTTTTGTGTATTCGTTGGAATCAGCCATTGCCGAGAAATTTGAAGCTATGGTGAGTCTCGCGGAAATCAACAGCCGCATTAAGGACTTTTTTGACGTGCGTTTTTTAGCTCTTCAGAAAAGTTATTCAAAAGAGATTCTAAACCATGCGATCCAATCAACATTTCAAAAGCGAGAAACCAGCATCGAACAACGTAAAGCTATTTGGAATTCAGAGTTTTATGAACGTAAAGAAAAGCAAGAAATGTGGAAAGCATTTATTCATTCAAATCATCTTAAGGAAACCGCCGATTTTTCACAGGTCGTAAAATCCATTCAAGCTTTTATTGAGCCGGCACTGATAGCGAACACTGTGACGGGATGGATTCCGCAGGAATGGCGATGGAAATGATTGTTCGTCCGATTCGTTCATATCGAAGTTAATCCCGGGCCAATACGGTGTTCACGATGGAGACGACGCTTACGGTGATAGTAGTGTTCACGACGAAGATGGTGACGACGATCACGATGCTCATGATATTAATTCAAAACAATTAAAAAATATGACAACTAATATACTTACTTATGTAATTCGCTGAGTTTATCCCGTCTTTTGGCCCTCTGAGCTTGCCCTGAGTATTTCAGACGGACTAGCGACAAAGGCGAGAATCACTATGGAAGGATAACGATCAAAAATTATGACCACCAACGCACTTGTCTCAAAAATCTGGTCTTTCTGTAATACGCTTCGCGATGACGGCGTGGGTTATGGAGACTACCTGGAGCAGTTGACCTATCTGCTATTCCTGAAAATGGCGGGCGAATACTCCAAGCCGCCGTACAGCCGGAAAACGGACATTCCGAAAGACTATGCCTGGCCGACCTTGCGCGATAAGTCCGGCGATGCGCTGGAGAAACACTACGTGAAGATCCTGCGCGAGCTGTCCAAGGAAAAAGGCATGATCGGGCAGATATTCTTTAAGTCGCAGAATAAGATCCAGGACCCGGCGAAGCTTTTTAAGTTGATCAAGATGATCGACGAAGAGAACTGGGTCATTCTCGGCGCGGATGTGAAAGGCGACATTTACGAAGGCTTGCTGGAGAAGAATGCCGAAGATACGAAAAGCGGGGCGGGACAGTATTTTACCCCACGTGCGCTGATCCGCGCGATGGTGGAATGCGTACAGCCCGAGCCAAATAAAACCATAGCTGATCCCGCCTGCGGCACCGGCGGATTTTTTCTCGCCTGCTATGATTATCTCGTCAAGCAGGACCTGAATAAAGGCCAGCGCGAGTTTTTGAAATACGAAGCCTTTCACGGCTGGGAGATCGTTGCGAATACGGCGCGGTTGTGCCTGATGAATTTGTTTTTGCACAATATCGGCGATCTGAATAGCGAACCGCCGATCGACCGGAATGATTCTTTGATCTCATCGCCGTCGGACCGGTACGATTTTGTTTTTGCCAATCCGCCCTTCGGCAAGAAAAGCAGTATCACTATCACGAACGAAGAAGGCGAGCAGGAAAAAGAAACGCTGACCTACAATCGCCAGGATTTCTGGGCCACGACAAGCAATAAGCAGCTGAACTTCGTTCAGCACATCCGTGCCATGCTCAAGATCGACGGCGAAGCGGCGGTGGTCGTGCCGGATAATGTGCTCTTTGAAGGCGGCGCAGGGGAGACTGTTCGCAAGCGCCTGCTGGAAATGACCGACCTGCATACGATCCTGCGATTGCCCACAGGCCTTTTCTACGCGCAAGGCGTGAAGGCCAATGTGATATTTTTTGATAATAAGCCTGCCTCGAAGGCGCCGTGGACGAAGGAAGTCTGGATTTACGATCTGCGCACGAATCAGCATTTCACGCTCAAGACCGATCCGATGAAATTCGAGCACTTGCAGGATTTCATCAAGTGCTACAATCCGCCCAATCGCCAGAAACGTAAAGAGACGGAACGTTTCAAGAAATTTACTTACGACGAGATCATCGCGCGCGACAAGACCAGCCTCGACATTTTCTGGCTCAAAGACGACAGTCTCGGCGACCTCGAAAATCTGCCCGATCCGGATATTCTCGCCATGGAAATTGTAGAAAACGTCGAAGCCGCGCTGAGCAGTTTCAAAGAAGTCGTGGATGGACTGAATGGGAAGGGTGGAAAACCATGAAAAGATATGTATTAATTCTTTTTCGCTTAGTATGGGTTGCGTTGAATTCAAAGATGCTTAATTACAAACACAAAATATTACAGGAAGATACTGATTATGCGTTCTTTTCTATGGCTACTGCCTTTATTCAGCCTAATTTTGACTGCGTGTGAGAAGTATTCGCCGACCGGTGAGAATGAAGTATATATTCAATCTCCAGTCGTAGATGTCTCTATCAATCTTTTAACGCCCATTGATACCATAAGAGGTTCCGGTAGTATACGGCTAAAATATGCCGTCGATGTCGGCACCAAGGAATTCTCACGTGTCGTTATTAATATCGATGATAAATGGTTTTTTGAAACGGACAGTATGTCAAGCTATACACTGAATACATTATCCATTCCTGATGGCTATCACACGTTTCTGCTTCAAATCTTCGGCAAAAGCGGTTCAAACAGTCTGGCGGACAAGCTCGATGCCGAATTTGTCGTGTTTGGGCGTCTGTGGCCGATGAAGGTCGTCAATTATCCTCCCTCCGCTCCAAGCCAAATACAAGATGCGGCAATCGTCAATGGAGCTCTTCAGCTAAATTGGACGGCCTATCCTCATCAGAATTTCGTAAACTATAAAATTTACCGCAGTACCGGCGGTGACACTACTTTGAAAGCCGTCATAACTTCTGTCGATCAGATCAGCTGGAAAGACCTGACTTTCCAAGGAGGTAATGCGACATACCGAGTAGATGTAACAACGTCCACAACCGTGATTAGAGGACCGCTTTTCGGTTATAGCGCCCCCACTGAATCTTTTATAAGATTAACGCTTACACCTGAAAATCACGCCCGGATCGCATGGCCATTGTATCCTTATTATCAGAATTTTGTTACCTATGAGATACAGCGTTCTACCTTCGTGAGTTTTGATAACCCCAATGAAATAAAGAAATTCTTTTTTTCTAATATTACCGATACGGTATTTACGGATTCGACACTGGGTTTTGGAACGAGAGTGTACTATCGAATCATTACAAGATTGACGCCTCCTAATTCGGATATTGTATCATCTACTCAATCTGTAGTATTTGGTACCCCCATACCTGTTCCGTTTGACATTAAATATGAACCATCGGTGAACCGGTTCTACCTAAGAGGGTTGAATTATGATCCTGTGAATTATAATAGCATGTATATTCTCGATGGAACAACTTACGATACGCTTTTGCATACGACTACTTACGAAGATGTGGCTTTTTCGAATGACGGATCTGTTTGTTACGCTTTTTCAGTTTATGAGCCCATGTATGATCATTCAAACGATTTCACTCAGAAAATATCTCAGGTAGATCCTTTGACTCTCCAATCCATACGAGACATTGATTTGTTTAATCTAACCGGAATATATTTGGCTTTCGAACACATCAATTTGACTAATGATGGCACATTGTTATTTCACGGATTGACCTCTACCTACGGAAGTAATTCTCGGTTTTATTCTGTAGACTTGAATGACCCACCAACAATAAAAGTATCAATCAAATCACCCTATTTCTATTATAAGAT
>CAZHUW010000254.1:0-4241 GCA_964535295.1 uncultured Bacteroidota bacterium
GTATACGGTTGCCAATCCTAAACCGGTCCCTTTGCCAACCTCCTTGGTCGTAAAGAACGGTTCAAAAATATGGGCTTGAGTGGCACTGTCAATTCCGGTGCCGGTGTCACTGATACTCAGACAAACGTGCGGCCCGGGAACCGCCCCCGGATTGGTCGATACGTAGTGATCGTCAATCAATATGTTGCTCGTCTCGATCACGAGCATGCCGCCGTTCATCATAGCATCCTGGGCATTGATCGACAAATTCATGATGATTTGCTCCATCTGAAAAACATCGGCAACAACTGCAGCAAGATCGGCCCCCAATTGATATTTGATCTCCACATTTTCTCTAATGGTCCTGCGAAGGATCTTCTCAAAGGAGCGGATCATGTCGTTCAGATTCATTTCCTTGAATTCAAGCACCTGTTTTCTTCCAAAGGTCAGCAACTGCTGCGTGAGGTATTTTGCTTTGACACCGGCTTCATTGATCGCCTTGACCGAACGGTATTCCGGATCGGTCTCTTTCATTTGAAGTAACATGAGCTCGGAATATCCGATGATCGGGGTCAGCATATTTGCAAAGTCGTGCGCCACACCGCCGGCCAACTGGCCCATGGTCTCCATCTTTTGAAAATGCTGCAGTTTATCTTCGAGATGTTTCATCTCGGTCACGTCCTGTGCGGCGGAGATGATCTGCTGAACCTGGGAGGAATCATCGCGTTGAAAGACAGCCTGGGTTGAATGAAAACTACGCCATTTCCCGGCGGCATCTTTGACCCGAAAATAACTATGCTGAAGTTCGGAATCCGATGCGTCTTTCCAGCGTTCAGCTAAAATCTCAAAAGCCCCGAGATCATCGGGATGAAGATGGGAAGCAAGAAAACGATCCGCAGATTTGAAATTGGCCGACGGCGCGAACCCAAGATATTCGCTCCACGAACGGGTTGTATAAACCACGCTGCGCGCAGGAATATCATAAAGATAGATCAAAAGCGGAGAGGTATAGAGCAATCGGCTCTGAAAAAGTTCTTGCTTGCGGATGTTGTTTTCCGCCTGGCTCAGCGCAGACATCGATTCAACAAGTTCCTTTTTTCTGACATCTTCGATCCGGTTACGCAAATAGATGAAGTATATGACAAGAACACTGGCCAGAAAATTAACCATCAGCGGGGCCACAAGGCTTCTAAACGAAGGAAATGCGACAGGCGCTGTCAAAGGAAGTAAAAGCAATCCCACAAGGATCACCGTCGATAAAGCAATGGTCCCTCTGAAATCAAGTAAAATACTACCAAAAATGAGCCCGACCACGAGATAGCCTAAAGTAGTAGTTGTCGACGGATTCGTCGCGTCGAATACTGTCCCGAATATTACGACAGGGAACATCGCGGCGGTTAGAAGAGCAGCGATCGTATAACGACCTGTGCGATTGAGGATCAGAGAGGATATCATAAAAATATAACCGATCCACGGTACGTGATACTCCGGATCGGTCAAGATCGAGTACATGTCAAGCGCACCGAAACTAATGATGCAGATCATTAACAATACCGCAAGCAGTTCGGATTTAATGCGAATGGCGACATCCGCAGGGCGTTGGACTGGAAGTAATATTTTACGAAATCGTGAGAGGACAGTGCGAAATCCCATACAGAAACCTGTCAAAAATGTGTCGGCTAATTTACATGTGAACAGGTAGCTTTTGCAAGCCATTTCAATAAAATAATAAACGCACCACCTTAGCGGCTTTTGATAAACGTTCCGTTACGGAGTTCCGTGATCGCTTGCCGTAATTCGTTCTCCGTATTCATTACGATCGGGCCGTGCCAGGCAACCGGTTCCTGCAAAGGCCGCCCGGATACCAACAGAAAACGGATCCCCCCTTCGCCGGCCTGCACCGTTATTTCATCACCTTTATCGAAGAGGATAAGCGAACGGTTGCCCGTCATCATCGGCGCAGCATCGCGTCCGCTGCCTACGACTTCGGTCGGAACGGCCATCGGCTGTGAGGCATCGCGAAAATTTCCAGAACCTTCAAAAACATAAGCAAACGCATGGTGATCTAATTCCACTTTTAAAGTTTTGCGTTTACCGGGAGGAACGGATACGTCGAGATAACGCGGATCGGCAGCGATACCATCCACCGGGCCGTTTATGCCCCAGAAATTCCCTATTATCACACGTACGGATGTACCGTCGTCCTCGGTCACGGTCGGTATATCACGCGCATTGACATCCTGATAACGCGGCTTGGTCATTTTAAGCGCGGCAGGCAGATTGGCCCAAAGTTGAAATCCGTGCATACGCCCTTTGGCGTCGCCTTTAGGCATTTCCTGATGCAGAATGCCGCTGCCTGCGGTCATCCATTGCACGTCCCCTGCGCCAAGAGTACCGACATTACCCAAACTGTCTCCGTGACTTACCTCGCCAGCCAATACATAGGTAATGGTTTCAATTCCGCGATGCGGGTGCCACGGAAACCCTGCCATATAATCCTCAGGGTTTTCATTACGGAAATCATCCAACAGCAGGAACGGGTCATAGAGATCCGTATCACCAAAACCGAAAGCGCGGCGCAGTTTCACTCCGGCCCCTTCCATGGTGGGCGTGGATTGGATGATCTGTTTCACGGGACGAATGGACATAAAAACTCCTCTATTAATATCGGGTATAAGCGTTCAACTCATTTTCCGAGATAAAATTCCGTCAAAAAAATCACAAAACTTTTGTTCGCCCGTGCGTGGCGTCGGTCAGAATTTTTTTCAGGGCATCGGATTGAATTTTGCGGATCTTGACGCTGAGTGTGAGATCGGGATCATTAAAAGTTTGTACCACTTTGCCGCGGTTGTCCGTGACCAAACGTGAGACCGTTTCAAGGTCGTCGCGCGAGATCTGAAATCTCACCACGTCATACAAAATGCGCGTAACAACTTTTGAGCGGCGCAAGGCATTAAGCCCGGCGTCGCGAAAGGCCTGATCCGATGCGCTTTTTGGCGAGTTATCCTGCGCTTCCCGCACCACGGCCAGCGCGGCATTGGTAATATCTTCGTTTTCCAGAATGTTCAAGATCAACGGTCCGAATCGTTCCGATCCTTCCGTCCGCACCGTACGATCGGACCCCAGTCCCAGGCGAATGGCATAGACGCAATCCAAGAGATCAGGGTGTTCTTGTTTCAGTCGTTTCACAAAAATTTCCGCTTTTTCGGCGGAATCAATCGGAGCTATTACGCCAATAAAGCGGCATCCCCGGTCCGTGATCACAGCCTCTGCGCGCGCTTCAATGGTTTTGAATTCGTCGGTGAACATAGTTCCTTTTTAATGATCATTCTTGTCTGAATATAGAATTTCAATTTTTGGGAATCAAATGATAATCAGAATAGCACACTTTAAGGATTTGAAAACGAAGAAAGAACAATTTGACACGTTGTTGTTTTATAGTTAAATTATTCACATAAATAAGCAGGCCGATCACAGAGTATGAAAATGCACCCGCGTCCACAAATTCTTTCCTTATCTGCACTAGATATCGCGAGATACGCCTCAAAGATACTTGTCCTCACTTTCATGTTCTCTTCAGGCGGATGTGACAAAAATAGGGATAAAAGAACACCCGATGACCCCGACTCAAGAAAGATCTGGGAAACTTTACTCCCGGGCGAAATTTATTACTGTTCCCCCGCTCTCAGCGCCGATGAACATACCGTTTATACAGGGACCTCAACATGGTTTACCGGTATTCACGGCGGGCCGCACTATTTTGTTGCTCTTGATGCGAAGTCGGGAGGCGAAAAGTGGCGTTTTGCTCTCGGCTCTAATGAAGTGCGTTCAACGCCCGCTGTTGCCGCCGACGGCTCGGTCTATTTTGCGGTTGAATTGCGCGACTCGATGGGCAGCAGTATTATAGGTGATAAATTGTTTCACCTCTCTGCTGCGGGCGATTCACTCTGGACATTTGATATCAATCCAACTAAAGCAGAAATTGATATCGGCCTTTCTGCGCCTGCGATCGGGCCGGACGGTATAGTCTATATTGCCGGAGACAGTTTGTATGCGATTAACTCCAACGGTACCCGGCGTTGGAGCGCCTTGGGTTTTCAGGGTTTTAACGAAATGCTGAGAAACTCGCCGGCGATCGGCCCCGACGGAACGATCTATTTTGTTTCTCACAATATTCCGCTCACAGCACTGAACCCCGCTGATGGCTCCGTGATCTGGTCATGTATATTGGGCGTCAATGATCACTGCTTCGCTTCGCCGGC
>CAZHUW010000255.1:0-4179 GCA_964535295.1 uncultured Bacteroidota bacterium
AGGATCTTTTTTTGTTTTAAGCATGAGCTTTCATTCAAAAGATTTTTTCAGAATGCCATCCACACAAAAAGTATTTGACAAATTCTGCCCCGGTCTTTACTTTTGCATCTATCCATTAAAAAAATTGAGGTCATATGAAAGCGATAGTTTTTTTTATCATCGTTATGATCCTGTTTTCGTGCGAGGAATCCAAATCCGACCCGGTCGGGTATCCTCAGTATCTGACGGCGCACATAAGCGGGAACCGCGTTACATACGATCAGTCCGGAGTGATCGATTCCATAAATTTTGAAGGAACGGATGAAGTGCTCCAATTCGTCGAGGTGTTCGGACAACTCATGTACCCGGATTCATTCATCATTACGCACCCGGATTCAGCTTATGCGCGGTTCGGACAATTTACGGACAGCCCCGGCGCCGACTTTGCCACGATCCGTGACCTGGTCATTACGGAAAGTAATGATACGGTCTACTTTTCCACCGCACAAACCGGTTATGTCATGTTCACGATGAACGGCGACCGCCTTCATTTCAGCGGAAAGGGATATTTCTATTCTTTTACGGACGCATATGGCGGAACCATTGGACAAAACACGGGAGACCAAACGCGGTTCAATTTCCCTGAATCCTGGGTGTCCGTAGATACGGCAAAGTTATGGCGTTATGATATGATCTATTATTGAGACCTATTCACAAGAGCCGCACGACCATCCTAAATACTCATTGATAAATCCTGCCCGCATTCCTACATTTAAAGCGCCAACCAATTCCATCGGGGAAAAATGAAAACAACGGAAGAATGCGTGGTCATGGCCATGGATGGAAGCGATAAGGAACTCTTTCCATTCCTGCCGTACATCCTGCAGGATATTTGGGAGATCGGAGCCGATCCGGACGCCATGATCCGGCTGATAAAAAAGCATGGCCGCGATACCGCCTCGCTAAAAATTCTCGATCTGGGCTGCGGGAAAGGAGCGGTCTCTGTCCGAGTGTCGCAGGCATTCGGCTGCAGGTGCCATGGCATAGACGCCATCCCTGAGTTCATAGCCGCGGCCCGGCAAAAGGCTCTCGAACATAAAGTCGGCCACCTTTGCACCTTCGAAACGGGCGATATCCGGGAAAAAATAAAAGACCTGCGGGATCATGACGTCGTCATACTGGGAGCCATCGGGCCCGTATTCGGCGATTATTTTTCAACGCTTTCAACCCTGGCGCACTGCATACCTGACCACGGACTCTTCATCATTGACGACGGCTATATAGAGGACGACAGCGATTTCAGTCATCCCCTGATGCACAAGCGATCCGAACTGCTGCGGCAAATCGAAAAAGCAGGCATGCGTCTTCTGGAAGACGATATCATGGATAAAGAGGCCATCAAAGATTCCGACGATCAGATCTTTGCCAACCTGAAAAAAAGGTGTCATGAATTGATCGCCCGGTTCCCGGATAAACAGGCCTTATTCCTCGATTACATAAAGAACCAGGAGATCGAGAACGACGTTCTCGAAAATAAAGTGATCACGACAACTCTGGTGATCGGAAAAGAATAACATGCCCGAACGTGCGTCTCGGGAAGGAGGAAATATGAAGAATGAAAGCGGTAAGGTTTGCCCGGTCGAACTCGCGTCATCGCTCGACAACAAGGTCAGGCGCTGGCTTCAGGACCCGCGCAAGATCCTTGCCCCGTTCGTCACCGAAGGAATGACGGTTCTCGACGTCGGCTGCGGGCCCGGATTCTTTTCCATCGAAGCGGCCAAACTGGCGGGTGAGACCGGACGGGTGATCTCCGCCGATCTTCAGCCCGGCATGCTGGAGATCATCGGCCGCAAGATCAAAGGTACCACATTGGAACGGCGGATCACCACGGTTCAATGCCGGCCGGACCATATCAATGTCTCCGATAACGTCGACTTCATCATCGCGTTTTACATGGTGCACGAGGTTCCGGACAAGGCGGCTCTTTTTCGGCAGTTGAGGGCTATTCTGAAAAAAGACGGGAGATTTCTGCTCGTCGAGCCGAAAATGTTCCATGTGTCCAAAGGCGAATTCGACGCCACGCTGGACCTGGCCGCGAAGGCCGGATTCACCGTCACGCAAGGCCCCAAACTGCTCCTGAGCTGGTCGGCGATCCTGATGGCCGCTTAGAATTCGCGATAACGCGCAGTCATCGCGGGTCAGAGACGGTTTTCCCTTCACGTAAACCGCTAAACCTGCTGTTGTCATTCTGTAAGAATCTTTTTTCTTTTAAAGTACAAGCCTTCATTCAAAAAATGATCCTTTCAGGATGACAATTCCCTATAAATAACATTTGACAAACCCTGTCCGTGTGCCTACATTTAAAGCGCCCATCGTAGTTCTTTTCTATCGCTAGGAATTTTAATCATGAGTAATTTGAGTCAGACTGGATATAAGCAATTTCAGAATGGTCTTGGCAATCTGGGGATATATGTAATTGCTCTTGTTATATGCAGGTATAAATAAGTTATCCGCAATGGCCTAACTCACAATTTCAATTTGGAGTCACAGAATGAGGGTTAGTTTTTTTGTACTTTTGTTTTTGGCCTTTACTGATTTATGGTCTCAGTCAGTAGAAGAATTTAAAAAAGATTTTGAAAATGCTCTACGTTCAGATTTTTCAGAAAACGAATTGAATAATATGTTTTCCAGATATTCTGAACTACTTACGCCACACACTGATCAAACACGACTAATGTCAAATCTAAAAGGTACAGAAATAGACCAATATCCACTTGCAGAATTTAGTCGGGGCTCAGTTTATCAGAAGAACATAAGTGTAATGTTGAATTCTGACAATCGTTTTCAACGAATCCTAGCTTATCTTGTCATTGCGTCTTCTGGAGATCGTACGCATGAACATGTTCTCTTAGATAGATTAAGAACTGAACAATCGCGCGCAAATCGCATTTGGGCTGGGATGGCATTACTGTACTTAGGATCTAATCACGTTACGGCACTATTTGACTTTTTAATTGAGGATGAGGAACTGAACGATGCACATATGCTTCCGCTATTTGTCAAATTGAATCAGGACTCATTGAGAGAAGCGGCTTATGTAAAGATTGAGAGCGATAATGTTAAATCAAAAATTCTGGCTGCCCAAGTTCTAGCTTTTACTCGAAATTGCCCTAAAACTGAAAAGTTGTTGAAAAAAGCAGTTAATGAGTGGGATTCCGGAATAAAGGGCTATGCTGTCTATCCTCTAAAAGAGTTAGAAATTGGAAACTTACTTGGAACGATAAAACCATTACTTGATGATCCTAAAACAAGAGCTGTTGCAATTCAGGCTTTGGCAAATAGTCCAACTAATGAGGATAGACAGTATATCATCAATCTTATTTCTCAAAAAGACACGGTCTCTAAAGAGTTGTTGAATGGTTTGTTTAGCTCTCGGCGCCCTGACAATATCAAATCATGGCTTCAAATATTACGAGAAAAACCGATTCCACAGAAATATACGTTTTTTTGTATTGACCAGCCGCTCCTCGCCACAGATGATTTATTAATCGATTTGCATTTAACTTTGGAAAAGGTTAAGTCACCGGCTGTTATACATGAACTCGTAAGAGCATTAAATGGCCGAACGGATGACAAATCACTCAAAATAATGCTTCGCCTCTTAAGGCACGGGGATTCGTCAGTCAGATATTGGACCGCATCGACATTGAAAGGATGCAGATCAATATCTCTAGCCCAAAGCCTTCATGACTTAATTAAGGATCAGAGTTTAAGGACTGTTGCTCTTACTGATTTAATTATTGACAACGCAATTGATTCACTTCAATCGACATACGAGAAAATATATAGGGAAGAAACAAGTTTGGATTGGAGAAGAAGTACTATTAAATATTTGTCAACTTTCCCGTTAGCAGGTCATACAACAATATTTAGAGAAAGATTACTTGATTCGAATGAAGACAGTTTCGTAAAGCGCAATGCCGCCCTTGGGCTTGGAAGGCTAAAGGACACGAATTCCGTCAACTTGATAGTAGATGTTTCCAGAAAAGAGGGTGAAAACAGCGACTATAATGTTCAAGCATTCCTAGTTGCATTGGGAATGATCAAAAGTGAAAAAGCAAAAACTGAAATATTACGATACACAAATAGTGAAGAGAAGGCTGTTAGGGAACTGGTAACACAGATATTATCGGAATGGAA
>CAZHUW010000256.1:0-4156 GCA_964535295.1 uncultured Bacteroidota bacterium
GCCTCCATCCAGGGAGACCAAGTGCGGGTCACGGCTAAAAGCATCGATGATCTTCAGGCGATCATGAAACTGCTTAAGGAAAAAGAATTTGATTTTGCCATGCAGTTCGATAATTACAGATAGGAAGAACACCGCTTTTGAAATCCACCGACCCTAAAATTCTTGTAACCGGAGGCGCCGGTTACATCGGTTCTCACGCCGTACGACGGTTGAAAAAAGCAGGATTCCGCACGATCGTGCTGGATAATCTGGTTTTCGGGCATCGCGAATTTGTGGAACCTGCAGAACTCGTTGTCGGCGACCTTTCAAATATATCTTTGCTGAACAAAATATTTTCCGACAACCACATCGACGCGGTGATGCATTTTGCCGCTTATGCTTATGTCGGCGAATCGGTTCAGAACCCATCGAAGTATTACAACAATAACGTCGGTTGCACTCTGAGCTTACTGGATGCAATGGTCGCGCATAACGTGAAGAAATTTGTTTTTTCTTCCACCTGCGCCACGTATGGAGAACCGGTGGCTATCCCAATGACAGAATCACATCCCCAATCGCCGATCAATCCGTACGGCCAGACCAAACTGATGGTCGAAAAGATCCTCAGGGATTATGATACCGCTTACGGGCTCAAATCCGTTTGTTTGCGCTACTTCAATGCCGCCGGTGCCGATCCGGACGGCGGGATCGGCGAAGACCACACGCCGGAAACCCATTTGATCCCGTTGGTACTGGATGCAGCCGTTGGAATTCGCCCCTCGATCACCGTATTCGGCCATGACTACCCTACTTCTGACGGAACCTGTATACGCGATTATATTCACGTCACCGACCTCGCCGACGCGCATGTTCTTTCCCTGAAATATATCAACGAAAAAAAACAAAGGGATTTTTTCAATCTCGGGAACGGAAACGGTTTCTCCGTTGATCAGGTCATCACGGCCGCTGAAAAGATCACCGGACGAACGATCCCCGTTATTCGGGGCGAAAGGCGCGCAGGCGATCCGGCGGTTTTGATCGGGAGTTCCGATAAGGCACATGAAATCCTCGGCTGGCAGCCAAAATTCAACGATCTTGACCGGATCATTTCCACCGCATGGCAGTGGCATCAATCACGATTTAAATAATCATTTTCTGACGAACCGAAAGTATTTATGATCTCCAGTATGACAGGTTTCGGCAAAGCCGAAAAAATAATTGACGGAACGACGATCGCCGTTGAGATACGGACACTCAACAGCCGCTATCTGGACCTCGTTTTTAAGGCGCCCAGGACTTTCCTCTATCGGGAGAACGAGATCAAAGAATTCGTCAAACGCAAGATCGAGCGCGGCAAGATCACCCTCACGCTGACGATCGAATCGTCCAACCTTCTCCTGACCAATTTTACGATCGACCAGAATCTCGTCAAACAATATACCGCCATGCTGCGCGAAGCCTCCGCCAAAGCCGGTCTATCCGGCGAGGTCACGTTGGACCATGTATTGAAATTCAGCGACGTTTTCATCAGCAATGCCAACGGCGAAACGGACGAAGCGCTTTGGAAAGCCGTTTTGACCTGCGTCGATGAAGCTTTGGACGAACTCAGCGTCATGCGCCGCGCGGAAGGTATGGAAATGGCCAAAGACCTTCTGTCCCGGCTTAAGGAGATCGAAACCAATCTGGATAAGATCGAAGCGCTTTCTAAGACGGCAGTGCCTGAGGAATTGGAAAAACTCCGGGAGCGGATTAAGAAGCTTCTCGAAAAAACCGATTTTGATCCGCAGCGTTTGGAAATGGAACTGGCAGTGATCGCAGATAAAGTGGACATCACCGAGGAACTCGTTCGTTTCCGCAGCCATAATAAGATGTTCGCCGACCTGATCAACGGAAAACAACAACAGATCGGGCGAAAACTGAATTTCATCACCCAGGAAATGGGACGCGAAACCAATACCATGGGTTCCAAATCCTCCCAGTCGGATGTGATCCACACCGTCGTGGCTATTAAGGAAGAACTTGAGAAATTACGCGAACAGATACAGAATGTGGAATAAACTCTTTTGCTACGAACAAATAAAATCCTGAATGTTCGATTTTTTTAATATAGAACAGTGGCTTCAGGCGATCCAGGGATTGGATACCGGGCTTATTTACCTGATGATATTCCTGTCCGGTTATCTGGAAAATTGTATACCGCCGATTCCAGGGGATACGGTAACGGTTTTTGCCGCCTACATGGTTGGCACAGGAAGATTGAATTACTTCGCCGTTTTTTTTACGGCAACGGCCGGTAACCTGGCGGGTTTCATGACCATGTATCATCTTGGGCGTTTTTTCGGAAAAAAATTTTTCATGGAAAGAAATTACAAATTCTTTCCGCGCGAAAGTATCGAAAAGACCGAAGCGTGGTTCATCCAATACGGTTATCGTATCATCCTTTTCAATCGTTTCCTGAGCGGACTTCGTTCGGTGATCTCCGTATTTGCAGGTATGGCTTATTTGCAGCGGCGAAAGATCATTCCGCTGGCTTTTCTAGCGCGTGCATGTGGGACGGCGTTTTGATCTACGGAGGATACCTGCTGGGAGATAACTGGCATTACTTTGATGAGATGCTGAACCGTTATAATTCCATTGTCCTTGCGGCGGTCATTATCCTCGCGTTGGCCTGGCTGACACGGAAAATCATTCTATATTATAAATCGAAACCCGGACGTTCATGACATCTTCCCCTACTGACATCCATTCTGAAGTCCGTTCGAATATACTCTCCTCAACATCTCTTTCAGAGATCAAACAGCATATTGCCGCACAGCGCGAATCGATCATATCAACTCATTTACAGACCGATTTCGGCCTTCAGCTTTCTTACGATCTCACGCAATTCTACAACACGATCATCCGTTCCGTATTTCAGAAATTCACGCCGGACCCCGGCAAGAAAGATCTGCCGGTCTTTATTATTGCCCTCGGGGGATTTGGAAGGAATGAACTGAACATTTTTTCGGATATTGATATCAATTTCATATACGCCACAGAGGATTTCGAAACAGCGGCCGCGATCAAAGAAAAAGTTCATTCGGTCGTCAAATACCTCTGGGATATCGGACTTGAGATCGGCCATAGTATCCGGTCGGTTGACGAATGCCTTCACTTGTCCGAACAGGATTTGGATATAAAAACCTCATTAATCGAATCCCGGTTCCTTGACGGCGATAAAACCTGTTACAAAGAATTTCAAAAGCGTTTTCAGCAAGAACTCATCGGTTCGCATGAAAAATTTATCCTGTCCCGTCTGAACAGCATGGAACAGCGGCATGAACAATTCGGCAACTCGGAACGTGTGCTTGAACCGCATGTTAAAGAAGGCGAAGGCGGATTAAGGGACATACACAACAGCTACTGGACCGGGCGCGTATGGCTGATGTTAAAATACCCAGAAATACGGATTCCTGAAGACACCTCGCAATCCCTGGAAGTAATCAAATACCTGATAGAAAAACAATTTCTGCCGGGGCGTTATCTGAAGCCTTTTACGGAATCGTACGAATTTGCCATGAAGACACGTAATCTCCTTCATCGCGTTTCCGGCCGGAGAAACGATATTTTATCTTATCCGATGCAGTCTCAAACGGCCGAATCATTCGGATATGAGAAAACGGAAGCGCATCCCGGCGTTGAGCGCTTCATGCAGGATTATTACCGTCATGCCCGGATCATATCGAATCTGACCGCGCTGATCAGCGATAAACTGCGCAGCTCCCTGATACCTACAGAATTCTCTCGTGACAACAGGACACAGATCGAGGACGGTTTTTTTATTGCCGATTCTAAAATACATTTTGACGGCGATATTCAGTCGGCTGTGAAGGCCTCTCCGCAATTGCTGATGAAGATGTTTCTTTTTCTTCAAAAATACCGGGCACAACTCAGCGAACCTTTGCAATACGCCATTCGCGAGAATATTGACCTCGTAGATGAAAAGTTCAGGAGCTCCAGACCGATTGCCGCGGATTTTCTCCAGATATGGCATTATGAAGGGCAAGTAGCATCGCTGCTCGAGACTATGCACCATTTGGGATTCCTTGAACGGTATATGCCGGAATTCGGATACATCGTTGCACACTATAATTACAATGTCTATCACGCCTATACCACCGACGAACATCTGATCGTG
>CAZHUW010000257.1:0-4128 GCA_964535295.1 uncultured Bacteroidota bacterium
CAGGCCATGGATAATTCACATCCGCCTCCCAAAGCAAATCCGTTCACAGCCGCGATCACCGGTTTACTCATGCGCTCGATATAACACAAAACAACTTCGCTTCTCAGAGCAAACTCTTTGGCTGTGACCGGTGTCTGAACGGCCAATTCCGTGATATCGGCGCCGGCGACAAATGCTTTTTCTCCGCTGCCGGTGAGGATCACGCCGACCACCCCTGCGTCTTCATTGGCTTTTTTGAATGCGTCGTACAATTCACCGAAAGTCTCCGAGTTCAGCGCATTGAGCTTGTCCGGACGATTGATAGTGATATAAGCGATCTTATTTTTAATTTCTAATAGAATGTTTTTGTAAGACATGTCAGAAACTCCTTGGGATTAGTAATTTAGAATTCAAAATCTATAATTATGATTTAACTCATTGAAAGTGTGACTATCCTTTGTATGAGATCCTCAAATTCCATCCCCTCCGCTTTCGCCGCTTTCGGAACCAAACTCGTGGCGGTCATACCCGGCAAGGTATTCACTTCAAGGCAATAGAGTTTGTTGTCTTCGCTCAGCCTGAAATCAATGCGCGCATAAGCGGAACACATCAGGCCCTGAAAAGCTTTCACGGCAAATTTTTTTGCTGCATCGGCAACTTCACTCGGAATTTCGGCGGGACAAACGTAATTCGTTTTCCCTTTTGTGTATTTGTGTTCGTAGTCATAAAACCCCCCTTCCGGTATGATCTCGATCACCGGCAAGGCTTTATCGCCCAGAACCGCAACCGTAAGTTCACGCCCGGCAATGTACCGTTCAACCAGAACATCGCCGTATGCGGAAGCTTTGTCCCATGCAGAAGCCAGATCCTTCCCCTCTTTGACAATACTCAACCCGACGGTAGAGCCTTCTTCGTTGGGTTTCATGACAACGGGAAATTTGAATTTCGACAGAATCTCATTAGACGCAGACGTACGATCGGTTCCTTTTTTAAAGAAGAGAAATTCAGGCGTCGGCACGCCGCAGGACAGAAATATTTTCTTTGATACAACCTTATTCATCGCTAAGGCGCTGGCCATGACACCCGAACCGGTATACTTTATTTTTGCCGCTTCGAATATGGACTGCATGATTCCATTCTCTCCCATGCCGCCATGCAGAGCATTAAAAACGATTTCGATCTTTTCATGCGTGATGATTTCAACCAATTCAAGAAGCGCGCTCCCTTGTTCCGCAGGCAGACGTTTAAGTTCCTGCTGTTGCGGCGGCGTCATGCCGACCTGAGAAAACGGCTCGATCTTCTGATCCTTACCGTACGCAGGGTCCAGCAGAACAACTTCATGACCCAATTGTTTCAAGGCATGCGCTATGGCCGTTCCCGATGCAAGTGAGACGTTGCGTTCACTGGAAGTTCCGCCTAAAAGAACCGCTGTTTTCATTATGTTTTTTCTAAGGGTATTCAAAAAAAATTAGTTCTCACCTGTACGGTGAGAACTAACCTGGGATCATACTATTTTTAATTTCTTACATGATCAGGTGAAACAATCCTCTCACCACGTCCGCGAGGATCGAAGGAATCACACCAAGTATGATCAATCCGCTGCTCGTCAAAATGATCGTGGTCCACGTGCTTTTCGAAATGTATACCTCTTCAAGCTCTTTTTCCGCGTCGGTAAAATACATTTTCACCATGACGCCAAGATAGTAGTAAACGGATATGACGCTTGTGATAACGGCGATGATCGTCAAAACTACATAACCCGCATCCACCGCAGCGGAGAAGACCTGCAGTTTACCAATGAAACCGCCCGTCAAAGGGAAGCCGGCCATAGACAACATAGCAATGGACATCCCGACTGACAGCAAGGGATATCTGAAACCGAATCCGGCAAAATCATCGACATTAAGGTTCTTACCTTCACGGCTTTCAAACACATGGATGATCGTGAATGCCGTGATGTTGGTCAGTGAATATACCATGACATAATAGATGATCGATGCCGGAGCCGCGACCGGATCGTGTTCCATCAGCACGGGGCCGGCAATGATCGCCATGATAATGTACCCCGCATGCGAAATACTCGAGAACGCCAGCATGCGTTTAATGTCCTTCTGAATAAGAGCCAGAAAATTTCCCCCGACCATGCTCAGAACGCATATCCAGAATAATATATTGGACCAATCCAGATGCAGGCCGCCGAACGTATCAATAAAAACACGCGCAAATGCCGAAAATGCGGCCACTTTCGGTCCGGTCGCAATGAATGCCGTGATCGGCGCAGGCGAACCCTGGTATACATCCGGTATCCACATATGAAAAGGTACCAGCGCAACTTTAAATCCGAATCCGATCAATAATAAACCCAATCCGGCCATCATCAGAGGGTCGCCCAACAGGTTATTGGTTTGTAAATATTTTGCGATCTGCGTCAGATCAAAACTACCGGTGGCGCCATAGGTGAGCGAGATACCATAAAGGAAAAAGCCCGATGAAAACGCCCCGAGAAGGAAATATTTCATGCCGGCTTCCAGCGAACGGATGCGCGCGCGGTTCATACTGATCAACACATACAATCCGACGGACATGATCTCCAACCCCAAAAAAATGACCATCAGGTTGAGACTCGACGCCATAATAAGCATTCCGGTGGTAGACATGAGCGCGATCGAAAAGAATTCACCGATCTTATGTTCATCCACGTCATCCCGTGTGACCAGGAAGACCAGGGCGGAACTCATAAGGATCACCGCGGAGAATGCATTGGTAAAATAATTGACCGTGATCATTCCGCTGAATGCGGTCAGCCGCATATCCCATATCATGAATACGCCGATCAAAGCCAGCATACAGGTGAAGAATGAGATGTATCCGATCCATTTCCGCATGCTGTGAACAAAAACACCCAGCAGCAGCACGACAAAAGCGCCGATGCAGAGAATGATCTGAGGCAAGATCGCCATCATATTGGTATCAGGAATTATGACTTCCACAAGTCCTCCGCAAAATTAAGTTAATATAAAATTGATGCTTCAGGCGCCGCGCAAAACGACCGCCTCATTGTCATGCCTCTTGATCGTATAAACGCGGCAGCCGGGATTTTCGATCATTACGCGCGAGAGCGGACGGGAAATGGTATCTTCAAGAGCGCGGTTCAAACCGCGGGCGCCTTCGCGCCGGATATCCAGCCCTTGCACGCATAAATCTACGATTTCTTTTTCAATATGAATACGGAATTCTTTTTCTTCAAATCTTTTGATGATGAGATGGATCTTCTGCTGCGCGATCTGCCTGAGCACGTTTTCATCAAGTGACTTAAAGAAGATGATCTCATCGATTCGGTTCAGGAATTCCGGTGTAAAATGTTTCCGCAGCGATTCCGTAATGCCTTCTTTGATCTCGGCATTGACATCCGTATTCGCTCCGGCAAAGCCCAATTTGACCTTTCCGTAGATATGTTCGGACCCGAGATTTGACGTCATGATGATGGTCGTATGCGAAAAAGATATTGTCTGGCCTTTTCCGTCGGTCATTCGTCCGTCGTCAAAGACCTGCAAAAACGCTTCGTAGATCTTCGGATGCGCTTTTTCTATCTCGTCCAGCAGTATCACGGCTGAAGGATCTTCACGGACCGCTTTGGTCAGGCGGCCTTCATCCTCGTACCCGACAAAACCCGGCGCGGTACCGATCAATTTGGACAAAGCATATTGATCGTTATATTCCGACATGTCAATGCGGACCAGACGTTTTTCGCTGCCTTCGAGGGCTTCTGCAAGCGCTTTGGCCAATTCTGTTTTACCTACACCGGTTGGTCCTACAAAAAGGAATACACCGTCCGGCCGTTCCGGATTTATATCCAGTCCGCTTTTGGTCATACGAACGACTTCGGCAACTTTGGTGATGGCTTCTTCCTGGCCGACCACCCTTGACCTTAGCCGGTCTTCCAGTGACATCATGCCACCCATGGCATCGATCTGAATGTTGCTTTCCGGGATACGCGTTACCTGCGAAACCGACTGAACAATATGATTTTCACTTACGGCCAGAGTCTCTTTGCTGTCATGGGGGCGTTCCAAACTTGCTTTGATCGAGGCACACTCCAGAATATCGCAGGCTTTATCCGGGAAATAGCGGTTCTTGACATATTTATCG
>CAZHUW010000258.1:0-4116 GCA_964535295.1 uncultured Bacteroidota bacterium
TTCCACCTGGTAGGCTTCAGGTGTATCGACAGGCAATCCGTTGAATTTTTTGATCACGGTCGACACCATGAAAAACAATGTCAACATAAAAACTATATCGGACATGGATGCCGTGGGAATGACCGCATCCGCTTTCTTTCTTGCACTAAATTTCATACCATCTCCGGCTGTTAACGTTTATTTGTCGGGTTCCGCGATCGATATTTTCTTTGCTTCCGCTTGTTTAAGCTGATCCAGAACGGCAACAAATACCTTATACGGCGTTTTTCGCGTTGTTTTTACCGATACGATGATCTTATCGTTCTTAGTAATGCGTCCTTTTACAATATCCTTGACCTGATTCATAAAACGCGGTTCTTCCTCTATCAGAATATCGCCGTTATCATTGAGCAGAATATTCATGATATTGGTTTTTGGAATTTCCTTGACATCGCCTTCAGGGGGCAATACTAGGTCAATCCCTTTATCCGTACCTACCGTGGTGATCACAATAAAGAATATAAGCAAAAGGAACGCCATATCGGCCAATGAACCCGTCGGAATATCCGCCGCATTCTTTTTCCTTTTTTCTACTAACATAGGTGGAATCCTTTATTTATTTGTGTTCCAGTTCAACTATGGTTTCGATCAATTCTGCCGAACTCTCTTCCATATCGACGACCAGCCGGTTAATTTTGGCCGTAAAATAATTATAAAAAAACTGAAGGATCATGGCTACAATCAAACCAAAAATGGTCGTCAATAAAGCAACGGAAATACCACTGGCAACGATGGTTGGTGAAATATCATTCGCCTTTGCTATCGCTTCAAAGGATGCGATCATACCTTGCACCGTACCTGTAAATCCAAGCATGGGGGCCATAGCAATAAAGAACGAGATCCAAACCATACCGCGATCCAAGAACGCCATTTCAATGGCGCCGGCATTCACGATCGCCTTTTCAACCTGATCGACACCTTTATGGGCACGGAGCAATCCGGCATGAAAAATGGATGCTACAGAACCACGCTGATTGGCGCAAACTTCGATCGCACGCTGAACGCCGCCTTCATCCAATGCTTGTTTGATCTTGACGAGGAATTTTCGGGTATTGAGACCTGAACGCGTCAGTGTAACAAAACGTTCGATACATATCGCAAGCCCGATGACCTGACAAAACAGAATCGGCCACATGAATGCGCCACCCTCATTAAAATAGTCAACTAATGATTTCTCCATAAAAGACGTGCCTCCAGTTTATAAAGAGTTAAAGTTCAAGGTAAGTAATTTTCATTCTTCAAAAAGATTCGATGTAAACAGGTTACATTGATTTGAGCCGGCATTAACCTGCTACACTAAATAGTGTGTCAATATTATTGTAATAAAAAATAAAAGTCAACACTATTTTTTCAGGCTTTAGTCAAGCGCAAGGACGGTTTTGGCGCCAGATCCAGGCCTGAGTGTATGCCGGCTTGGTAATTAAGGTAGGCCGTCATCCCGATCATGGCTGCGTTGTCCGTACAATAGGATTTAGCAGGAATATACAATTTGAGATCACGGCCCCCGCACTCCTGTGTCATCTTTTCTCTCAATCGCGTGTTGGCCGCCACTCCTCCGGAAAGCACCAGAGATCCTATCTTGTGATCAACGCATGCTCGAATAGATTTTGAAACCAATACATCGACGACGGCTTCCTGAAAGCTCGCACAGATATCGTTGATATCCTGTCTACCCCAATTATCCTGTTTTTTTGAATAATTGAGGACCGACGTCTTTAAGCCTGAAAAACTAAAATCAAGGTCACCAGAGTTAGCCAATGGCCTTGGAAACGTTATTTTTTTTCGATCGCCTAAACGAGCTTTTTGATCGATCATCGGGCCGGCCATAACCGAGCCTATATCCGGCACCACATTAAGAAAACGCGCCACCTTATCAAAACATTCCCCTGCCGCATCATCCTTTGTTTCCCCAAGGATCCGGTAGCGTCCCAACCCCTTAGCAAGAACCAACAACGTATGTCCGCCTGATACAATAAGGGATATGAACGGAAATTCAGGCCGGATTTCCTCCAGAAATATCGCCAGCATGTGGGCTTCCATATGATTGACGCCGATATAGGGAATGCCCAGGCTGTAGGAAAATCCTTTTGCGAAATTGAGCCCAACGAGCAGGCTGCCTATTAACCCGGGCCCGTAGGTTACTCCGATCAAATTAATATCCGATGATGTTACTTCAGCTTTCTCCATCGATTCTTTAACAACCGGGAGGATGTTGGCCTGATGGGCTCGCGAAGCCAGTTCCGGAACGATCCCGCCGAATTTCAGTCCGTCGAGTTGAGAAGAAACAATATTAGATAACACGTCCTTTCCCTGGAGTACGGCCACGGATGTATCATCGCACGATGTTTCGATCGCAAGGGTTATAATATCAGGGGAGTTTTTCAGCATCTAATCTTACCAAATTGAAACGCGACGGCGTGATCTGACTCCATGACACGTCGCGAGGTGCTTTGATCGTAAGGCGCGGCTGGGTATTGGCAAAACGCTGTTCCATCGCATAATCAATGACCGCATACACGCTGTCCCTTTTTAAGGAAGCCAGATAATCCACACCTCCGCGAACTTTAACGGAAAACGTGGACGGCTGAACAATCACATTGGCATCTTCCGGAACGTTGATCAGCCTGATCGGAAGATTATCCATGACCGTTTCGCCCAATGGCTGAATATCAATAAACACATTGATTTTTGTTCTTTTTACTTTAACTTTCGACTCATTGATTTCAGCCAATTCCGTAGCCACTTCTTCATCCGCAGATAGATCATTCAACTCCATTCTTTGCGTTTGAACATACAAAATGCTGTCTTGAAAAGAGGCGGGACATCGAATTGTGACCGAATCCGGCACAGCCCTAAATCCGCCAACCATTACAAAACCAGAGGCACAGGTGACCTGAATATCAGAAATTACCGGCACATGTTTCTTAACAAATTTTTCCGACAAGATTCGAAGTGTGTCTTTTGAAGTAACGCCAAGGGCTGCCGCTTCAACATTATTTGGCAGTTTGACGTATTCCGCATGTTTATTCAATATAACATCAAAACTCTCTTTGTGCTCCGCGTCGATCACAAACTTCACATCGTACACATATTTTAAGCCTAATAGCGTCCGTCCGTCCGCTTCAAACAAGACGGAAACCCGTTCCGGCAATTTGGAGACCACCGCATGTTCTTCTTTGAGATTAACCACCTGGACCGGTATATCCAAAGTCTGCTGATAGATAGACGACAACCTTACATAAAACCATAAGAAAAAAGCAATGAACAGAGAAAAGGCGAACAAACGATAGCTGACAAGTAGTTTCATATATAATATCTAACTAGTTAAATCACACTGGCTTCAGGAATGTAGATGGCCTTGTATTCCTGAACGGCAAAACTGTCGCTCATGCTTGAAATGTAATCCGCAATATGGCGCGCATACAAAGGATCCCTTTGGAATTCGGCGATCTTGTCCTGAACGATCTTGGCAGGAAGTTTACGCAAACGAAACTGCGGATCGGCTTTTTTGGACGTGTAACGTTCCAGAAAGCGGTCGTTCATCTGCAGTGGATTGGAATAGTAAGCTTTAAACAATTTACGGATCACTTTTTCACTTTTCTTATTAAAGCGATTGACTTGAAAATTGTTGCCAAGCTCTTTTTGTATGAAGGTATCCAGTTCATTCTGCTTTCGGTTGACGTCGAGGCTGAAAATAACCAGCCATTCATCAAAATCAAGGGTTCGTTTCTTTCTTTCACAAAAATCCCTGATCCGGCGCACCGTATTCTGGATCACATCACTCACGAGCGTACGGACCAGCCCGCTGATCAATAGATTGATATATTCGTCATGATTTGTTTCAAGTATTTGCTTTATGTTGCAGGTATTCTCCACCTCCTGGATGAGTTTGAGTTCACGCACGTCATTTACCCTGATATAGCCAGCGCGTAACGCGTCTTCAAGATCAAATGTCCTTTGCGCGATCTCATCGGCTATTGCCGCGACCTGCCCTTCCAGGGTCAACGCCATCAGGTGATCGTAGTTGAGAGCGCTGAGATTTATGTCCGGATAGTAGTACCGTTCGCTACGGGTGCT
>CAZHUW010000259.1:0-4102 GCA_964535295.1 uncultured Bacteroidota bacterium
GCAGATGCCGCCACCCATATGCTGCCGCTCCTGTCCTTCATGATCGCAGTGATCTGATTTGCTCCTAAACCTGAATTGCCAGGATCATCCTTATAATAATGTGAGTAGAGCCCGGTCTTCCTGTTGAGCACATTTAATCCGGCATCGTCCGTTCCGATCCATACGTTCCCTGTAGCTTCATCTTCATATACGGCGAAAACGACACTGCCATACAACGTGTTCTGTTCATTCGGCTCATGTTTGAAAACGCTGAATTTTTCTTCAGCCCGGTCGATCTTGTTAATGCCGCCGGCATAATTGCCGATCCATATCACCCCGTTGGCGCTGCCGTACATGCACCATACCCGGTCGTTACTAATGCTTTTCAGATCGCCGGGATTGTAAGTGTAGCGCGACCATTGTCCTGTAGCGGGATTGAATTTATTCACGCCGCCGCCGTCCGTACCTACCCAGATAAAACCGGCATTGTCCTCGTAAAAAGATTCAACATGATCATGGCCTAATGAATTTGGGTTTTCCGGAATATGGCGAAAACGGGTGAACGTTCCGGTACTTTTGTCATAACGGTTCAATCCGCCCCGCAGCGTAGCGATCCACAGGTATCCCGCATGATCTTCCCGGACAAACAGAACATAGTTGTCAGAAAGGCTATGGTCATTCTTCGGATCGTGCAGGTACCGGGTGAACGTACCGGTCTCCGGATCAAAACGGTTAAGACCGTTGGCCGTACCGACCCAATAAGCGCCGGACCGGTCCTTATAGATCGTGAGAATGTAGTCATCGCTGATGGACTTGGACGATGCGGGATCATGGGAATAGCGCACGGATGTTTTTGTAACGCGGTCAAAGCGATTGAGGCCGCGCGCGGTACCGATCCACATGCAGTTGTAGAGCGTATCTTCAAGGATCGCATTGATATAATTATGGCTGAGGCTTTTAGGGTCGTTCGGATCGTGGAGATAACGTGTGAATTTCTTCGACTCCGGATCGAACTTATTCAATCCCCCTCCGCTCCCGCCGCGGCTTGTGCCAACCCAAAGATAACCTTCATGATCCTCACAAAGCGATCGGATATAACTATCGGAAAGTGAATTAGAATCCGCCGCATTGTGGCGGAAGACCGTAAAATGATACCCGTCGTATTTGTTAAGCCCGTCCTGTGTACCAAACCACATGAAACCGTCATGATCTTCGAGCAGGCAAGTGACCGTGCTTTGCGAAAGGCCTGCTTCCAGTGAGATCCGTTCGAACCGGACGTGTTCTTTTTGCGCAAGAAGCGGCCGCTGAAGGGTCATGCATAAAACGACAACCCACAGGAATACGAATCTCTTAGCGCGTGTCCGGGCAGGATGTTTGTTGAACATCGATGTGATTTTAAACATTCAATTAAATCGAAAGGAACTGATCGTTGATCGGCCAGACAACATTCAGGATCTACTTAGTACTTACGGTATCTGCGTATGCTTTATGCTGCAGCAGGTAATCAATATTCCACACGGTGACGGCGCCATTGCCGCCGGAAGTCACGATGGATTTCCCGTCGGGAAATATATCCATACCCCAGACGCCTAACTGGTGCGCTTTCCTGATCTCGTTCAGTTTTTGAAAATTGTCCGAACTCCAGATGGCAATCGTTCCGGTCACGTCGCCGGTGATAAAATACCGTCCGTTATCCCCCGCGATCATCGCTTTTATTTCTTCATCATAGGAAACGATCGTATCGGGGCGGTCGGTCGCTTTGTTCCACACATGAATATCTCCCGCGCCGGCGGTCACGATCTTATTTCCGTCCGGGGTCAGCAGGCAGCTATTAATGGCATCCGCTTCAGGAAAATTTTTGATCTCGTGTCCGGCTTTCAGATCCCAGACCTTTACATTCTTGTCCCATCCGACCGAGACGAATTGCGACGGGTCGGCGGTAAAAGAGATGGCCGTCACAGCATCCACATGACCGTATGGCGCTACCACATCCGGCGCATGGCCGGAAAAATAATGAAGCTGTTTGCCTGTCCCTGTTTCGTAAATGGCAATACTGAAATGATTGGCCACAATGATGCTCTTGCCGTCGGATGCGAATTTTACAAGCTGAATATTATTGGTCTGCCCCTTCTTTCCCCAAACCTCGGCTTTCGTCTGCATATCATAGACCACGACCTGAGCCGTATTTTGGGTATTATCTCCGCAGGTTGCGGCAAAATATTTTCCATCCGGCGAGATCGCCACGGACAAGATCGCATCGGGCTGTTCTGCCGAAGTCCAGACAGCCGCACCGTTCGAAGCGTCTATCAATTTTATCTTTTTATTTTCACCGCCGGCCAATATCCACTTTCCGTCCGGGGCCACGCTTACCGAATTGATACTTTTTTGATCGCCCGCGTCAAAGGTTTTGGGCAGGTCGGGCGTTCCTGTTTTTGCAGTTTCTTTGGAACACGCAGAGACGGCCAGAACGATCACGGCCAGGATGGATATCATGGTTCTCATTGTTTATTTCTCCTGATGATGCCGGGTCGGCAGAAAAATATTTTAGTGCTTTTTAGCTCTTATTACTTTAACTTACCCACATTCAAAAAATAAATCAAGCATTAACACTGTAATCATCATCGGGAGGCCTTATGGCCGTGAAAAAAAAGCCTAAAGTCAAAAAACGTATTGCCAAAAAAAAACCGGTGAAAAAACGCGCGCTTCCGTCCTTCATCAGCCGGAACGTGCCGCAGATCGAGAACTTACTCTCCGAGATCGAATACGGCGAATCCATTGCGGAGTATTTCGATATTCTTTATCCGGAAGAAGTGCTGACGCGCGTGCAGGCGGCCTTTTATGAAATGATCATCAAAAAATATAACATCACGTCGGCCTGCGACCTTTCCTGCCGAACGGGTCAGACGCTTAAATTACTCAATAAACTCGGCATCAAGAAATTAGCCGGCGTGGACGTCAGCCCGGCGATGATTGCCCGCTGTAAAAAGAAACTTCCCAAGAGTATTCCGCTGTTTACCAATGATGTCTACCTTGCCCCGCTGTCACTCGGCGATACGAAATATGATCTGGTGATCTGCACCAAAGATTCCCTGCCGATGGTCCTTGATGACGAAGCTTTGATGAATTTCTTCGCGCAGGCGCGTGAACTTCTTACCGATACCGGTGTTTTGATCGTCGAAATGTGGAATTATGAGAAAATATGGCGGAATAAAGAACGCTTCATGCCGGTGATGGACCGTTGTACCAAAAAAGATTCGCGCCTTTTCTTCCTTGAGAACGATTTTCATCAGGAACTCCTCGTGCGCAATTTAGTACGCCTTGAGAAAAATAAACACGAATGGATCCTTCGGGCCTTGTCGATACCGGCTCGTCCGATCACACGAAACGAGGTCGAATTCTTTGTGAAAGAAGCGAAATTCAGTAAATGGGGTTTTCTGGGATCCTATTCCGGCGGGCCGTATGTACCGCAGGAATCGATGTATACGATCCTGATCGCTACGAAGTAAGTCTTCTTGCCACAGAGAACACAGAGATACTTGCAGTTGGGTTTATTTCCGATTCCCAAATCATCGCCAAGTTTTTAAAATATATTTTTCTCTGTGAACTCTGTGGCTAACCTTGACAAAACTGATTTAATATACTATATTCGCAACGCCTTTGAATAACCGCCGCGTTCGTCTAACGGTTAGGACGTAGCCCTCTCAAGGCTGTAATACGGGTTCGATTCCCGTACGCGGTACTCATCAAATCAAACCCGCCCTTTTCGGCGGGTTTTTTGGCTATTAGAAACTGCCTACGCGATCTGCCAAAATATTCCAATTGATTTTTCTTCATCCTGATATTAGCTTCAAGACAAACAAGGAGGATCCCATGTGCGGACGTTATACCCAAACGACCAATTTGCGGCTCATTCAGGAGAAATTTGACCTGGCGAATGACGAGATGAAAGAACTCATCGAGAACTTCCGGCCCAACTACAACGTAGCCCCTACTCACATCGTGCAGGTGATCGTGCAGGAGAATGATAAACTCAAGATGAAGCTGATGAAATGGGGCCTCGTTCCCTCCTGGGCGCCCGATCCGAAAAAATTCGGATTCAGCACGATCAATGCCCGGAGCGAAG
>CAZHUW010000260.1:0-4093 GCA_964535295.1 uncultured Bacteroidota bacterium
CCGCCCCGAATAAGCCTGCCGCATACCACATCATTTCATCCCTTCGCTTGCTCACAAAAACCACCGCGGCGGTGGCGAGTATGCAACCCGTAATTATTTGAGCTCCTTCAATTATTGAGATCGTCATGATTGTCCTCGTGTATATGATTGGTTTGAAATTCGCATGATCGTAAATGGAAAATAGCATTGTCTTTACTTTCCTTTTCTATTATCTCCAAGAATCAGCTCAGCGTACCATTTCTTTTAATACTCTTTCTCGAATACTCAGAGGCATTTCATGCAGCGCAAAAGATATACTTGTAACGTCAAACGTATCGTTTTCAAACCGCAGTTGAGTAGCGTCTCCATGTTCAAAATTCAGATTAGGTAGTCTCTTTTTTTTCATTGCGACGGCAAGCATGTCGGACGATATATCAACACCGATAACGTTGTGCCCCCTTTCTGCATACGCCGTTGCTTGTTTTCCAGTGTCGGTGGCCACATCGAGTATGTTCGCTTGCGTTTTGGTTACCGTCCCGGCAACATTTTTCCTCAATCCCGTTAATGGTATAACCAACAAATTATAAACAGGAGCGAGTATACGAAAAACTCTCCGGGTAAGAGAATAGTATTCTATCTCATCCTTGTTCATTTAGCCATTTTTAAATGTATTACTTCCACAATCCCTTTTGTAGACCCAGTTCTCTAAGCTCTTCCTGAATCTCATTTACACACAGTTCCTCGCAATCATTCATCGGATTTTGAAACCCGTTTTTACACATAAATTCGATGATTAAAGTGGAGTCTTGGCCATTAAATCGTTGCGGAGTCAGGCTGATAACATCACATACAATCCATACTTCATATGTAGTGTCGCGATAATCTCTGGGGAAAATCCATCGCGCTACTTCATATAAGGCGCGGTGTACGCCAGTCTGATCCGCGCAAGCGGGTTCAGGAGCCCTGTCCGGTTGTACATGTGATCCAAACAGAGCAATTTCAAACCCGACCTGGGTTTTTTTCCCATCCGGACTGGCTTCAAACCTTGGGTACACCTCCCAACAAATTTGATAACGTCTGATCAGCTCTTTGAGATGTTTTATCTCAAGGAAGGTCTTTAAATCCCGTTCAAGTTTTGTTGACATATGGTTACCTGTTGTTTACCGATTATAGATATGGACAATGTAAACCCAATATTCGATAAAAAGCATGCGGTAAAGGAATCAAAACTATAAAAACAAACAGCAACATGACCGCACCAATGGCTTGTTGCCACCGGCGAATTGGAGAAATTTGATTTAGTACGACGGTTTTGTGCCGGTAAGAAAAAATAAATACAACAACCACAATAACCAGCCATCCGCTCCAAAAAAGAGTCCCCAGCATAATAAGAAGGAACCACATGATTCCGTCCAAAACATTGGACGAAGAGCGGAAAAACATTGCTCGTGCGATGCGTCCTCCCTGCAATTCTCCCAGCGGGAGTAAATTAACGCACGTGATCAGAATCGTGAGCCATCCGACAAAAGAATCTTCCGTTAGACGAAGCAAGTGTCCCTTTCCAATATCGATCCCCAAAACAATCTTCCCGACCATAGAAAGGAATAAGGACGAGCCGATATTTACGGTAAAACTATCCGGAGTCGCTTCGCCGGGCAATACAATGACGCTGCGATTAATATCACTAAGGAACAACAAAAGCCCGATCAGCAATGCGATCAACGGACCGCTGAAAGTAATTTGAAAAAGCATGTAACGATCCTTGACAAAAGACTGAATCGTATTCAAAAAACCGAAGGCCCCGAATGCTGACGGAATCGGAAGAAACATGGGGTATGAAGTCGCCAATTGATTATAACTGCGGGTGATGACGTGTTGGATACCCGCATAAGTTATTAAAATAATAATAACCATAGCCGCCATGCGCATACTGACATACAAGAACGAAATATCTCCCCCCGGTACGGCGGCACGGTTAGAATAAATGATCCATGCAAGAGATAAAAAAGATAGAAACAATAATAGAAGGCTCAAAGCCGGTCCATACTTTTCCGGCTTTATTTCCCGTTTCGGGATCAGAATTAGGCAAACAGGCCCGTCTGCCTGCTTAGTTTTTTTGTCGTTGTTTTCCGTCAGCATCGGAACCAAACCGGTTCGGTCAAATTCATTATAAATCTTTTGAAAGACTTTGTCTGCTCGATCCAGTAGTTTGCCCACATAGACCAGGTGCTGGCCGTGCTCGGATAAATAAGTACCTTTCGGTAGAAATAGGTGAAAAAAAGTCGGTTTGACGGCAAATTTCTTTGCTTCTTCATTTCTGATTGGCTTTACAGGCTCGACTCTTTTTTCACGGCTCCGAAGGATTGCAATAATTAAACCGCCGATCGACAATAAAACCACGGCAACAAAAATCGATCGTGGCACAAAATAACCCTTGGCGTCTATTTCAAATAAAATAACGCACGGCAATACCAGCAACAGGGTAAATATTACGGTCTTATTGAATGATTTCATATGTCGACCTCAGACAATACATTATTCTTCTACGGCATCGCCGTCTTGTACATCTCCGTTGACAATTTCCGCACTGGCCGTATTATCATCTAATACCTTGGTTACGCGGACCATGCCGACGATTTTCTTAACCATTTGAGATGTTCCTGAATCATGAACGTGTCCGCCATGGCCGGCATGTCCTCCCGATGACATCATTTGAGAAGCTTCATTTCGATATACCGTGTAGTATCTTCCCGCTTCGATTTTCTTTTTTCCGGAAGCTACAACGTTTACTTCCTTGGACAATAAATTATCTTTTCTAATTTGCATGGCGGGGGCCATGCAGCTTTCGATTAAAACTATCGTGCCGAACAAAATCGTTGCATAAATAAAATTTAGCCTGAACATAGGTGTTTATCCTTTTCTTTTTTTGTAATTGAGTTATTGATTTCCCAACGGCAATAAAACTGTAAATTACGCCTCGGAGAATCTGGTTTTTTTTAAATAAGCCATTTTCTAATGATGACTCTCGTGATCGCCATCATTACTAATCTCCTCTCCAACAGTAAATTGAATGATTATAGCTCCACCCATGATACCCATATTCTCTTCCATGTCATGTATCGATTCATTATGAGGCATGTAGATTGCTTCCATCAAAGAGCGTCCCAAGTGAACAGCATATAAAGTATTGACCGACAAGAGTGAATCTGGATCGTAAAAATATTCAGTATAGACGGAGTTCCATTGATATTGCCCGGGTATCGACGCATCGTTCATCATGCGTTTCATCATTGAATCTGATTGGCCTAAATCCATTAAAAATGATGATCTCATCACAGAATCCATGATCATTTCCATTCTTTGATACGGCACAAGATGGAAATTGTCTTTTACCAGGCCGGTATCCACAGACCGGTCGAACGAAACCTTGATGCTTGCGTCGCGCTTGACGTTCGTTTCCTCGTTAGCCGGGTTTATGGTCATAGCATCGTAATTGGATAAATCTTCTCGGCCGCAATGTAATGCCGTTATCATCACGGCCATCAAAAGCGCTTTGTTTATGATCCCCATCTTTCATTCCCTATTAAAAATTAAACAGTTACGGTTTTATTTGTTTCATCATGCTTCCGGTTGAAAAGGATGTCATCATATCACCGTGCATCATACCTCCGGCATCTCCCATCATTCCGTGATTACCGTCGGACATCATACCCTCGCCGTCCATCATACCCGTCATGGACATCATCTCTTGTCCAAAGTGCATCGAATAGGACACATTACCCATCATGAGCGAATCAGGATCAAATACACACTGAGTTGAGTCCGCATTCCAGGAAAACATCCCCCGCATGGTATTATTGTCCATCATCCGCATCATGCCTTCATAAATAGACACCGAGTCACCGTGGCTCATGACCCCCATCATGCCTATATACGTCATCATGGAATCCCGTATCCCGTTCATCTTTTGGGTCGTCATCAAATGAAAATTCCTTTGAACAACCGACCGTACCATCGGCTCATTAAAATTCAAGGTGATGTTTTTACTCAAAGCGACGTTTGTTTCTCCATCGTTGGGACTAATCCTGAGCGCCTGCATCATATCGTCGTTATT
>CAZHUW010000261.1:0-4074 GCA_964535295.1 uncultured Bacteroidota bacterium
CGAATGGGAACGCTTTATCCGGTTTGGGCATGGCAATAGGCCCGCGCGACATACTCTCGACGCCGCCGGCGAGGATAAATTCTGCCCAGCCGCTTTGAATAGTTGTCGCCGCCGTCATAACGGCTTGCATGCTGGATCCGCAAAGGCGGTTCACCGTTTGCCCCGTTATCTCAAAAGGAAATCCGGCGATGATGGCGGCCATGCGCGCGACGTTACGCGAGTCTTCCCCGGCTTGATTGGCACAACCGGCAATGATGTCGGTGATGGCGTTCACGTCGATTTTCTGATTTCGCTCCATGATCGTCTTCAAAAGATTTGCGAGCAGATCATCCGGGCGAACGGAGGACAGGACGCCGCCGTATTTGCCCATAGGTGTGCGGATAGCGTCTACGATAACAGCGGAATGGCTCATGGATCACGTTCCTTTCAGAAGTATAGCCGGGATAAAAACGACAAAGTTTTAGTAGGAATTTAAAAATGAAATATTAAAAAGCAAAAAATACAAATCAAAATTTCTAATCAGATATTTTAGAACTTTCGTTTTTTTATTAAGATCAAAAAGATCGGTCTGATCCAAATAGCATCATCATCAACCCGATATTTTCTGCATGTCCTGTCCCAAAAGCTTCGATGTGCCCCTGAATATAATGTCCGCTGAGTGCAAGATCACCAATGATATCGAGGATCTTATGGCGTGCCATTTCATTCGGGAAACGAAGTCTTTCTTTCGCGATGATCGAAAGTTCGTTACCGGTGTGCAGGAATTCATTCATATTCACGTCGAATTTTTTTGCGAATTCGTTGATCTTGGAAGTGTCATCAACAACGGCAAACCCTTCCGCCTCTTTGATTCCGTTGAGTAAGCCTTTTTCCAGCAAGTATTCCAATTCGCTAAGCAGAGAGAATGTTCGCGCAGGTGCTATTTCGGAATCATAGGTTTCAGTTATGAACTTATATGTGCAGCTTTGTTTGATCTTTTCTTCGTAATTCAAGTGATATGTGATTTGAAGCGCATCATTTGGCGAAACTCTGATCAAAGAGCCGCTTTTTTTGCCTGATAATGAAAATTCTTTCCGGATGATATGATGTTTTACTTCGTCAGATTGTTCCGTTAGTCCGCATGATTTCAGCAGGTCACAATAGACTTTACTGCTTCCGTCCAATATAGGAATCTCCTCGCCGTCCAATTCTATTCGCAAATTGCTTATTCCCAATCCGAAAACGGCAGACATGAGATGTTCGACGGTTCGAACCCTTGCATTTCCGGATGAAAGCGTTGTTGCCCGATCCGTATTGGACACGTTCTGCAGTTCGGCCGACACAGAGGGTGAATTATTCAGATCCGTTCTGACGAAACAAACACCGGTATTTGCCTCAGACGGGAGGAATCTTAGGTTGCTTTTGCAGCCCGTATGAATTCCTGTACCGGAGATACAGGCTTCGCGGGTTATGGTTCTTTGTTTCATGGATGAAAATGGCGAAATTGCAAATTCAATAGAACACGGATGACACCGATCTAGCTGATTACCACGGATAAAGAAGAATTAATACGAAACAAAAAAAACAACAAACATCCGTCTTATCCGTGTCATCTGTGTTCTATTTTGAGTCCTTTCGGAAAAAAAATACACTTAAAAACGACGGAATTCAAAACAAATTAAAATTTGCACAACGAAGAAAAATATATTAGATTGCATCCCCTTAGAATAATTCGGAAACAGGAGAGGTTATGAGTTTTGTATCTATGAATAGCGGTTGTATCGAAGTGATCGTGGGCAGCATGTTCAGCGGGAAATCGGAGGAACTTATCCGCCGTATCCGCCGCGCCGAGATCGCGCGTCAGCGCGTCCAGGTCTTCAAACCGAAGATTGATAGTCGGTATAGCGACGATCATATTGTTTCGCACAGCGATCTGCGCATGAAGTCGGAAACCATTGAAAAAGCGGAAGAGATCCTCGAAAAAGTTGATCCCCGAACCGAGGTCATAGGTATCGACGAAGCGCAATTCTTTGACGCGACGATCGTGACGATATGCAATCGGTTGGCCGATATGGGCAAGCGCGTGATCGTGGCCGGGCTTGACAAAGACTATCTTGGCAAACCTTTCGAGCCTATGCCGGAATTGCTTGCCGTAGCCGAATATATTACCAAATCGATGGCGATCTGCGTTATCTGCGGCGCCCCGGCCAATTATACCCAACGGCTTGTTCAGAATGAAGAGCGGGTGCTGGTGGGCGCTTCCGGGGTCTATGAAGCCAGGTGCCGTCGCCATTTCGATCCTACACTGTCCGTTCCGGGGCTTAGTAAACGATGAAAACACTCTAACCGCAAAGGGTGCGAAGAAAATCACGCAAAGGTCACAAGTTTTCTTTGAACACTTTGCGAACTATGCGGTTAAACACTCTAAGCTATTCAATTCAAAAATTATCCCATCCATGTTCATAGATTATGCAGAAATTCACATCCGCGCAGGCAAAGGCGGCGATGGATGTATTTCTTTTCGCCGTGAAAAATTCATACCCAAAGGCGGGCCGGACGGCGGGGACGGCGGGCGCGGCGGCAATGTGGTGATTCAGGCCGATGAAAACCTTCACACGCTTCAGGATATCGTTCATCACAGGATATTCCGCGCGGATAGCGGCGGAAAAGGCCAGGGCGGAAATATGACCGGTAAGGATGCGGAAGATATTATCATTTTGGTTCCCGTGGGAACCATTGTCAAAAGCTTGGAAACGGAAGAAGTTCTTGCCGATCTCGTGGAAAAAGGGCAGAGGTTTGTGGCGGCAAAGGGCGGCAAAGGCGGCAAAGGGAATTGGAGATTTCGGACGCCAACCAATCGTACCCCACGTCATGCAGAACCCGGAGAGGCAGGGGAAGAAGGCCGGATAGGGATGGAACTGAAAGTCGTGGCAGACGTTGGGTTGGTAGGATTTCCCAATGCCGGTAAATCTACGCTTTTAGCCTCTATCAGCGCGGCAAAACCAAAAATAGCGAATTATCCTTTTACGACGCTTACACCTAATTTAGGCATTGTAAAAGTCGCAGACTTTAAAAGTCTGGTCATGGCTGACATTCCGGGTTTGATCGAGGGTGCGCACGAAGGCAAAGGACTCGGGATCCAGTTCCTCAAACACATTGAACGAACGAAAGTGCTGGCCTTTCTTATCGACGTGCAGAGCGAGGATTACGAAAAAGAATACGCCACGCTTAAGCAGGAATTGAAATCATTCAACAAAGAACTGCTCAAGCGTAAACGCATAGTGATTTTGACCAAACTTGATACCACCGACAAGCCGTCAAAAAAAACAAAGATGAAGGACGGCACGCCCGTATTCATGATATCCGCAGTTGCCCATGAGGGACTTGAGAAATTGGTCAAAGCTTTATGGAAGCTTATGGGTTAAGACCGCGCCGTTTCGCTACGCCTATCAAAATATTTAAAAAATCATCATTTAACTCTTGACATCGGTAACTTTTTTTTGTATCATTGCAACCCGTTTGAGAACGGACGCAAGAAGAGGTTTTAAGTGTGGATAAGTTGTTGAGAACAAAAATTTAAAAAACTTAAAATTCCTCTTGCAATAAGCCAAGTTTTTGTATATATTGCTCTCCCTTGTGAAAAAAGGGCTGTTCTTCAAAATTGAAAGTAAGGCGCAAGCCCGAATATAAATGCGGATAACCCAGGTTATCGCAAAATGTTTTTTGAAAATGAGAGTATACATCGTTAATTCAATTTGAGTAATTGAGTCAATCAGCTCTTCTTATGTATATTATAAAATAATATATGACAACGAAGAGTTTGATCCTGGCTCAGGACGAACGCTGGCGGCGTGCCTAACACATGCAAGTCGAACGAGAAAACGGTAGCAATATCGTGAGTAAAGTGGCGAACGGGTGAGTAACACGTAACCAATCTGCCTTGAAATGGAGGAAAACTGAGGGAAACTTTAGCTAACCCCCCATAATGTGATTTTGACGCATGTCGAGATCATTAAAAATTTATTGTTTCAAGAAGAGGTTGCGTCTGATTAGCTAGTTGGCGGGGTAATGGCCCACCAAGGCTACGATCAGTAG
>CAZHUW010000262.1:0-4033 GCA_964535295.1 uncultured Bacteroidota bacterium
GTTCGTCCAGCAGAAGCAGATCCGGGTTTTGTAATAATAATTTAGCCAGCGCAATGCGCATCTGCCATCCGCCGCTGAAGAGTTCACACATTTTTGTGAAATCGCTTTCTTTGAAGCCGAGTCCGATCAACACTTTTGCCGCCTTCGACTCGATCGAGAAACCGTCGAGATCCTCAAAACGGTGCTGAAGATTACCGTACGTTTCGATCATCTTGTGAAAGGTCTCCGATTCATGATCGATCGTGGTCATCGCGACCTCGATCTCTTTCATTTTGTCATGAACGGTGAGCACTTCCTCAAAAGCGGTAAGTACTTCGTGGAGCAGTTCCTTTCCATGCGCGTGAAGGCCGTCCTGCGGCAAATAGCCGATCTGCAGGTTCTTATTGTGTGCGGCCGTACCGGAGGTCGGCTGGAATTGTTTATTGATGATCTTAAGCAGGGTCGATTTTCCGACCCCGTTGGCGCCGATCAGTGCAACCCGGTCCTTTCGGTTGATCTGCCAGTTAAGATCACGGAACAGTGCGCGTCCGCCGAAATCGACGGTTATGTTAACAAGTTGAAGCATAATTTCTTTGCCACTGATTCACAGATTAAAATAGAACTCTTTTGGTAACCATTGAATTTTCGCCGAAGTTTACGATCAATCCTAGAGGGCATTTGGAGACAGCCAAATAATTTATTACCCAACTGTAAAGTTCATCGACTATTCCTTTTTGTGCTTTGACTTCTAAAATAATCTTATCGAATACCACAAAATCAGCATAGAAGAAGTGAGGCAGGACAATGTTTTTATATTCGATTTTAAACTGCTTCTCGCGCTCATAAGGAATATTCTTTTGTTTGAATTCGTATTCTATGGCATCTTTGTAAACTATCTCCAACAAGCCCTTTCCTAAAATTCGATGAACTTCCATGCAAATTCCGATAATTTGATAACTCTCTTGCTGAAGCGGATATTTGTCTTTCGGATACTTCATGATTCCAATCTGTGAATCTGTGGCTATAATTTGAATGACTCTGCCATTAGGATTCTTTTCGAAATGGCCGGATGAGAGTAGAACAAGAACTCTACAACCGGATGCGGTTCATCGTCGGCTAAATTCATCTCGGACAACCGCTGCATGGCGCTGATAAATGCGTCCTTATTCTTTGTTTGGTTCAAAGCGTACGCATCGGCTTCTCTTTCATACGCTCGACTCAAAGCATTATTGATCGGGCCTGTCAGGAAACCGAAAAGCATTAAAATCAGCCCGAGTAGAGGCAGTGCGGCAATGTCCGTGATCGATGTAAAACCGAAAACAGGCAGCGATTGTTTGTAGACATAAGCTGAAACATACAGCCCGGCGAAGATCGTGACGATGCTAAGTAAAATACTTTTGATAATGTGTTTATGATAATAGTGTCCGACCTCGTGCGCAAATACTACTTCGATCTCTTCTTCCGAAAAACTCTCGAGCAACGTATCGGCCAGAATGATTCGCTTGGACCTGCCGATGCCTGCAAAAGCGGCGTTGGCCTTCTTGGTCGTTTTGCTCATGTTGAATTCAAAAATCCCCGTGATCGTCATATTGACGCCGGAACAAAGACGGAGCAGTTTGTTCCTAAGGGATTCGTTCTCGATCGGCTTGAATTTATAGAACAGCGGAAAGATCAGGGTCGGTGCAACCCGCGCAAGCAGAACGGAGAATAGGAAAAAGACGACCGCTACAGGCAGCCACCATAAATCCTGAAATACATTCAGACAATAGTAGAAGATCAAAAGAAGAGGCAGTCCGATTACTGCGCCGACCAAGGTGCCTTTCAGTTTTTCTTTCATCCATTGGAAAAAAGTCTGATTGGACAGACCGTATCGATGTTCCATAAGATAACCGCTGTAATAATTAAGCGGAAATGTCAGCACGCTCTCCATGACGCCGATCGCGATGACGAAAAGGACTAATTGAAGATACATGTTTTCGAAAAAGGTTCCTATATACCGGCTCAAGGACACACTGAGGCCGCTCCATACGATTACTGATATAAAAGCAACTCCGATGATCGTACCCGTTAACGACAGGATCAGTTTAATGCGGTTATATTTTTTTTTGTTTACTGTATCTGCTGTCATGGTAGATGTCCTATTTTTGTGGGCGGAATTTATCAAAATATCAGCCAATAACAAACGAAAAAGCCTTGCAAGTTCAAAACGTTTGTTTTTGAAATTCTGTGAGATTATATTCGTCTCAATTCTCTCTCGTCCAAGTCGGAGGACAGAAGAGACTTTCCATGTACACGTTTGGGAACTTCTGACAAATTGACATAGATAATAATAGATTTAGGGGGTCCAATGAAAAAAATTACGATATTACTGCTGTTTAATGCTGCGTATTTATTTGCTCAAACTGATTCCATCATAACAATTGAGATCACTTCCAATTATGATAACGCACATATACTGGTAGATGATCAAGAAACTGATTTATATACACCAGCCAAAATAGACTTACCGGTCGGTCAACATAAGATTGCTTTACGCTGGAACGATGTTATCAATCATGCGGAATATGCTGCTGAAGAATTGATTGAGGTTAGTAATCGTGATACAAATAAATTCTTGATTGAATTTAAACCGGTAACTGTCAATATCGTATGCAATTCTGAATACACGAAATTGTATCTGAATGGCCGTATCAAAGGCGAAGGCAACAATCTTGTGATTGATCATATTATTCCGGGGACCTATAAGTTACAGTTGAAACAACCTTTCGGAATTACAGCTGAAAAAAGCGTATACTTTCCTCCTAATAACAACGATTGTCCGACGGACTGTTTTGTTTTTGGGAACCTGAATGTCATTTCAGAAGAAATCAGCGGTACTCCAATCATTATGAACGGGCTCGAAACCGACAAAACAATTCCAGCGACTTTTAATAATCTAATTATTGGGGAGTATACGGTGTCTACTAAAGTTGATGGAAAAATTATTTCTAAGAAAATTATCGTCAAGGCGAATGAGGAAAATTATGCACACATCAACCCAAAGCAGATTGAGATTGAAAACAAACAACAAGATCTAATCTTGCGGAAGGAGCAAGAACGGATCGAAAAAGAAAAAAGGTTTATTGCGAAGGAAAAAGAACGACTCTTATTAGAAACGGCGCGTGTGGAAGACGCCTCAAAACCGAAACGGCAGTTACTATTCAAGAAAGGCATTAGCGGCGAGATCGGTACTTTCATCGGAAGCGGCGTGTCTGGACATATCGGCGGGGCTATAGGGGTGTTTATTAGCATACCAATTTTGAATAAGTTTTATATTCGGGATGAATTAAAATATTTTGAAAAAAATATACGATCAATTAACTCAAGCGGTGATAATGAATATGCAGGCAAATATAATGCGGGTTATGTGTATCTATCTGTCGTTTTGAATAAGGAAATATTTAATGATTTATATGTTTTGGGTGGCGCTAATCTTGGAGTTTTGGTGCATTCAGAAAAAATTCCATATGGTGTTGAATGGGACTCTAATACAAACAATTTAGAAACTTTATACGCGGGTGCAAAAAAAAAGGACTTTTCTTACGTATTGGGCATAGGGTTTGATTTACCCAATGAATTTTTTTCAGAAATACGTTTTGCTCGAAGTCTTGAAAAATTTGCTCAGGCTAAGACGAAATTAAATACTGAAATACGTGCATTTACATTTAGTATTGGTTATTCTCTTTGAAAGCCGGATTGTTATTAAATGATCAAGACTGAATGCGGAAAATCCTAATCTGCAGATTGCTACAATCGCTCACCCCGCATCTATCAAAACAATTGTATTTCAGTTTTTGTGGGCGTATATTTACGCCATACTAATCAACATACCCTCAAAAAACCCATTCAAGGAGTGAGCCGTGAAGAACATTCAGTTGGACTACACCTACATTTTGGATTTTATCAAAGAAAAAGACATTATGAAGATGCAGAGCAAAGTGGATGAAATTCACAAGGTCATCGAGGACCGCACGGGTATCGGGGGTGATTTTCTAGGATGGCTCGATCTGCCGAG
>CAZHUW010000263.1:0-3971 GCA_964535295.1 uncultured Bacteroidota bacterium
AAATTCGTTTTGCTAATCTCTCGGCAAATCTCTACATTTGAAAAAACGATTCCACTTATCCGCGCACGTATGAAGAAGCCGAAGCTTCTTTTGATCAACCCTTATATTTACGATTTTGCCGCATATGACCTCTGGCTTAAACCGCTGGGACTGCTTTACCTGGCAGCCGTGCTGGAAGAGAACGGATGCGGCATCGTGCTTTTGGATGCCATGGACCGTTGGCATCCGGATGTACTGAAATTGCAAGGCCGGGTGGCGCCCAGAACCAAAAAATACGGCGATGGATATTTTTATAAAGAGAATGTGGAAAAACCGCATGCGTTCCGCCATATCCGGCGCCATTATTCACGCTACGGCCTGTCGCCGGAAGTTATGCGTAAAAACCTCGAACGGATAAAAGGGGAACAGAATATCGACATGATCCTTGTAACCTCCGGCATGACCTATTGGTACCGCGGCGTGCATGAAACGATACAAATGGCTCGGGAAATTTTTCCGGACGTCAAGATCCTGTTGGGCGGAATTTATGCAACGTTGTTCCATACTTTTGCGGAGCAATTCTCCGGCGCCGATGCTGTCTTCAAGGGCGAATCGGAAAGATCCGTTCTTAAATACATCTCCGAAGTGACAGGCCTGCCCATCAAAAAAAACTATACCGGTTACGACGACTACCCGTTTCCGGCGTACCATCTGTATCCGAAACTGGACTATGCGGCCATGATGACCTCCCGCGGTTGTCCGTACAGTTGCTCTTTTTGTGCGACGCATGAATTTACGGACATTTTCAAACGTCGTAACCCGGAGAAGGTTGTCGATGAAATTGAATTCTATACAACGAGGCGGGGAATCAAAGACATCAGTTTTTACGATGATGCGCTTTTTGTGAACGCCGATAAACATATCAAACCGATCCTGCGGAAGGTGATCGATAAAAAACTGGATGTACGTTTCCATACGCCCAATGGGCTTTTTGCCAAGCTGATCGATACCGAACTGGCGGAGCTTCTGGTTGGAAGCGGCTTCAAAACGATCCGTTTGAGCTATGAGACCAAGAATGCGGACCGGCAGCAGCAGATGAGAAAAGTCAACGATACGGATCTTGAGAATGCGCTCATGCGTCTTGAATCTGCCGGGTTTTACAGGCGTGAAGCGGTGATCTATCTGATCATGGGGCTGCCGCATCAGTCCCCGCAGGAAGTGCAGGACAGTATCGATTATGTGCACCAACTCGGTGCCAGGGTTAGCCTGTCCTCGTTCTCGCCGATCCCCAATACGCCGGAATGGGATACTGCCGTTACCGAATACGGTTTCCCGCCGGATGAACCGCTCCTTACCAATAAATCGATTTATCCGCTCAAAAATGATATTTTCTCTTCTGACGATTTTGAACGTCTGAAAGCGATGGCCATCGACGGCAATAGAAAAATTATGAAACCGGAAGACGAAATCGAATCAACCGTTTCGGATTATAATGTCTATGCATAACAGAGTTCCGTTCCTATTTGTATTTTTATTTTTAATTTTTTCTTTATCAATTGTCCGTTCCCAGGATCTGCAAAAAAAGATCAATCAGAACCGGAAGAACGTACAGAAACTGAAAGAAGAAATTAAGAATTATGAGAACCGGATCGTTTCCGAGGCGCAAAAAGAAAAGAACGAACTGGAAAAACTGAATGATGCCGGACAGAAAATAGGGCTGCTTCAACAGTTGCTGGGAGAACTGGAACAAGCGCGTGGGTTGACGGAGGTGTACATTGCCGTCCTTCGTGACCAGTTAAAAACGACCCAGGGTGAACTGACCGTACTTAAGAAACTTACCGGACAACGGCTGGTACAGGTCTACAAACACCGCTCAGAAGATCCGCTGGCATATGTGTTTACCTCCGATTCCTGGACTCAGGCTTATGCGCGTCTGAAATATGCGAAAATCATAGCCAATCAGGACAAGACAGACCTGCAGACATTAAGGAAAAAGAAAAATAAGATCGCTCAGCAGAAAGAAATGATCGAGGCGGAATTGCTTCAACAACGTTACATTATCAGCGAGAAAAAAAGCGAAAAAGCGGCGCTGGATATCGAGTTAGCTCGTCGAAAGTCCTCTTTGGCTAAAATACGGAAAGACAAACGTCTGCTGAATAATATGCTCGAAGAGCGAAAGGACGATCTTGAAACGCTGAATTCGCTGATCGCGGAACTGGAACGAAAGAAAAAAGAACAGGAAGAACTCGAACGGGAGCGCCAGAACAAACTCAAGGCCGAAAGCGCTGAAAAGAAGATCGAGTATAAAGAACCGAAGTATGTAGAAAAATCAACATTCAGTCTTTATAAAGGTAAACTGCCGTTCCCCGTTGCCGGCAAGGTCATCAAAAAATTCGGCGACCAGATCAATCCCGTTCTCGGAACTAAAACGCGTAATCCGGGGATCGAGATCCAGGCGTCACAGAATGCCGCCGTACGCGCCGTTGCCAAAGGCCATGTAGCGCATATTGCGTGGCTGCGTAGAATGGGCAATACATTATTGATCGACCATGGCGGCGGATATTATACGGTCTATGCGCACTTGTCGGAAATTTATGTGGCGCAGGAAGAGAAACTCAATGCAGGGGATGTGATCGCAAGCCTTGACGAGAATGAGGAAGGAAAATACGTTCTTCATTTTGAAATATACAAGGATCAGGACGTCCAGGATCCCTCCGTCTGGTTGAAATAAAATATGAGTACCGATATTCAGGAAAATTTATCCGATACCGTCCCGGCGGATGCGCCGATTCAACCGGCCCGCAAGCGATGGTTTTTTGCGATCAAGATACTGATCACTCTGGGCATCATTGCTCTCATCTTCAATAAGATCCAGCTCACGGAGATCCGCGCGGAATTCAAAGACGTCAGCTGGTTGCCATTGGTCCTGGGCGTGCTGATGACTGTACCGAACATTTTCATTCAATTTTACAAATGGCGTTACCTGGTTCATCTGCTTGACCGGAATATCTCCAACTCGCAGATATTCACATCGCTGATGTGCGGCTTTTCGGTCGGACTGGTCACGCCGGGGCGCTTGGGCGAGATCGGTAAAGGGGTTTTTATCCGTTCGCAGTCAAGGTCGCAGCTGACCGGAATGGCGATCCTCGATAAGACACTTTCATTATGGGCACTAGCCGTGCTTGGGGTTGCCGCATTATTTTATCTGATCGAATTCAAATTTTCATTTTCACCGTTCGTAACGGTCATTTTTCTGATCTTGTCGGTGTTCTTTGTTGCCTTTATCATGACACTGGTTTTCCAGCCTTCGTATTTGAGGAAAATGATCGATTGGTCCAAAAAACTGGCCGCACGCGCTCCCTACCGTGAAAAAATATTTTCATTGATATCCGCTTCGGATCATTTCAAGAAACATCATTTTATGCCGAGCTTTTATTTTTCCATGATCTTTCAATTGATCATACTTTTTCAGCTTTATCTTTTCATTAACGCTTTCGCACGCATGGCGTGGGAAGAGGCAATGGCGGCGGGAGCATCGGCCATGTTCGCTAAATCGCTTCTTCCGGTAGCGGTCATGGATCTTGGCGTCCGCGAAGGCGCCGTTATTTTTTTCTTCGGTAAATATGGGATTCCCGTATCGGCGGCCTTTAATGCGTCGATCATGCTTTTTCTCAGCAATGTGCTGATCCCGGGAATTGCCGGTATGTTCTTTTTTACGAAATATCATTTTTTCCAGCGCCATGAAAATTGATTTTAGATTTTATGCGATCACCGACCGCAAGAAAGTTACCGGTGACAAGTTCCTTTATCATATAGAAAGCGCCTGCGCTTCGGGGCTCAGGGCCATTCAAGTGAGGGAAAAGGATATGCCGCCGCTGGAATTATTCCGCTTGTGCGAGAAGGTTCAGGCAATAACTTCGCGATATGGAACAAAAGTTTTGATAAATGATCGTACCGATATCGCTCTCAGTCTGGGCCTTGACGGTGTGCAC